>DKBA01000131.1 GCA_002450985.1 Acidimicrobiia bacterium UBA6912
CGTGTTGGACATGGGACGCACCGTGCGTGTCGTCACCCCTGCCCAGCGACGGGCCCTCGCCATGCGCGACCGGCATTGCCAATTCCCCTCCTGCCGCCGCACCGCCGCATGGTGCGACGCACACCACATTCTCTCGTGGGTCCAAGGCGGCCAAACCAATCCTGACAACCTCGTCCTGCTATGCCGACGCCACCACACCCTGATCCACAACAGCCGCTGGACCATCACCCGCAACCCCGACGGCACCATCACCTTCACACACCCAACCCGCGGACCCTGAACAACAGGAGACGGCAAGACCGTCGCCGTCACGCAGGTCCCTCAGGAACACCGCCAAGGCCGAGCATCGGGCCGACGCGCGCCTACTCCCCCGCCGTCACGAAGTCGATGAGCTGCTCGACGGCGTTGACCAGCGGCGTCTCCAGGTCGCGGTACGACGTGACACGGTCGAGGACGTCTGCCCAGAAGCGGCCGGGCTCGACGTCGGCGCCGAGGCGGCGCAGAGTCCCCTCCTTCCACGGCTCACCCGGCGGCACGTCGGGCCATTCCCCGATGCCCGCAGCGTGCGGACTGATCGCCTGCCAGATGTCGACGTACGGATGCCCGCAGACGAGCACGTGGGGATGCTCGACAGCCCTGGCGATCCGTGACTCCTTGGAGCCGCCGACCAGGTGGTCGAGGAGGATGCCGAGCCGCCTCCGCCGATCGGGACGGAACGCGTCCACCATCGCCGGCAACGCGTCGGCGCCGTGCATCGGTTCCACGACCACTGCTGCCTCCCGCAGGTCGTAGCCCCAGACATGCTCGATCAGCTCGGCGTCGTGGATCCCCTCGACCCAGATCCGGCTCCCCCTGGCGACTCGGGCCCGCGACTCGCCGACATCCAGGGACCCCGAGGCGGTGAGGGAACGGGGCGCCTCCACCGGTTCTGCCGGCGCTCGCAATGCCACCCGCCGGCCCTCGTGGACGAAGGCGCCGTCGAACGCCCGAAACGTCTCCCTGCGCCCGAGATCGTCGACCAGCACGACCCGGTCCCCCGCCGAGAAACCGGCCACCGCCCCCGTGAACCGTGAGCCGGTGTGGGTGAGGACCATGCCGTGGCGAACCTCGAGCGCCGGGTATGCGGGGCGGCGGGAGGCTTCGAGCACGTCCTCCTCGTCCCAGCGGCGTCTCGTCGTCATGGCCGCGCAGCGTAGCCCCAATCACCTTCGGTCCCGGGGACCTCGCCCACGGTGGCCGGCTCGCTCAGGTCCAAGGAGTGACGGGCAGCCCGGACGCGGGGGACGCGAAAAGGGGCCCCTGAGGGCCCCGTTCCGCCTGCTGGCCCGGCTTGTCCTACCGGGTGGCCCGCCTATCTGGCGAAATCTCTGCGGTGTACACAGGTGAGACACACGAGCGGCGGATTTCTTACACGTTCTGGACGAATTTCTTCGGAAATCCTGGGATTTCTCTGCGCTCAGGTCCGTGTGGCAGGGTATGGAGGGGCTCTCGCAGGAGCCCCTCGCATCGCCCTCCGGTGTCCTCAGGCCCATCGGCATCGCTGCCGCCCCTACCTGAGCCCCCACCGTTCCCCTGGTCCGTTCGTTGGCCCGCCGGCCGCAGAATCCGTTCCGCCGTCGACATCGATGAGACACGCGGAGACCCCAGTCCTTACGCCGGTCCGGTGGAATGGGTCGAACGACCGCCACGACAGACGTCAGATCCCAGACGTCTGACCCCACACGTTGCCGTGGGTCAGGGGAGGCGAGAGAACCAGAGGAGCGATCCGGCGGCGGCGAGCAGCGCCAGCACCAGGCCGGCGCCGGCGAACCAGTCGGTGATCTCGCGATCCTCCTCCTCCACGCCGACCCGGAAGCCGATCTCGTCGAGGATCGACTGGAGCTCGTCCGCGGTCGCGGCCTGGAAGAACTCGCCCCCGGTGGCAGTCGCCACCTCGCGCAGCGCTCCCTCGTTCACCGGGACCGGGATGCGCTCCTCCTCGATCACCACCTCGCCTGCGGCGGTGCCGAACGAGATCGTCCACACCGGGATCCCCGCATCCGAGGCCGCCTCCGCGGCCTCCAGGTCGGGCCGTCCCATCGTGGTCTCCCCGTCCGAGAGCACCACGATCGCCTGGGCAGGAACCGCCTCGCCGTCGGCCGACTGTGGATCGACGGGTTCGCCCGTCGCGTCGAGGGTCATGAGTTGCACGGCGGCGAAGATGCCCTCGCCGATCGCCGTGCCCTCACCGAGCGTGAGCCGCTCGATCGCCAGCCTGGCCAGCGCACGGTCGACGGTGGGGGTCAGCACCGGAACGGCAGTGCCGGCGAAGGCCACGATGCCCACCTGCAACTCTTCCGGGGCGAGATCGAGGAAGGCATTGGCGGCCTCACGAGCGGCGTCGATACGAGTGGGATCGACGTCGTCGGCTTCCATCGACAAGGAGACGTCGACGGCGATGGTGACCGTGGCCTGCTGGCGTGGCACCTGGACGGCCGTTGCGGGGCGGGCCACGGCGAGCGTCAGCATGACGAGGCCGGCGAGCATCGCCATGGCCGGCGCATGGCGCCGCCAGCCCGGCTTCTCCGGGGCCACCTTGTCGAGAAGGTCGAGATTCGTGAAACGGACGGCATACCTCTCGCGGCGTCGCTGCACGACGACGTAAGCGACCGCAACCAGGGCCGGCACGATGAGGAGCACCAGCCGCGCCGGTTCGAGGAACCTCACGGGCGCCTCCCGGTGGTCTGCCCGGCGCGACGCAGCACGACATGACGCACGAGATCGCCCACCCAGTCACGGTCGGTGCTCAGCCGCAGGTGGTCGGCGCCGGTGCCGCGGATCGATGTACGGATGCGGTTGCGCTGGTCGACTGCCGCCTCGGCGTACGTGCTGCGCACCGTCGCCGGCCGCGTGTCGACCAGCCGGGTGCGGCCGGTCTCCGGGTCGGTCATCGTGATCGTGCCGACGTCGGGAAGGGCCATCTCGCGCGGATCGAGCACCTCGATGGCGAGCACGTCGTGGTGAGAGGCCAGGCCGCGCAACGCGGCCGGCCACGGACCGTCGTCGATGAAGTCGGACACGACAGCGACGAAGCCGCGCCGCTTGGCGAGTCGCTCTGCGCCCATCAACACCTTGGCGAGATCGCCCGCGGCCGTGTCGCGGCCGACGGCGTGCATCTTGGCGAGGACGCCCATCAGGTGACGCCGTCCGCTGCGGGGATGGATCTGCGTGGTCTCGCTGCCGGCGGCCACGATGCCGCCCACCCGGTTGCCGCCGCGGGCCACGAGGAAGCCGACGGCGGCAACGGCGGCGAGGGCGGTGTCGCGTTTCTCCTCCCGGGCCGTGCCGAACGACATCGAGCCGCTCAAGTCGATGACGAGCGTGGTCTCCAGCTCACGGTCGGCGATGGTGTCGCGCACGTGCGGCTCGTTGGTGCGGGCGGTGACGTTCCAGTCGATGCGGCGCACGTCGTCACCGGGCTGGTACCGGCGAGCCTCGCCGTGGTCGAAACCGTGACCGGGCAGCAACCCGCGGTAATCGCCCTGGAGGATGCCGTCGAGGCGACGGAGCACAGTGAGCTCGAGGCCCCGGAGCGCGGACTGGCGTCTGGCGTCGATCACGGCGTTTCCGGTGTCGCCTCGGGTCGGTGCTCGTGCTCGAGCGTGTCGTCGAGCGGCGCAGTCGTCGTTCCTGCCTCGCCGGCGAAGGCAGGCGCCGCGGCGGGGGCATCGGCCCAGGCCGGTGTCACCAGCTCGGGTGGTGCGACGGGAAGGGCGTCCACGCCGGCCCCCGTGGTCGCGGCCGCAGCGGGCGGCGTCATCTCGCCGCGCGTGCTGCGGGTCGGCACCGGCTCGGCCCAGTGCACGGCGTCGTGCGATTCGCTCACCGAGATCCGCGGCGCCGGCATCTTGGACAGCAGCTCCACGAGGACGTCGTCGACGCTGACGCCGTCGGCGAGCGCCTCGTAGGAGAGCACGACCCGGTGGTTGAGCACGTCGTAGGCGATCTCGTAGACGTCCTGGGGCAGCGCGTAGTTGCGGCCGCGAAGCAGCGCCATCGCCGTCGCTCCCCGAATCAGCGCGATGCTCGCCCGGGGGCTCGCTCCGTATTCGAGCAACCCTTCGAGCTGGGGCATGCCGAGGTCCGAAGGGCGGCGGGTGGCGGTGACGATGCGGAGCGCGTAGTCGACGACCTTCTGGTCGACGAAGATCGACCGCGTGGCCTGCTGCATGCCGAGCACGTCGTCCGGGTCGAGGATCGGCTCCGCCGCCGTGGCCAGGACGTCCATACGACGGACGATCTCGCGCTCCTCGTCGACGCTCGGGTAGCCGACCGGTACCCGCATCATGAAGCGGTCACGCTGCGCCTCGGGCAGCGGGTAGACACCCTCGGACTCGATGGGGTTCTGCGTCGCCANNGGTTGATCTCGTCGGCGAGGACGAAGTTGGCGAGCACCGGCCCGGGCTCCACGTCGAACTTCTCCTGGGAGGCCAGATAGATGCGGGTGCCGGTGATGTCGCTCGGCAGCAGATCGGGCGTGAACTGGATGCGGGAGAACGTGCCGCCGAGCACCCGCGCCATCGTGTGCAGCGTGAGCGTCTTGCCCAGCCCGGGGACTCCCTCGAGGAGGCAGTGGCCGCCGGCGAGGAGGGCCACCATGAGCCGCTCCAGCACCCGGTCCTGACCGACCACCACCCGGCGCATCTCGAACATCGCATGCTCGAGCTGCGCCGAGCGTTTGGACAGGTCGTCGATCATCATCCTTCTCCCAGGAGCTGGTCGAGCAGGTTCTGGAGCTCCGGAGGCAGCCCGGAGCCGTCGCCGAAGAACTCGTTCAGGAGATCGGGAAGACTCTGCAGCGGGTCCTCGCCGGAGAAGGGGTCACCGGAGAACGGGTCCCCCCCGAAGAACTGGTCGAGCAGGTCGCGAAGCTCGGGCGGGAAGAGCCCGTTCGGATCGTCGAAGAACGGGGACGCTCCGGGGTCGAGCGTCTCGGGCTGCGGAGCCGCCGTGGTGAAACGATCCGCGATCTCCACGGCCTTGTCGATCGCAACGGCGAAGCCGAGGCCGTCGCTGCCGCCCGAGAACGAGGCGATGGCGACGTTGACCCCGATCACCCTGCCCTCGCGGTCGGCGAGCGGGCCACCGGAATTGCCTTGATTGATGGGCGCGTCCGTCTGGATGAGGCCGTCGAGCTGCGTTCCTCCGACCTCGAGGGTGCGATCGACTGCCGAGACCACGCCGGACGTGACGGACTGGGCAAACCCGAGCGGGCTGCCGATCGCGACGGCGAGCTGGCCGACCTGGGGAGGATCGTCGAGCGCCAGCTCGGCAGGGGGAACCTCACCATCCACCGCCACGACGGCGATGTCGGCCACCGGGTCCCCACCCAGGACACGACCCGTCAGCTCGGTGCCGTCCAGCGTCCGCACCGTCACCTCACGAGCTCCGGCCACGACGTGGGCGGCGGTGAGGATGCGACCGTCGGCGTAGGCGAACCCCGAGCCCTCGGCCCCGAGCCGCTCGATCTGAACGACGGAGGGAAGGAGGCGTGCGGCGACCGCGGCCACCGGCTCGGACGCGTCCTCGGGCACGCCGGGGACGTCGGCGGGGTCGACACCGGCGAGTCCCGTCGCCGAGGCGTCGTCCGACCACGGGGACCACACGAAGAGCGCGCCGATGGCGACGACGAGCACGGCCAGACCGATCACCCACGGCCACGGGCCCGAAGACCCGTCGTCGGGGGGCGATGCAGGGGCAGCGGGAGGATCGGACGCCGGGAGGGGAAGCGTGTCCGGCTCGTCGCCGACCATCGGCGCAGGAGGCAACATGTGGGTGCGGGGTGCGGATCCGATGTCATCCGAGGTGGGCGGCGCCACCGGCAGATCACGCCACGAGCGGCCCGTGGCGATGGTCGGCTTTTCATCAACTGTCATGACCCGGAGCTCCTCCGCCTGCGAACTCTCCCGAAGATACGGCTTCACGTGTAAATGGAACGTAAACCTTCGAAAGCACCTGTCGGGTGCCCCGGACCGCGGCGGTATCCGGGCGCCGTGGGTTCGAGCTCACCCGGCAACGTCGAGGAACGGGTCGTCTTCGGGGTGCACGCCGTCCTTGGTCACGGCGGTCCGGTCTGCGCCGGGGGCGAGCGGGAACCACAACACGAAGGCGGCGCCGGCGCCGCGCACCGAGCGCACGGTCAGTTCGCCGCCGTGCGCCTGGGCGATCTGGCGGGCGATGGCGAGCCCCAGCCCGGTGCGCCGCTCCGCCCGCAGGCTCGTCTCGTCGCCGCTCCAATGCCGCTGGAAGACCGCCTCGTGGTTGCGGGGATCGATCCCCGGGCCTTCGTCCTCGATCCCGAGCCAGGCGAAGTCGTCGAATCGCCCGATGCCGATCCGCAACGTCGAGCCGCGCCGGGTCAGCCGCACGGCGTTGTTCACGAGGTTGTCGAAAGCCCGCTTCACGGCGGCGCGCTCGGCGCTCACCACCACGTCGTCGCCGCGCCACTCGACGTCGAGGGCGGACTCCTCGAGCGGGCCGCGGTACTCCTCGATCACCCCCGCGGCGACGTCACGCAGCGAGACGTCCTCCCGCACCGACACGGGCACGTCGCGGCGGGCGAAGATCACCAGGTCGTCCACGGTCTTGGTCGCCCGATCGACCGTGCGGCGCACGACGGACGCAGTCTCCCGCAGGTCGGCGACGGTGGCCCGAGGGTCGGAGAGCACCACGTCGAGATTCGCCGCCATCACCGCCAGCGGGTTGCGCAGCTCGTGTGACGTGTCCTGGATGAACGTCCGCTGGCTCTCGACGCCGGCCTCCACCCGATCGAGCATGGCGTCGAACGTGTCGGCCAGCTCCTTCAGCTCGTCCTCGGGCCCGACCAGGTCGATCCTGCGAGACAGGTCGGTCGCCTGGATCTCCTTGGCGACGTCGGTGATGTGCCCGATGGGGCGGAGCGCCCGGTCGGCGATGATCCAGCCGGCGCCGATGGACATCGGAAAGAGGCCGGCGAGCGCCCAGAAGGAGTACCTGCGGAGATCCTCGAGTGCCCGCTCGTTCACCGCCTGCTCGAAGTCGACGATCGGGGTGATCTCCGCGATCGTCAGCGGCCTGCCCTGGGCGTCGATGAACGTGGTGAGCTGCACCTCCCGCGCCATGGGTTGGTCGCCGAGCGAGCGCGAAAGCCCCCAGTTGACCCCGGCGACCACCAGGAACGCGAGCCCGAACACGACCAGCGAGTAGGTCAGCGCGAGCCGGAACCGGATCGAGCGCAGGAAGGCCGGCACCTTCACGGCGACTCGGCCAGGCGATACCCGGCGCCGACGACGGTCTCGATGGCGTCGGTCGCTCCCACCGTGCGCAGCTTGCGGCGCAGGTTGCTCACCGTGACCCGCACCGTGTTGGTGAAGGGATCGGCGTGCTCGTCCCACACGTGGTCGAGCAGACGCTCCGACGACAGCACCTCGCCGGCGTGGAGCATGAAGTAGCGAAGTAGGGCGAATTCCTTCGCGGTGAGCTCGAGGTCTTGGTTGGCGTACCACGCCTCGCGCTTCGCCGCATCGAGCGCCAGGCCGCCCACCTCCAACCGGGCGCCGGCCTGGGCCACATCGCGGCGCGCCAGGGCGCGCAGTCGCGCCAGCAGCTCCGGAAAGGCGAAGGGCTTCACCAGGTAGTCGTCGGCCCCGTCGTCGAGGCCGGCGACCCGATCCTCGAGCGAGTCGCGAGCGGTGAGCATGAGCACGCGCGGCGCCACCTCGCCGGCGACCTCGCCGCTGCGGATGGTCCGGCAGACCTCGAGGCCGTCCATGTCCGGGAGGTTGAGATCGAGACAGACGAGGTCGTAGGGGGTGAGCGCCAGCTTCTCCACTGCATCCCCGCCGAGCTCGGCGACATCCACCGCATACCCTTCGCGGCGCAACCCGACGGCGATGGCGTGCGCCAGGTCGGGTTCGTCCTCGACCACCAGGATGCGCATTCGGGAACCGTCTCCTCTCGCGTCCCACTGAGCGTAAAGCCATCGGCGCCCGTTGGCGTCGGTCGCCGTCGGATGGGGAGTTTCGCATGGATTCGCCGGGCTCGTACCGTGGCAGCCATGGGTCGCAACCTGACCATCGCCGCGATGGTGACCGTCGTGCTCGCCGGGTGCTCTGCGGACACCGCGACGTCGTCGACCGCCGATGGCGTGACGCCCTCAACCGCGTCCGCGACCTCCAATCCGGCACCGGACGGCGACACCGCCACCGTCGTAACGGTCTCCGACGGCGACTCGCTCGTCATCGTGATCGACGGGGAGCGGATCGAGGTCCGTCTCGCCGGGATCAATGCTCCCGAGGCCGACGAGTGCCATGGCGACGCCTCCCGCACCATGCTCGAACAGGCGGTGGGTACCGGGACCGTCGTGCTCCGGCCGGTGACGGGCGAGGACGACGTCGATCAATTCGGACGGCTGCTCCGCAACGTGTGGGTCGACGGGACGTGGGTCAACGAGCAGCTCGTCGCCGATGGAGCGGCGCTGGCCCTCCAGACCGGAACGCCGGACGAGGACGCTCTGGTCGCCGCCGAGAACCATGCGTGGACCGCACGGGTCGGCATGTGGGATCCGGCGGCGTGCGGCGAGTTCCCCCCGGGTGTGGTCGTGAGCGACGTGAACTACGACCCTCCCGGCGCAGACGACGAGAACGCCGCCGCCGAGTTCACCCTGCTCGGGAACGATGGCGACGAGGCGGTGGACATCAGCGGGTGGATCGTGCGCGATGAGTCGTCCCTGCACCGCTACACGTTCCCCGGCGGGACCGTGCTCGCCCCCGGCGACGGGCTGCGGCTCCATTCCGGTTGCGGTGACGACGGGGGCCTCGATCTCTACTGGTGCGCCGATGGGGCCGTCTGGTCCAACGGCGGCGACACGGTGCTGCTCCAGACGCCAACCGGCACGGTGGCGAGCCGCTACAAGTACGGCGGCAGCTTCTGAGGAAATGCCCCTTCACCCCTCCTGGGCGGGGATCACACACTCGTCGCGGGCGCCACCGCGACCGGCGAAGCCCTCCCACACCTCGGGGTCGAAGCTGGGGGCGCCGCCCGGATCATCGGCGGTCATGAAGCGCACCAAAGCCCGGTACACCGCCGCGGCGTAGGCGTGCTGGAACTCGGGGGTGCGCAGCAGCGCCGCCTCGGTCGGGTTGTTGATGTAGGCGCCCTCGGCGATCACGGTCGGGACGGTCGACGCCTTCAACACCCCGTAGTACTGGCTGACCCCGTCGCGGGGACTGATCCGCGACTTTGCCCCCAGCTCGTAGGTGCCGACCCACTCTGCCTGAAACGCGCTGAAGCCGCGCCGGAACTCCTCCACCAGCAGCGTGGCCAGGCGGCGCGACGGCTCGTAGACCGGCGCCTGCGACTGGTAATACACGTCGCTCCCGGGCAGCTCCGTGGCGATCTCCCAGCCGGCGTTGTTGTGGATCGAGATCATGGCGTGGGCGTTGGCTGCGTTGGCGACGGCGGCGCGGAAGTCCAGCCCGGCCTCGTAGTCACCGGTCGCCCCCTCCCCCACCCTGGTGAGGATCACCGAAGCGGGCACCGGGATGGCGTCGCCGGTGAGGATCGTTCCCGTCTCCCAATCGACCGAGTGCGGCTCGCCGAGCAGGTCGCGCACCCGGTTGGCGATCTCCAGGTTCACCTCCTTCTCGACCAGGCCATCGGGACTGGATCCGCCGATGTTGCCGGGTCCCCCGTGCCCCGGGTCGATGACGATGACGGCGTCGGCGAAGTCGAAGCCGGCCCCCACCACGACGTCGGGTGCCGGGAGCTGGGCGGCGAGCTGGTCGGAGCGGGCCCACGCCACGCCGTCGCACATGTGGAACACGCGCACCCACCCGCCCTCGGCGCTCAGACCCCGCCCGGCGAACACGAGGCCTTCGCGGGCCCGGGTGAACGGGGCGGCATCGGGAGCGCTCGCNNGTCGTCGTGGTCGTGGTGCTGGTCGTCGGCGAGGCGGTGGCGATGGCCACCGTTGTGGTGACGGCCACCGTTGGAGCCGCCGCCGTGGTCGACCCGTCGTCCTGGACGTTGATCACGACGCCAACCCCGATGAGTGCCAGTGCCGCAGCGAGCGCGGAGAGGCGGGCTGTCATGGCTGCGGCGGGATCACACAGGCGGACGAGTTCACGGTCCCGGCGTCGTCGGGGAACAGCTCGGGCTCGCGGATGCCGGTCCCGATGTCGCTCGTCGTGAGGAAGCGGACGATGCCGCGGTACACGCCGTCGGCGTAGGCCTGGCGGAACTCCTCGGTCTCGAGCAGCGCCTCCTGGTCCGGCTGGTCGATGTACACCCCCTCGACGATGACGGCCGGCATCTCGGCGCGACGCAGCAGGCCGTAGTAGTCGTCGTCGGTCTCGGGATCGATCCGGGCTCTGGCACCGAGCAACTCGCCGCCCGTCCAGTCGGCGTCGTAGGCCGACAAGCTGCGCAGGAGCTCCTCGTAGATGAGCGAGGCGAGCCGGTCGGACTCGGCGGTACCGATCGAGTAGTACACCTCGGTGCCCGGGATGTCGGTGTCGATGCGGGGCACCGTGTTGTTGTGGATGGACACGAGCACGTCGGCCCCGGCGGCGTTGGCCAGCTCGGCACGGAAGGCGAGCCCGAGCTCGAAATCGCCGTCATTCGGCCCTGATCGGTCGCGGGTGAGCCACACCTCCCCAAAGGCGGGAACGGCGGTCCCCGACGTGATGGCGCCGGTCGCCCAGTCGACCGTTCGTGAGGCGCTCATGAGGTCGCGGACCCGTTCGGCGATGTCGAGGTTGACGCGCTTCTCGGCGAGTCCGGTAGGCCCGACCCCGCCCCAGTCCCGGTCGCCGTGCCCGGGATCGAGCACGATCACCGCCTGGGCGACGTCGAACCCGGGGCCGGGAACCTGGGCCGCGGTCGCCTGCGGCGTCACCTCGACGTCGGCCTCGTCGACCCATGCGATGTCGTTGCAGGTGGTCACCACCTCGAGCCAGTCGCCCTGCCGGCCTGTGAACCCCATGAGGATGCCCTGGGCCGCCTGTACGAACGGGACACCACCGGGCTCGCTCGCCAGCGGAGCGCCGCCCACCGGGATCCGTACGACACCAACCGTGGCCGGCCCGCTCACAACGGTGGTCGTGGTCGTCGTCGAGGTGGCGCCCGCGCCCACGGCCGCTTCGGTCGTCGGCGGGGCGGCCTCGGCGTCCACTCCGAGCACGGCGTTGGCGGTGATCGGCTCGACGGACGCACACGCCGCCGCCGTTGCGGCGAGGGCGAACGCAGCTATGAGCACTGAGCGACGAACCATGGATCTCGATCCGGGTGAGGGCCGCACCGATTATCTCACCGCACCGCGCCAACCTGATTCAATCGCCGACCCCGGCTGGCCCCATCGGGACGGCACCGCTCGTCGGTCACACGCGGCGGGTGACCGACTTCATCTCCATGAACAACCGCAGGTAGTCGGGCCCGCCGGCCTTGGCGTTCGAGCCGGACATCTTGAAGCCGCCGAAGGGCTGGATCCCGACGAGCGCGCCCGTGATCTTGCGGTTGATGTAGAGATTCCCCACGTGGAAGTCACGCCGCACCTGGTCGATGCGGTCCTCGTCCTGAGAGTAGAGCCCGCCGGTGAGGCCGAACTCGGTGTCGTTGGCGACGCGCACCGCCTCTTCGAAGCCGGGCACGCGGATCACCGACAGCACCGGACCGAAGATCTCGTGCTGGGCGAGGCGAGCGTGAGGGTCGACGTCGGCGAAGACCGTCGGCCTGAGGTAGTAGCCACCGTCGAGGTGCACCGGCGCTCCACCGGTCACCAAGCGGCCTTCGTCCTTTCCCCGCTCGATCTCCTCGAGGATCGTCCGGTGCTGGGCGGCGGAGATGACCGGCCCCACCGCCTTGTTGTCCTCCGGGGACCCGATCTCGAGGGCCTCGGTCCGGGCCACCACCTCGTCGAGCAGAGCGTCGTGGATCGCGTCGACGGCGATCAGCCTGCTGCACGCCGAGCACTTCTGGCCCTGGAACCCGTAGGCGCTGCGAACGATGCCGTCCGCGGCCGCGGCGAGGTCGGCGGTCTCGTCGACGATGATGGCGTCCTTGCCGCCCATCTCCATGTAGGCCCGTTTCAGCCACTGCTGACCCGGCTGGATCGTGGCCGCCCGCTGCGCGATGCGCAGCCCCACCTCCTTGGAACCGGTGAAGTTCACGAACCTGGTACGCGGGTGATCGACGAGGGCGTCGCCGATCTCGCCGCCGGGACCTGGAAGGAAGTTGATCACCCCGGGGGGCAGGCCGGCCTCGGCGACCATCTCCATGAACCGCGACCCGAGCACGGGTGTGTTCGACGCCGGTTTCAGCACCATGGTGTTCCCCGCCGCCACCGGCCCTACGGTCATCCCGACGAGGATGGCGACCGGGAAGTTCCACGGCGGGATCGCCACGCCTGCCCCCATCGGGAGCAGGAACGACTCGTTGGTCTCCCCGGGGTACTCGTGCACCGGCACCGGCTTCGCCATGTCGATGGCCCGGTGGGCGTAGTAGCGGCAGAAGTCGATGGCCTCGGCGACGTCGGCCTCCGATTCGGCGAAGTTCTTCCCGGCTTCGAGTGTCATCCACGCCGCGAGCTCCAGCTTGCGCTCTGCCATCACGTCACCGATGCGGTGCACGAGGGCTGCGCGTTCTTCCGCCGGCGTCGCCGCCCAGGCCGGGAAGGCATCCCAGGCGGCGTGCAGCGCCTGTTCCGCCGTCATCGCATCACCCGAGCCGGCGACGCCGACCACTTCTTCGGGTCGCGCCGGATTCACCGACCTGATCGTGCGCTCGGTCGCGACCGTCTCACCGGCGATGACCACCGGGGCAGGCGCCCCGAGGTCCTTCCTCGCCGCGGCGAGCGCGGCGGCATAGGCGGCGGCGTTGTCGGGATCGGTGAAGTCGGAGTAGGGCTCCGTGGTGAAAGGCTCGAGCACCGTTGCCTCCTCGTCGGGGGGACGACGCGAGGTTACCGCCTGCACCCAGCCGGTCACGAAGCGGCGAGCAGCTCCACCACCTCGGCGTCGCTGGTCTGAGTGAAGTCGTCGTACCAGGCCCCGACCGCCTCGAACCACGACGGCTGGAGGGGACAGACGACGGCGTCGCAGTGACCGGCGAGCATCTGGACGGAGTCGGGAGGCGCCACCGGAACGGCGCATACCAGCCGGCTCGGCCGGCGCGCCTGCAACGCCTGGAGCACCGACGCCAGCGTCGCGCCCGTGGCGACGCCGTCGTCGACGACGATCACCGGCCGGCCGGCCACCGCCGCCGCGGGGCGGCCCTGCCGGTAACGCTCGGCGCGCCGTGCGATCTCGGCCTCCTCGCGCACCACCGCATCCTCCACCCACTCCTCGCCGAGGCGGAGACGGGCGAGGAGCGGGCGGTTGAGCCACACGGCGCCGCCCTCGGCGACGGCACCGACGGCGAGCTCCGGGTTGCGGGGCGCCCCGAGCTTGCGGGCCAGGGCGACATCCAGGGGAAGCGAGAGACGGTGAGCCACCGCGGCGGCGACGACCACGCCACCGCGGGGAACGCCGAGCACGAGCGCTCCCGCGGCGACCGCCTCCTCCTCGGCGGTGCGGAGCGCATCGGCGAGCGCCTCGCCGGCCTCGGCTCGATCCCGGTACCGCATTTCCTCACGGTACTCCTTGCCACTGCTTCGGCATCCGGATGCGTGCAACGAAGCCCGAGAATGGATCCTCACGAACGGACTGCGTGACGGCATTAGCCTGCGTCGGATGCGCCGCCTACTGCTCGTAGCCAACCCGTCCGCGTCCGCGTTCACCGGAGCGCTCCACCGGCGGGTGGTGGAGGAGCTCGGCGCCGCGTTCGAGGTCGTGCCGGCGTGGCCGTCGGGGCCGGACGGCGCCCGCCAGCTCGCCGCAGAAGCTGCATTCGACGGCTTCGACATCGTCGTGGCGATGGGTGGTGATGGCGTGGTGCATCACGTGGCCAACGGCATCGCCCGCACCCGGACTGCGCTCGGCATCGTGCCCGCCGGGACGACGAACGTCGTGGCCCGCATCATCGGCCTGCCGGCGAAACCGGCGAAGGCGGCACAGGCGCTCGTCGACGCCGTGACGACCACCGTCCCCCTGGCCCATCTCGCCACCGACTCGCTCGGCGGCGCCCGCTCCGAGTTCGCCGTGTTCGCCGCCGGGATCGGCTACGACGCAGAGATGGTGCACATCGCCGAGCAGCGGCCTGCTTCCAAGTACTACTTCGGGTCCATTCACTACGCCCGGTCGGCGGCCGCCGCGCTGCTGTCCCGGCTCCGCACGCGTGCGGCCAACCTCCGGGTCGACTGTGACGGGGACCGCGTCGATGCGGTGTCGGTGATGATCCAGGTCCACGACCCGTTCACCTACTTCGGGAAGATGCCCCTGCGTCTCTCCCCTGCGCCGGGGACGGGGCTCACCGTGCTCGCCATCGAGTCACTGGCGCTGCGCCGGGCGCTCTCTGTGTTGGGGCGGGCGAGCACCGGTCGCGACCTCACCCGGATCCCTGGGATGCACGTGTGGCACGACCCCGCGAAACTGGTGATCGAAGCCGAGCCGCGCAGCCGGTTCCAAGCCGACGGGGAGCTCCTCGGCTCGGCCGACTGGCTCGAGGTCACGCCTGTTCCGGACGGCCTTCGCGTGCTTCGTCCTCCGGACGCGGCGTCCGGTCGATGAGCTCGAGGTGCGGATAGGGGATCGAGATCCCCTCCACGTCGAAACGGTTCTTGGCCCGCCGCAGGAACTCGCGACGTGACGACCAGCGAAAGGCCGGATGCACCTTGAACACGACCCGGATCACGATCGCCGAGTCGTCGAACCTGTCCACACCGAGCATCTCCGGCGGGTCGAGGAACGCCGCCTCCCACTCCGGATCCCTGGCGAAGCGAGTCGCCTCATCGGTGACGACCTCGATGGCGTGGTCGACGTTCGTCTCATACGACACCCCGAGATCCACGACGACCTGGCTGTAGACCTGGGTGAGATTCGAGGCAACCGTCACCTGACCGTTGGGGACGTGGTGCACGTTCCCGTCGAGATCGCGCAGCACGGTGGTGCGTAGCCGGATCGCCTCCACCTTGCCGGAGACGCCCCCGATCTTCACGATGTCGTCGATGCCGTACTGGTCCTCGGCGATGATGAACAGCCCGGCGATGATGTCCTTGACGAGATCCTGAGCGCCAAAGCCGATGGCGACGCCGATGATGGAGCCGACGGCGAGGAAGGGGGCGATCGGCACGCCCCACACGTCGAGGAGCACGAGCGCCAAGGCGACGCCGAGCAGGATGAGGATGAACATGCGCCCCACCTGCCAGAGCGTCTTGATGCGCTGCGCCCGCTCATCGCCGTGCACCCCACCCTCGGCTGCCGCCCGCTCCACCATACGATCGATGAGCCGATGACCGACCCGATTCAGGATCAGCCACGCCACCGCGAACACCGCGACCACCACGGCGGTCTGAATGAGGCCCTCACGCAATGAGGGGGCCTGGGCGATGACCAGGTTCATCGCACCACCGCCTCGTAGCGGTGACCGAGCTGGTGGGCGCCGACGTGGGTGAGCGCGACGAGGGCGGCGAAGCGGTTGCGCCGGGCGACGATCTCGCGCATCGGGACGCCGATCCGCGCCTCCATCTCGTCCCGTGCGGCTGCGAGGTCGCCCGCCGCCACGGCCTGCTGAACGGACGTCACCACGTTCTCGACCTCCTCCGTGCCCATGCTGCTGCGTAGCGCATCGCCGACATGCCCTCCGATGTCGGCCGCCGTCGCCGCGATCATGTCCTCCACGCGACAGATCGCATCCTCCCTGGACACACCGACCCCCGGCTCGAGCCCCGCCAAGGCCTCCTCCCGAGTGGTACGCCACCGCTCGGCAACGCCCTCCCCTGGCCCCTGCCAGACCCGCGCAGCCTCCCCAACCATTCGGATGGTGGCGGCGATATCCGAGAGCAGCTTGCCATAGGCCGCCTGCTTGGTGTCGAGGCGTGTCGCCAGATGCGCCATGAGCGGCCCGATCGCCGTGGGCTGCCCCGACGCCGGCGCAGCGGCGAGGGGGAAGACGATCGGATCCTCGTAGCCAGACGCGACCAGCACCTCGCGCATGGGAGCCACGATCCTCGCAACGTCCTCCTCGCCGATCCGGTCGATCTTGTTGAGCACGAAAGCGGTCTGATCGCGATACCTGACGAGCGGCACGAGGAACTCGTCGTGGAGGATCCCATCCCCGTACTTCTCGGGGTCCACCACCCACACGATCGCGTCGGCGCCTGCGATCAACCGCTCCGCCTGCTCACGATGGCCGTGGGCGATCGTGTCGAGACCGGGGAGGTCGATGACGGCGACGCCGGGCAACCGGGTGTGCCTCCGCCACTCGGTCACCCCCAGCTCGTCGATGCGCTGCACGACCGTCGAGTCGGTGTCCTCGGGCAGCCAGGCGAGCGGGTGCTCGGTGTGCGGCCGCAGCCTGCTGACGGAGGAGACCTCTTCCCCGGCGATGGCGTTGAGGAGGCTCGACTTCCCCGTCCCGGTGCCGCCGGCCAGGGCGACGACCAGGGTGGTGCCGGCCCCGGCGGCTCGTCGCCGCAGGAAGCCGACCTCGCGGCGCGCCATCTCCAGCTCCTGCGGCGGAACCACCCCCACCCCGCTCCCCAACATGAGGTCGACGGCATCGAAGAGCTCGAGGATGTCACGCATCGGACGTCTCGGGGAAACCGAGGGTCTCGTCTGCGCCGAGCGCGCCGGGCGGATCGAGGGCGGAGACGTCGCCGGGCGACTCGTCGGTGTGCTCGGTGAGCTGGGACAACTCGGCGATCGTGCCGACACTGGGACGAGGACCGAGCTTCTCGAGGAAGCGCTGCTCGTCGTCGCGGACGATGGTCGCGGCCATGGCGGCGAGTTGGGTCCGAGCCTCCTCCGCTGCCGGATCGATGCCCCCGCGCATCCGGCGACGGACGCGCCACCGCACCTTCGTCGTGTCCCCGAGGGCGCGCTGCATGACGGCGCCGGTCAGATCCCGCAGCTTGTTCGCAGAGAGCTTGCGGCGTTTGTACACGTCGACGATCTCGGCGACTTCGACCTCCCAGCGCAGCAGACGCGCCCGCGCCTCCGCCGCCGCGTTTGGGGTGTGCCGCCACAGCGTCTGCCCCTCGCCCTCGACGAGCTCCCTGCCACCGGGAATCCGCAACCACGCTGAGGCGGTGTGTCCGGCGGCGACACCGATGCGGCGCGTGACGACGACGGCCAGTCGGTCGACGACGACCGGCCAGGCCTCGGTCTCGGCCCAGGCGAGGAGGTTCTCGCCGGCGACGAGCTCGTGCACGGACGCCGCCGCACGTTCGTACTCCTGCCCGGCGGCCGCAGCAAGGGCGACGCCGGCGGCATGCAGCGCCTGCATCGGCTGACGAAGCCCGGCGGCAGCCACGAACACGGCCGCCATCCTCGCCCGCAACTCCTCCTCGAGAAGGCGGTCGCGTGCCGGCCCGCCGAGCTCGGCCAGCCGCCGGCGGAGCCCTCCGAGATCGTCCGTCCCGCCTTCGACGATCCCGAAGATCGGGGCGGAGATGCCGGCGGCGGCGACACGGCGGACCAGGTCGGCAACGACCTCGTCATCGGGGCCGGCGGTCCGGTTGACCACGATCCACACGGGGATTCCGATGGTGCGAAGTCTGCGCAACAGGCTCCACGCCGGTTCGTCGGCGTACCGCTCGGGGGTCAACACGAGCAGCACGAGATCCGCAAGCCCAAGAGTGCGGTAGACCGAAGCGTCGGACGCCGCCGGCAGGTCGACCAGGATCATGCGCTCCATCGCCTCGCCGTCGTCTCGCACCACTCGCACCGACGGCGCCGCAGCGCGGATACGACGCTCGATGCCCGACCAGGTACCCGCTTCCGCCCGGGCCGACACGATCGCGGTTGGCGAGGTCGTCGTGGGCCGTACGGCTCCCACGGGACAGTGCGCCCCGCCGACCAGGCGGTTGGCGATGAACGACTTGCCGGCGCCTCCCGGCCCGGCGATCGCGACGATGAGCGGACCGTCGGGTCGATCCAGACGCGGGAGGAGGTAGCCATTGACGGCCCGTGCGATCTGGCGGCGGGTCTCGTCATGGTCGCGGTCGGGAAGCGGCACCTCGTCGAGCAACCGAGCGAGACGCTTCAGCCGGACTCTCTCCCCCGGCAGGACTGCTGGCATGCCGCCGATTACACCACACGCGGCCCCCGACCGCGACGACCGGTTCAGGGTGTCCGTCAGAGACCCGCAAACAGATCGTGCGCTCCGGCCGGCAAGGGCGTGCGGGTGCGCAGCAGCTCGAAGTCCTCGTACGGATAGACGTCGGCAACCACTTCCGTGGGGAGCCGGAACCAGAACCCGTTCGGATCGATCTGCGTGCGGTGTGCCCGCAGCGCGTCACGGCCCGTCTCGAGAGTGTCGGCGACATCGACGGCCACGAGGACCTTGCCATCGTCGGTGGCGCCGTCGAGCGAGTCGATCCACCGCTCGAACGGTGACTCCAGCCCTCGATCGATCGCTGCATCGTGCAGGGTCCGAATCCGGCGTACGGTGAACACTGGGGCGAACAGCCGGGAGACGGCCCACGGCGCACCCGCTTCGGGATACCGCGCACCGTCGGCGGCGGCATCGAACAGCTCGAGCGAGAGCCGGTGCACGGCGAGGTGGTCCGGGTGCGGGTACCGCTCGTGGTCGTCGTAGCCGAGCACCACCTGCGGCCGCAGCGCACGGACGAGCCCGACGAGCCTGCCCAGCACCTCGTCGCTGGAGGCGTTGGCAAGCGCATCGGGGTGGCGGTTCGCCTCCGTGTCCGGCATCCCCGAGTCGCGGTAGCCGAGCTCGACGACCTCGGCGAAGCCGATGATGCGGGCCGCCTCGTGGAGCTCTTCGCGCCGCAGCTCGGTGAGGCGTTCCTTCACCTCAGGACGGTCCAAGGCGGGGTTGAGGATGTCGCCGGCCTCCCCTCCCGTTGCCGTGACGAGCACGCAGTGGACACCGGCCGCCGCGTAATGGGCGACGGTGGCGGCGCCCTTGGAGCTCTCGTCGTCGGGGTGGGCGTGGATCGCCAGCAAGGTCCGCATGGGCGCGGGAGTATGGCAGGCCACGCCCGCCTCCCCGGCCGGCCGGGCCGAACGTGATCAGGCCGGGAGGAACGTTACACTCGGGCCCGGGCCACCAACCTCTCCCCCTTCATGCCGATGAACCGTCACTTCAGTCTTGCGGTCACCGGGGCCGTCGTCGCCGTGGTGATCGTGCTCCCCTTGCTCGTCTTCGCCGTTGCCCGCGCCCTCAACAATGGTGAGATCGCACCGAACGTCAGCGTGGCCGGCGTGCCCATCGGAGGATTGAGCGAGGAGGATGCCGTTGCCCGCCTCCAGGAGCACGAGCGGCTGCTGCGGGAGACGCCGGCGGGTTTCACCGTGGCGAGCACCGAGTTCTCCCTCGACCCTCGCCTGGTGGATCTCGATCTCGACGAGGCCACCGCGGTGACCGCCGCCGTGGAGGCGCGCCGCGAGGGCGGCTTCCTCGACCAGTTTGCGTCTTGGGTCCGGTCCTTTCGCGCGACGATCGAGATCCCGGCGGACTTGTCGATCGACGCCGGTGCGCTCGGCGCCGTGTTCACCTCATGGGAGACCTCCGCCATCGGGATCCCAGCCCACGAAGGGGGTATCGCCGTCGTCGACGGGGAGGTGACACCCGACTACCCGCAGGCAGGCCGCGGTATCGACCGTCCCGTTGCCACACAGCTCGTCGAGGCCTCGCTGTCCACCCTCGAGCGCACCGTCGTCGACCTCCCGACGGCCGACATCGTTCCGCGCGTGACGAATGCCGATGTCGACGCCGCCGTCCTGGTTGCCCGAAGTCTCGCCGACGGACCGATCACGCTGCGCGCCGACGACCCGGCCGTCGAGGTCACGTTCACGACGGAGGATCTGGTAGCCGCCCTCCAGTCGCACGTCGTCGAGGCGTCCCCTCCCGAGGTCGTCGTCGACTTCGACTCCGCAGCGCTCATGCCGGTGCTCGAGCAACACCGCAGCGAGATCGAGCGCCCCGCCCAGGACGCCCGGTTCGTGATCCTGGACAACGAGTCCGTCGACCTGCGCCCGTCGAAACGGGCGACGAAGCTCGATGCCGACCTCGTGGCGGCGAGGCTGCGGGAGGTCGGAACCGGACCCGACAGCGGCGAGTTCCCCTTCGCCCTCGGGGAGGAGGCGAGCTTCACCACCGAGGAGGCCCAGGCGATGGGCCCGATCAGGCGAATGTCCGCCTTCACCACCGAGTACCCGCCGGGGGAGGCGCGGGTGACCAACATCCACCTGATCGCCGACACCGTCGACGGCGCCATCGTGTGGCCGGGCGAGACGTTCTCGCTGAACGACTACGTCGGGCCCCGCACCACCGAGAAGGGCTACGTGCCGGCACCGATGATCCTCGGGGGCGACATCGTGGACGATATCGGAGGCGGCGTCAGCCAGTTCGCCACCACCTTCTACAACGCCGTGTTCTTCGGCTGCTACGAGGACGTCACCCATCAGCCGCACTCGTACTACTTCTCCCGGTATCCCGAGGGGCGGGAGGCGACCATCTCGTGGCCCAACCCGGATCTCGTCTTCCGCAACGACTCGAATGCGCTCATCATCATCGACACGTCGTACACGTCGACGTCGGTGACCGTGAGGTTCTTCGGCAACAACGGCGGACGAGAGTGCGAATCGGAGAAGTCGGAGCGCTACAACCCCACCGAACCCGACACGGTGTACGAGCCGGACTCGTCGGTCCGACCGGGCACCGAGGTGGTCGACTCCAACGGCTGGCAGGGCTTCACGGTCGACATCACCCGGATCATGAAACTGCCGGACGGTAGCCAGCAGGCCCAGACCTGGACGCATCGGTACCTACCCGGGCCGGTGCGGATCCGGGTCCATCCGTGTCAAGTCCCCGGCTCGGACATCGTCTGCCCCATCGCCGTGCCGTCGGTGATCGGTCTCGGCTTCGACGCCGCCGCCGCCAATCTGGCCGAAGCAGGCTTCAAGATCGAAGACGGCGGCACGGTGGACGTCACCGACCCCGCACAGGCGGGTCTGGTGCAGTCGCAGAATCCGGGCGCAGGGTCGTTCGTGAACCCCGGCTCGGTGGTGACGGTCCTGACCGGGGTCTACACCGAGCCCCCGCCCCCAGACGACGGCGGCAGCACGACCACCACAACGGTCGCCCCGTGACTCAGGCCCCGGAGGACTCCGGGTAGTAGAGGAAGAAGTCGGAGATCACCCGGGAGGCGGCGTCGACGTCGCCATCGGACCATCCGCCGGAGCGTCGCACCACGACCTGGTTCGAGGCGACGAACACGTGGTCGACGGCGGAGTCGGCGGCGAAGAGCCGGGCGGCGAGCCGGCCCGGGAAGATGTCGCTCGCGTTCGCCGCTGCGGCCGATGCGAAACCGGCGCCGTCCTGCCCGGTGATGCTGCGGTCGGTGTCGAACATGACCACATCGTCGAGACGGGTGGCGTCGACCTGGATGGGCTGACCCATGAGCTGTTCTTCCTCCTTGCCGTGCCTGGCGCCCGGCATGGTAGATCGGTGCGCCGCCGCCGGCTCCTCAGTCGCCTCCGGGGACACCGATCGTCGTCGAGCCGATGGAGTGCAGCTTCATGAGGTTCGTCGATGCGCTCTGGTTGGGCGGGATGCCGGCGACGAGCACGACGCCGTCCCCGGACTTGACGATGCCCGAGTGCAGCAGATTCTGCTCGGCGTAGGCGATCATCTCGTCGGTCGAGTCAACGGCGTGGAAGGGAAGCGGGGTGACTCCCGCATAGAGCGCCATGCGGCGGTAGGTGCGTTCGTGGGGGGTGTAGGCGAAGATGTCGGCTCGGGGCCGGTACTTGGAGATGAGGCGGGCCGTCGATCCCGACTCGGTGAAGGCGACGATGGCCCCGAGCCCGAGGTTGGAGGCGGCGTCGACGCACGCCTGGGCGGTGGCCGAGGCGAATCGCGCCCGGTCCTCGAGGAAGTGGATCTCGGGACCGCGGCCATAGTCGGGACTCAGCTCGGCCTCGCGGCAGATCCGGTCCATCATCTTCACGGCCCGGATGGCGTACTCGCCGACGGCGGTCTCCGCCGACAGCATCACCGCATCCGAGCCGTCGAGAACGGCGCTCGACACGTCGGTGACCTCCGCCCGGGTAGGACGCGGCGAGTGGGTCATCGACTCGAGCATCTCGGTGGCGGTGATCGACACCCGGGCCCGGGCGTTGGTCCTCGACAAGATGTCCTTCTGCGCCCGGGGGACGCTCTCCATGGACAGCTCCACCCCGAGATCCCCCCGGGCGACCATCGTGCCATGGGCCTCTTCGAGGATGTCGTCCAGGTTGCCGTAGCCGACCGCGCTCTCGATCTTGGCGATCACCGGAGTCCCGGGAACGAGCTGGCGGATGCGGCGGATGTCGGCTCCCGACGACACGAACGAGGCCGCGATGAGATCGACACCGATCTCGGCCCCGAAGGCCAGGTCGGCCTCGTCCTTCTCCGTCACCGCCGGGATGCGGATGGGGGTGCCGGGAAAGGCCACGCCCTTGTGGTCGCGCAGGTGGCCGCCGTGGATGACCCGGGCGACGACGTCCGAGCCGCGATGGGCGATGACCTCCAGGGCGACAAGCCCGTCGGACATGAGGATCGGCGCTCCTGCCGCCAGCTCCGCGTCCTCCAAGTGGCCGACGTGGATGTACGAGGCCGTGCCCTCGCCCTCCCCGGGCGTCAGCACGACGTCATCGCCGGGGGTCAGCTCGACCGAGCCGCCGGGGAAGGTGCCCACCCGGATGCGAGGGCCTTGGATGTCCTGGAGGATGGCGACGGGCTCTTCGAGATCCTCACCGGCCCGGCGCACCCAGCTGAAGAACCGCTCGTGGGTCTCGTGTCTGCCGTGGGAGAAGTTGAGCCGGGCGACGTTCATCCCCGCAGACACCAGCTCACGAATGGCCTCGTACGACTCGACGGCCGGCCCGAGCGTCGCGATGATCTTCGTCTTGCGCTTCACGGAGCGAGCATACCGGGACCGACCCTCCCGACGGAGCGGATCACTCCCACCGAAACAGCGCAAGCGCAGCGACGGTCGAGAGGATCCCGAGCGCCACGAGGACCGGCCACGCCAGCCCGGGGTCCAAGCCGAGCCACCCGTCCTGGAAGGCCCGGACCGCATACGGCAGCGGAGTCGCATCGCCAACGGTGCGCATCGCGGCGCTGAGCACCTCGGGTGGCGGCCCGGCCCCACCGAGGAACAGCATCACGAACCACAGCATCACGCCCAGGCCCTGGGCGGCCCGCGCCGTCGGCAGCACGGCCCCGAGGAGCACCCCGAAAGCGGCGAAGGCGAGGGCGCCCACCACGAAGGCNNAGCACGCCGCGTTCCCGGTTGCCGGCGAGGTGCGTCGGCACGCTGACGATGGCGACGGACGCCACGACGAGCGCCAGGTAGGCGGGCACGTAGTAGGACATCGCACCCACGCCCCGAAACACGTCGGCCTCGGGATCATTGCCGAACACGCCACCCAGGATGACGAGGATGACCACGGGAAGGGCGAGGGCGAAGATCAGCGTGAGCGGCTCACGGAGGAGCAGCTTCAACTCGATCACGGCGAGCTTGCGCGCGGTGCGCATCAAGGCGCTCCCCCGGTGAGCGCCAAGAAGACGTCCTCGAGGGTCGCCCGGTGCACCTGGAGATCGGCAGGCGCCTCGCCGCGGGCAACCAGCCCCGCGGCCACCAGCGCGACGACCGGACCCACGCCGCGCACCGTGACGACCCGGCCGCTGCGCGCGACGGTACCGACCGGCTCCAATTCGGCCATCCAGGCGAGATCCTCGAGATCGGAGGTGAAGCTGAGCGTGACCTCGCCGCCGTGTCGGGTGACGAGACCCCGCGGCGTGTCGAGGGCGATGACCCGGCCACGGTCGATGACGGCGAGCCGGTCACACAGCGTCTCCGCCTCGTCCATGAAGTGGGTCACGAGCACCACCGTGGTCCCCCGATCGCGGATGGCCTTGATCAGGTCCCAGGCCACCCGTCGCGCCGCCGGATCGAGACCCGTGGTCATCTCGTCGAGGAACACGATCTCGGGATCGTTCACGACGGAGAGCGCCACCAGCAAGCGCTGCTGCTGTCCCCCGGAGAGGCTCCCGTACGAGGCGTTCGCCTTCTCCCCCAGACCCCACTCGGCCATGGTGCGCCGCCAGTCGCCACCGCCCCGCCCCACGGACGAGAAGAAATCGAGGGCCTCCCAGACCTTGATGCGCTCGGGCAGCGCCGAATCCTGGAGCTGCGCCCCGATCCGCCGCCGCAGCTGTGCGGTCTGCCGGCGCGGGTCGAGCCCGAGTACGTCGAGCTGCCCGGCGTCTGCGTGTCGCAGACCTTGAAGACACTCGACCGTCGTCGTCTTCCCCGCCCCGTTGGGTCCGAGAATCCCGAAGATCTCGCCGGCTTCCACCGTGAACGAGACATCGTCGACCGCGGGCGTGTCCCCATAGGTCTTCCGAAGGTGCCCGACCGTGATCACCGGCGCCACGGGTGCCTCGCGTCAGCGGAAGCTGGGCATGACGTCGGTGGCGAAGCGGCGCATCGAGTCTCCCCAGGCGGCATCGGCGAAGTAGACGATGAGATACCGGACACCCCGGTTGCGGAACCTGGCGACCTTGGCGGCGACCTGCTCGGATGTGCCGAACAGGGCCCGGGCCGCCCACGCCTCCTTCGCCTCCTTCCCCGGCTTCTTCCACTCGGCGAGCTTCTCCGCCGCCTCCGCCTCGGTCTGGCCGATGAGGCAGTCGACATTGGCGGTGAGCGTGATCTCGGAGAAATCGCGGCCGACGTCGCGGCAGTGCTCCTGGAGCACGGCCGTCTTGCGCCGGAACGTGGCGTCGTCGCCGAAGTAGTTGGCATAGTCGGCGTGCTCGGCGACCACGCGGAGCGTGAGCCGCTCCCCGCCCCCGGCGATCCACAGCGGCGGATGCGGCTCCTGCACGGGGCGGGGCCGGTTGATCGCCCCCTCCAACTGGTAGTGCTCACCGTGGAAGGTGGTCTCGTCCTGGGTCCACATCGCCTTCAGGATCTGCACGGCCTCACCGAGGCGCTTGATGCGGACCGAGGCCTTCGGAAACTCGTAGCCGTANNCTGCTGACTGAGGTCGGGGAAGGTGTGGAAGTGGTCGTACACCCACACCGAGTCGTAGCCGGTCTCCTCGGCCACCCGGGCGACGGCCACCATGGTGTCCCACTGCTGCTCCACCGGCACGTCGCCGAGGTCGAGCCGCCACCCCTGCGGGACGAACGCCCCGAACTGCATCACAGGCTCCTTGCTCGCTGCGCATCGCCACCCTAACGGGGGNNCGTCGTGACGCGGGCCCGACGGGAACGGGCACCCCGCACGATAAGCTCGCCGGGATGACGACTGACGTGCCCGAGCACGCCCTGACGCTGCCCGGCGAGCTGTCCGGATTGGTGGAGCGGTTCGACCACCTCGCCCTCGCCGTCCACGACGTCCGCCGAACGCTGCCGCTGCTCGGCTTCCTGGGCGCCACGTACCGCACCGGCGGCCACCATCGCACGCAGCGCTTCCGATGGGTCCAGTTCGACCTCGCCGCCGGCCCGAAGCTGGAGTTGCTCCAGCCGCTCGATCCCGACGACCGCAGCAACTTCCTCGTCCGCTTCCTCGCTACGAACGGCGAGGGACCGCACCACGTGACGTTCAAGGTACGGGACATCGTCCGTACAGTCACCGCAGTCCGTGAGCTCGGGTACGACGTCGTCGGAGAGGACTTCACCGAGGCGAACTGGAAGGAGGCGTTCGTCCACCCCAAGAGCTCCCACGGCCTGCTCATCCAGATCGCCGAGTGGGACGACGCCATCCCTCTCCGCCACCGCCCCCTCGCCGAGGTGCTGGCCGAACCGGATCCGCCGCGGTGACACCTCCGCTCGCCGGCGTGCCCATCAAACCCTTCGGGATCGCCAAGGCGCGTCTCGCCCCTGCCCTCGATGCGGGCGCCCGTTCCCGTCTCGGTCGGGCCATCGCCGCACACACTCTGCGCACCGTCGCCGCCAGCGGGGCGACTCCCGCCGTGGTGACGCCAGATGCGGGCGTGGCGCGCTGGGCGAGGCGGCACGGCTGGTCGGTGATCGACGAACCACCGGGAGGCGGGCTCGACGGTGCGGCGCTTGCGGTTGTCGCCGCTGCAGGCGATGCGCACTGGGCGGTCGTGCACGCCGATCTTCCCCTGCTCGACGAACGCGACCTCATCGATGCGTGGCACGCCTCCGCCGCCGGCGTGGTGATCGCTCCGGCCCACGACGGCGGCACCTCACTCGTCGCCGGCGTCGGGAGGTTCCGGTTCTCCTACGGCCCCGGCAGCTTCCATCGCCACCTCCGCACCGCTCCGGCAGCAACCGTCCTGGTCCGCTCCGGGCTGGCACTCGACCTCGACACCGTCGCCGACCTCGAGGTGGCGGTCGGGAGATCCGAAGGCGCCTGGCTCCGTCGCTACGCCGCACCCGAGCAGGTGGCCCGAGGGGAGCCCCGTGCCGCCTCGCTCGCGCCCTAACCTCCGCCCATGACGAGCGATCTGTACGGCGAGCTGCGAGACACGCCTCCGCCGCTCCCCACCCCCGGCCGGGCGATGGCGATCGGCGCCCATCCGGACGACATCGAATTCGGGGCGGGCGGGACGCTCGCGAAGTGGGCGGAGGCGGGATGCCACGTGACCATGGTGATCGTCACGGACGGATCGAAGGGCACATGGGACCCGAACGTCTCGCCGACGGAGCTGGCCGAGCGGCGGAGGACGGAACAGGCCGAGGCTGCGGCGGCGCTCGGCGCCGCCGAGATCATCCACCTGGGCCACATCGACGGTGAGCTCGAAGTGTCGATGGCGCTTCGCGAGGAGATGTGCCGCCAGATCCGGCTCGCCACACCCGACGTGCTGCTCACCCACGACCCGTGGCAGCGCTACCAGTTGCATCCGGATCACCGGGCCACCGGAACGGCGGCGCTCGACGGCGTCGTCGCCGCTCGCGATCCGCTGTTCTTCCCCGGTCAGGGACTGACCCCGCATCGCCCCGGCGCCGTGTTGCTGTGGTCGGCCGAGACCCCGGATCATGCCGAGCCGATCGCGACGACCATCGAGGCCAAGATCGCCGCCCTCCTCTGCCACTCCTCGCAGGGCACGACGACCATGGGCGACGCCCACGCAGGCGAGGAGCAGCGCGCTGCGTTCGCCACCCGCATTCGGGAGTGGGCCGCCTCCGCCGGTGAGGCGGTGGGCCACGAGATGGCCGAGCGTTTCAAGCGGCTCACGCCGTAGCCCCCGCTCAGCGATTCGTGGGGGGCCAGAGGTCCCGCCCCGAATCGGTCGACCGCCTCAGGGTCGGCCAGACGGGCGCCGCTATCGTGGGGTCATGCAGACCAACCACGTTGCGGTCGTCACCGGCGGCACCGGAGCCCTCGGCCAGGCATTGGTGCCGGTGTTGCTCAGGCGGAACTTCAAGCTGGCCGTGACGTACCTGGTGCCCGAGGAGGCCCGTACCCTCGAGAAGAGGCTCGACGTCGACGAGGATCAGATGCTGCTGCGCCGCGTCGACTGCACCGACGCCGAAGCCGTGAGCCGCTTCATGAAAGAGACCGTCGAGTCCTTCGGCCACATCAACGTGGTGTGCGCCCTCGTCGGGAAGTGGGCGGGTGGGCGCGACGTCGGCGAGACCGACGATGTCCGCTTCGACGGGATGCTCGACATCAACCTGCGCTCGACCTTCTACGCCGTCCGGGCGGCGATCCCCTACCTCCTCGAGGCGGAGTGGGGTCGGGTCATCGCGATGGGCAGCCGCGCCGCCACGGACACGCCCGCGGGCCAGGCGGCGTTCAACGTCGCCAAGGCGGGGGTCGTGGCCCTCATCAAGAGCCTCGCCAACGAGCTCGACGACACCAACGTGACCGCCAATGTGATCCTCCCGGCGGTCATCGACACCGAGGACACTCGCGCCTCCCTCCCATACGCCGACTACGTCCGGTGGCCGAAGCCCGCGGAGATCGCACACGTCGTCGACTTCCTCGCCAGTCCGCAGTCCGCCGTGATCAACGGGGCAGCCATCCCCGTGTACGGTCAGAGCTGATCGGCAGGCGGGCGAGGACCCGTGAGCGAGGAAAGGGCACACGATGACCGGTAGGGACGGCTTCAGCTCCGACGATCTGCTGCGCCAGGCGCGCGAGGCGATCGAACGGCACGACGTCACGGGCGACGACGAGCCTGGCGACGACGAGTCGCGATCCGAAGGTCTCGCCGCAGCCGCCCCGCCGCAGGCGCCCGGTCCGGTAGAGCGCACCCTCCCACCCCCCTACGAGCCATACGACACGGTGTCCCCACCGCCTCCGCCCCGCAGGCCGGCCAGCGAGCCGTCTGCGGATGGCGTGGTCCGACCCACGGACCGGATCGCCGCGGGGACGCCGGCGCCCACCACCCGCCGGCCCGCCGTCACCATCGGAATCCTCATGGCGGTATTCGGGGTCGGCGCTGCGATCTTCGTCGCCGGCCTCATCGACGACTCGACGGCCGTCGAAGACGTGGGTGTCGGCACCTGTCTCAACGACCCGGGCGGCGAGATCGTGACCGACGTCGACCCCATCTCGTGCGACGAGCCCCACGAGTTCGAGATGATCGGATCCGTGAAGATCCCCGGCGAGAGCTTCCCAGGCGGCGAGACCTTCGACCTCGCCGTCGAGCGCTGTATCCCCCTGTTCGAGGACTACGTCGGGGTTGCGTACGAGGACTCGATCTGGTGGCTGAACGCGTTCACGCCGACGGAGGAGGGTTGGGAGCAAGGCGACCGCATCGCCAACTGCCTCGTCTTCCAGTTCGACGCCGACCGTGAGATCATCCCCGTCACCGGATCGGCCAGGGGAGACGGCCGCTGACCGACTCGAGCGGTTCCAAGCGCCGGGCTCGCAGCATGGGCCTCGGACTCGGGCTGCTCGTCGCAGGTGCAGTCGCCGTGCTGCTGCTCGCCGGGCTGCTCGACCAATCGACGGCGGCCACGTCGTTGGGTGCGGGTGACTGCATCCTCGACCCCGGCGCCGCACAGGTCGTCGATGTCGATCGGGTCGACTGCGCAACGCCTCACGAGTTCGAGGTGATCGGCATGGCGACGCTCACCGGCTCGGACTACCCGGGCGACGCCCAGGTCGTCGCAGACGCCAGAGTGGCCTGCGAGCCGGTGTTTGCCTCCTATGTCGGTGAGCCGTACGAGGACTCGCCGTGGTTCATCAACGTCTTCACCCCCACTGCCGAGACATGGACAGAGGGCGAGCGCACCGTGACCTGTCTGGTGTTCCAGTTCGACGAGAACCTCGAGATCCGCAAGGTCACGGGATCCGTCGCCGGCGCCGGCCGCCGCGGAAGCTGAGGCGGCCGGACCTCAGGCGTTGCCGTCCCACCAGTCGAGCACCCGGAGCCCTCGCAGGGTGTTCCACCGGCTCGGCGTCCCCACGGGGCCCTCGAGGTCGAAGTGAACCCGACCGGGGTGAATGCGGTCGAGCAGCCACCGGCCGTCTAGCTGCCGCTTCGTCCGGACGACCTCGACGGCCTCTGTCATGCGAGCATCCCGCTCCGCGCCCGCCAGCCGGAAGTAGTCGAGGGAGCGGAGCACGTCGTAGTGCCAGTAGTAGGGGAAGGCAGCGTCGAGATACGCAGGGTCGACGACGTCGCCGCTGCTCTTGCGGCGGAACAGACCGCGCGCAAGCAGGTACTCCTCCCCGGCCTGCCGGGCCGCCCGCACGTCCTCGGACCCGCCCGTCGCCCGCTCGAAGGCGAGCAGTCCGTCGAGCACGTTGATGGTGGTGTCGAACGAGGAACGGACGGAGCCGTTCTCGGCCTCGCAGTTCCAGCCGCCGTCGTCGAGCCGCTCGCCGAGGATCCGCTCCACGATCGGCGTCACCTCCACCCCGAAGTACGCCCCCGTCTCGATCGTGCGGCCGTTGATGCACGGCTCGACCTCGCCGTCGAAGTAGCGCTGGCCGGCGTGTTCCCAGCGGCAGTTCTCTGCGACCAGGGCGATCGCCCGGCGTGCGGACTCGGAAGCCGGGTCGAGACCGAGGAGCTGGAGCGTCTGCAGGCTGTGCATGGTCGCCGTCCACGGCTGGCCCGGCTCACCGCCCCGGTAGGAGGCCGGGAAGCAGGCACCCCCGTCCCAGAGCCCGTCCGAGTCCGCGTGAGCGAGGAGGCGCGCCCCCCACCCCTCGTGCTCGACCCGGGCCCGTTCCGCCGCCACCTGGTCGGGGTCTGCCCGCTCGAGGTCCCGCAACACCTGCCAGCGGATCGACGGGTCGCCGTCCATCAGCCACTCGATCACATCCATTGGCCGCAGCGTACCGGGGCTGCGGCACGGGACCGGGTTCCGGTCCCGTGCGACTGGTCGGCGGTCAGCGGTCGAAGCCCGCGACATGAGCCGCGAATGAGGCGCCGAGTTGCATCTGTTCTGTCCCCGCCTTGATCTCGTCGGGGACGTCACCGAGGAAGAAGAACGGTCCGGGGGTGGCGATGGCCAGGAGCTGCGGGAAGTGATTCGCCGCCGTGGTGCCCAAGTGGAAGCCCACCGCGGCCGCGTCGGCAAACTCGTCGCGGACGTAGAGAGCGTTCTCACCCTCGGACACGTAGATGTGGGCGGCTTCGGCCCCTGGCTCGTTCTGCTCCATGGCGTCGGTGACCTCGCGGTAGATCGCGGTCAGCTCGTCGAGCTTGCCAGGGTTGGCGGTCCACTTGTAGACGACGGTGACGTGGCGGTGGTCCATGACCTGTCTCCTCTCTCCGGCCCGGGCATGCTGCCCTGGACCTCTCGACGAAGGTAACCGTTTGATTACCTTGCCGAAAGGTAACTGAACGGTTACCATGCGTCAAGTCGAGAAGGGAACGATGGGCGAGCGGAAGCAGTACGACCGAACCGACCTGCTCGACAAGGCAATCGAGCTGTTCCGTCTCCGCGGGTTCAACGGCACCAGCACCGCAGAGCTGGTGACCGACCTCGGCGTCAACCGTAAGAGCATGTACGCCGAGTTCGGCTCGAAACAGGGACTCTTCGAGGCGGCGCTGGAGCGCTACGACCACAAGCACCTCACCGCCGTGCTCGCTCCAGTCGAAGCGCCAGACGCCGGTGTCGACGCCATCCGGTCGGCCTTCGCCGGCTATGCCTCGGCCAGCACGGGGTGGGCCCGGGGGCGCGGATGCCTGATGTGCAACACCGCCGTCGAGCGTGGCGCACTCGACGCCGCCAGCGGGCGGTACGTCGCCGCCTACCTGGATCGCATCACTCGGGCCTTCCGGCACGCCCTCGGCAACGCCCAGCGCTCCGGCGACATCGACCCAGCCACCGACCTCGGCCAACTCGCCGCCTTCTTCACCACAGCACTGATCGGCGTCGCCGCCAGCATCAGAGCCGAGGCACCCCCCGAACAGATACAGGCAGCGTGCACCGTGGCGACCAGCGTGCTCGACACGCACCGCCCCACCGACGGCAGCTGAGACGAGCCGCCGCCCATGCAGTGGATGACACCGATCTGAGCGCAACGGAATGGGGAACCGGGACGAAGCCGCTCCCAACGCAACAGAACGCCCCCGCACAGCGGGGGCGTTCTGCAACGTGCCTGCCGCAGGCGGGTACGCGGCGAGATCACCCAGGAAGCGAACCTCGGCGTCCACGGGCGAAGCCCACCGCGCAAACACCCTCGGTCGCGCTGGCAGAAACGCCGGGTCATAGGTAGCAACGCGGTCGGAAGCGTCTCATGACATCGCCTGATCTACCCGCTCCAGGACCCCTGGGGACTCTGGCTGGGTGGACAACAGCTTGGGGCGGTGCCCGTTGCCGCCCGATCGGAAAGTCGGGGCGGTGTGGAATGCCGACCCGTCCGGTCCAGCCGAGCGCAAAGCATTCGCTCCTCCCGAGTGCGCCGTATGGGCGGCAGGCCGCTGGGCTGGGACGATCTCGTAGATCGACATGTTCCCACCGCGATGCTGTGGTACCGGATCGGCCTGTGGCTGTTGGGGTGCTGTCGCCCGGTAAGGCCTGGTGTTCGTCTGTTCCAATGAGGAGCCGCCGCGAGAGGAGATGGACGTGGGTGATGACGGCCGGGTCGAGAATGAAGCACTGGTGGGCCGTCGAGCCGAAGGAGCCGGCGATTCGGGTGTGACGGTGGATCTCACGCGGGTCGTCGAGGTTCGGTCTCGGTTGGACGATGGCGCCGCCGCGTTGGTGGCAGTCATGGTGACCGAGCTGAGTGTGGTGGTCGCTGCCTTCTTCGTTGCCATACCCAGCAGTGTTCGGGTTGTTTTGGCGGTGTTGGGCGGGGTCGCACTGTTTGGTCAGGTGCGGATTGTCCGTGCTGGAGTGCGGGGGTTCTGTTCTCGGCCGTCGGTCGGGCGGTTCGCCGGGCTGGTGGGGTTGTGTGGGGTCTCGGCGTGGTTGGGGTCGGGCGACTGGACGTTTCTGGGCAGCGTGGCGCTCATGGCAGCGATCATGTCCAGGTTCGTCGTCAGGGCCGTGCGGGCCCTTGAGGCGGTCTGTGGGGAACGATCACGGCTGACCGACCCCTCCGCCTTCGATCATCTCACCTGGGCCCGCCCTGCCGGGGGCCGGGAGCGTGGCCGTCGACACGGGCCTTTCGAGCGGGCGTGGCGCGAAATCTCGGTGGGGGTTGCGGCGGTTGCGGTCGGAATCGGGCTGCTTGCACTGGGCATTGTCCCGATCGAGGGTACGGGCCGCCTCCTGATGGTGGTGGTCCCGGCAGGGTTCTTCGTGATGCGGGCCCGGCGCCGGCTCCAGCTCAGCGATGAAGAGGTGCGGATGGTTGATGGTCGGCCGCCGGCGCTCATTCTTCGCTCCTTCAGTGACGACCAGCTCCGGGTTCCCGGTCGAGCGTTCACGATTCCCAAACTCACCCAGCTTCGGGGACGCCCCTGCACCCTGGAAGAGGTCGTCGCGCACGGCGCCGCCGCTTCGGGGCCCGCACTGATCATCGGAGAGCCCGGCGAGCCGCTCCCCCGGCTTGGTGCGGCTCGGGCCTACGCCTCAAATGACGACTGGCGGACCGTCGTGATGCGGCTCATGTCCGAATCCACGCGGCTGTTCTTCATCGTCGGCGACACCGAGAACCTTGCCTGGGAGTTCCAGACTGCCCTTGATTGGCACGGTCCGGACTCGATCGCCCTCATTATCCCGCCGTTGCGAGACGGTCACGTTCGGGAACGGTGGACACGTTTCATCGAGCAGAACCAGTCGAGATTCGACGGGCCGACCTTGGCGACTCTGCAGGCTGCCCCGGCCAATCTGATCGCCGTGTTCTTCATTGACGGGGCACCAATCCTGTGCACCAGCGAGAATCGCAAGATCTGGGACTACCTCACCACCCTGTGGCTGATCGCGGCCGTCGATCAACGTCACATCGACACCGTTGCCCAACTCTCCCACTTCATCGCCGCTCACCTATCGACCAATCGCATGACGATGGCGAGCGAGGACGGGTGACCACTTCGAAGTGCGACGGAACTCCTCCGGATACCTCGACGGTCGACCCATCCGGGCCTCCTCTTCAGGCATGCGCCTGCTCGACGC
>DKBA01000161.1 GCA_002450985.1 Acidimicrobiia bacterium UBA6912
GGCGCGATGTACCCGAAGTGGACCGAGAAGCCGTGGGCGAAGAAGAGGGCGTCGCCGGGTTGGAGGTGAGGAGCGATCTGTGTCTCGTAGAGCTCGGGCTGGTGCTGGTCGGGGACGAGGACCATGATCACGTCGGCCCAATCTGCGGCCTCGTCGGGGCTGACGACCTTCAGCCCGGCGTTCGCCGCCACTGCGGCTCGTCTGCTGCCCTCCCGCAAGCCGACGACCACGTCGACGCCCGACTCCTTGAGATTGAGGGCGTGAGCGTGGCCCTGGCTGCCGAACCCGATCACGGCGACCTTGCGCAGCGCGATCAGGTTCGGGTTGACGTCTTCGGCATACAGGATGTTGGGTGACATGCTCGCTCCATCGGGGGGAGACACATTCAAGCGGATCGCAGCGCCGCCCTCGCTGCGTCCTTCGTCTTCGGGTCCTTGGCGAGGGCGATCCTGCCCGACTTCACCAGATCGACGATGCCGTAGGGCCGCATCAGCTCGAGGAAGTCGCCGAGCCGGTGCGGCTCGCCCGACAGCTCGAAGGTGACGGTGGCGACGCCCACGTCGACCGGGTCGGCGCCGAAGATGCGGGCGGCGTCCAGCACCTCGTGGCGGCGTTTCGGCTCGGCGCTGACCCGCACCATCATGATCTCGCGCTCGATGCTGTCGGCGCTCGACAGCTCCATCACCTTCACGACGTGCACCAGCTTGTAGAGCTGCTTGATGATCTGCTCCAAGTCCGGGGCGTCGACGACGACCGTCATGCGGGACACCGTGGGGTCGGACGTCGGTCCGACGGCGAGCGAGTGGATGTTGAAGCCGCGGCGGGCGAACATCGACGACACCCTGGCGAGCACGCCCGGCTTGTTCTCGGTGAGGACGGAGATGACGTGGTTCATGCCAGGTCCTCCGCACGCTCGATCACATCGTCGTTCGAACCCCCGGCCGGAACCATCGGGAACACCATGGCGTCCGGATCGCAGCGGAACTCGACGACGACGGGACGGTCGTCGACGGCGAGCGCCTTCTCCAGGGTCGGCGCCACCTCGTCGGGGTGATCTGCCCGCAGCCCGACACAGCCCATCGCCTCGGCGAGCTTCACGTAGTCGGGGGTGTGGTCGCTCAGGTCGATCGCCGAGTAGCGCTCGTTGTAGAACAGGCGTTGCCACTGCTTCACCATGCCGAGCGAGTGGTTGTTCATCACGGCGATCTTGACGGGGATCTTCTCGATCGAGGCCGTGATGAGCTCTTGGAACGTCATCTGGAAGCACCCGTCGCCGTCGATGGCGAACACCGTCTCCTCCGGCATCGCCACCTTGGCGCCGATCGCCGCCGGCACCGCATAGCCCATGGTGCCGAGGCCGCCCGAGTTGATCCAGGTGTTCGGCCGCTCGAAGCCCCAGAACTGCGACGCCCACATCTGGTGCTGGCCGACCCCGGCGACCACGATGGCGTCGCCACCCGTCAGCCGGTGCAACTCCTCGACGACGTACTGCTGCTGGATGGGGCCGTCGGGGGCCTGGGTGTAGCGCAGCGGGTGGTCGCGTTGCCACTCGCGGAGCTGGGCGAACCACGGCTCGCGGCGTGGGGCCTCGTGCCCGTCGAGCCGCTTGCGCATCACGGCGATGAGCTGGTCGATGACCGCGGCGGCATCGCCGACGATGGGCACCTCGGGGTCGCGCACCTTGCCGATCTCGGCCGGATCCACGTCGACGTGGATGACCTTGGCGAGCGGGGCGAAGGTCGCCGGGTTGCCGGTGACCCGGTCGTCGAAACGGGCGCCGATGGCGATGAGGAGATCGGCACGCTGCATGGCCGTGATCGCGGTGTACGTGCCGTGCATGCCCGGCATGCCGAGGGCGAGCGGGTGCGAGTCCGGGATCGCCCCCCGCGCCATCAGCGTGGTGACCGCCGGCAGGTTCGCCAGCTCGGCGAGCTCGCGGAGCGCGTCGGAGGCGCCGGATCGGATGACGCCGCCGCCGACATAGAGCACCGGCCGCTCGCTGCGGTGGATCAGCTCGACGGCCGCCTTCACCTGCTTGGGGTGACCTTGCGTTGACGGCTTGTAGCCCGGCAGGTTGAGCTGGGCCGGGCGATGCCACTTCATCTCGGCGTTGAGGACGTTCTTCGGGAGGTCGACCAGCACCGGCCCCGGCCGCCCGGTCGAGGCGAGGTGGAANNGTGGTCGGCACCTGGCCGGTGATCGCCACCACCGGGATCGAGTCCATGTGGGCGTCTTGCAGAGGGGTGATCAGGTTGGTCGCACCGGGGCCCGAGGTGGCCATCATGACCCCGACCCGTCCGGAGGCGTGGGCATACCCGGATGCCATGTGCCCGGCGCCCTGCTCGTGACGAGCCAGGACGTGACGGATCGAGCTGTCGAGGAGGGGGTCGTAGGCGGGGAGGATCGCCCCGCCCGGCACGCCGAAGATCACGTCTACGCCCTCGTGCTCGAGCGCTCGTATGAGGGCTTCCGCTCCGCTGAGGGTGGGGGTCATGGGTGGTGCTCCTGAGTGGTCCTGGTACGAAAAAACCCTCCCGGGTGAGGAGGGTCGGGCGCACGGCGACGGGGCGTCGCTATGCGCCGCTGCGAATGAGTACGAGGAGATCGCTGCCGTACATCGGTCGTCGAGTATCGCACGCCGAGTCGTCAAGTCAAGACCANNCGGGATACGGAGCTCTTTCCGATCGGCGAAGATGGGTGCCATGGCCGGACCGTCGCCGGAGCTCGCCGCCGTCCTCGACACCATCGTCGGGCCCATCCGGCGCGTGCTGCACGAGATGGAGGACGACGAGGTCCCCGTACCGCTGCGCAAGGTGGCGAAGACGACCGGGGGCAAACGATTGCCGCCACCCCTGCTGCGCAGCCTCCTCGTCGAGATCGACCGCAACGAATGGTTCCGCACCAAGGCGCTGGAGGAGATCGACGCCGCCGCCCATCCGGAGACGGCGGCGTTTCTGGCGAGGGAGCCCGGGTGGTGGATGGACGTCACCGATCGAGCAGTGGCGGCGGCGGCGGCGCCGAGCGAGAACGAAGATGCCCAGCGGGCGATCATCCGCAAGCTGGAGCAGACGCTGGCGGAGGCGAAGCGCCGCGCCCAAGACCTGCATGCGAAGAACCAGTCGCTCGAGAAGGAGACCAAGGCCCTGCGGGGGAGGGTGCGCTCCCTGGAGGAGGCGGACGCGGTGGGCGCCGGATACGAGGACGTGGCTGCTCGCCTCCGTGCGGCAGAGGCGCAGCTGCAGCGGGAACGGCAGCTCCGGTTGGAGGCGGATGCCCGGGTGAGCGAGGTGTTGCGCAGGCGGGCTGCCCGCCAGCGGCGCACCCCGACGGGTGACGAGCGGACCGTCGGCCGCGGCGATCCCGTCGCCGTGGCGCGCCGGCTCGATCTCGAGATCGCCGCGCTCGCCGCCGCCGCACGCGGCGCCGAACCACCCTCACCGCAAGGGGAGCCGGCTTCCGGAGAGGAGCGGCTGCGGCTCCCGGCGGGAGTGCTCCCCGATTCGGCCGACGCGATCACCTGGCTCCTCGGGCTCGCGAGCCAGGTCACCCTCATCGTGGACGGCTACAACGCCGGGTTCCTCCTCAACGGCGATGAGCGCGACGTGCCGGCGGCCCGCCACGCCGTCCTCTACCAGCTCGATCGTCTCGACCGGCTGGCGATGACCGCCCATCGCATCGTCGTGGTGTTCGATTCGGGCCAGGGCACGACCGAGGCGCCCGGTCTCGACCCGGGGGGCATCGAGGTGCGGTTCGCCACCGAGGCGGCGAGTGCCGATGACGACATCGTCGACCTCGTGGCCGCGCTGTCGTCATCTGCGGTGGTGATCACCAACGACCGCGACCTGCGTGAGCGGGTGGAAGCGCATGGGGCGCTGGCGCTGTGGGCGAGCGCGTTCGTCGAGTGGGTCAGAGCGGCGTGACGCCGTCGTCGCCGACGGGCGGCTCGACGGCGATGCTCCGCTCCCGATGCACGTGCCGCCCGGGTACGGGGCGGTGCGCAGGATCGTCGAGGAAGACCTGCCCCTGCTCGACGTGGAGGAGGCTGGGCCCGTAGGCGGCGGTGAGATTTGCGGCCGTCAGCACCTCGTCCGGGACGCCCGAGGCGACGACACGGCCGGCGAGGAGCACCACATGGTCGGCGACCCGGGCCTCGGCGAGATCGTGGGTCGTCATCGCCACGGTGCACCCGTGGGCGTTCTCGTCGTGGATCACGTCGTCGATCGCCTGGGCCGACGTCAGATCGAGCCCGGTGAGCGGCTCGTCGAGGAGCAGGACGTCGTGGTCCTGGGCGAGTCCCTGGGCGACGAACACTCGCTGGCGCTGGCCGCCAGACAGCTCGTGGAGATGGCGGTCGGCCAGGTGGCTCACGCTCATCCGCTCCATCGCACGACGAATCGCCGTTCGGTCGGCGCTGCGCAGCCAGCGGTAGGCCCCCTTGCCGGCATATCTGCCCATGGCCACCACCTCGTACACGGTGATCGGAAGCGCGTCGTTGACCTTCGTCGTCTGCAACACGTAGGCGATCCGCCGCGGCCGGTCGGCGAGCGGCGAGACGGTGAGCTCGCCGGCGGCAGGCGCGAGGAGGCCGGCGATCCCGTTGAGCAGCGTCGATTTGCCCGAGCCGTTGGGGCCGATCAACGCCGTGATCTTCCCGGCAGGGATGGCGAACGTCGAGCGGTCGACGGCGACGGTGTCGCCGTACCGCAGCACCACGTCCGTGCCGTGGATGGCGATGCCGGTCACGCACACCTCCGGCAGCGGCCTTCGATCTCGAGCGAGTGGCCTTCCGCAGCGAACGCGGCGGACTGCGTGACCTCGCCGACGAGATGCTCGAGAGCCGCTTCGATGGCGTCCGAGAGCCGGACGTCGTCGACGGCGCCGCAGGCCACGCACACGAGGTGGTGGTGATGGCCGCTCAGCCACTCGGCGAGCTCGTAGCGCGTGATGCCTCGGGTTCCGTGGTGCGGATCCAGGATGCCCGCCGCCTCGAGAACGGCGAGCGAGCGATACAGCGACGACAGGGGCACCGACCCTGACAGGTCGTCGTACAGCTCGGCGGCGGAACGGGGGCCTTCGGCGGCGGCGAGCGAGTGGATCACCGCCGCTCGCGCCGTCGTCAGCCGCACTCCGCCGTCTGCGAGTCTCGCGGCGATCTGTCGTTCCAGCTTCGTATTCGTCACCTCGCACCCCTGGTAGTGTCTCCGTCGATAATAGGAACGATTCTCATTTTCATCAAGGAGACGAGAATGCGTGGTCGGACTCGAACGGCCTGGCGGCTCGCCGCGGGCATCACCGTGATCGCGACGGCCGCTGCGGCCTGCGGCGGCAGCGACGGCGACGCAAGCGGTGCCGTGCGCATCGTCGCCACCACCTCGGTCGTAGGCGACCTGGTCGCACACGTCGCCGGCGACGCCGCGACGGTGGAGGTGCTGATCCCGGTCGGCGCCGATCCCCACGAGTTCCAGGCCTCCTCCCGGCAGGCGGCGGCCGTGCAGGAGGCGGATCTGGTGGTCGCCGTCGGTCTCGGTCTCGAGGAGGGCCTGTCCGACGTGCTGGATGCCGCGGCGGGCGATGGCGTGACGCTGCTCGAGATCGGACCCCAGGTGGATCCGATGCCGTTCGGCTCGGGCACCGGCGCAACGGAGAGCGGCGGCGACCATGCCGACGGCCTCGACCCCCACGTGTGGCTGGATCCGGTGCGGATGGAGAAGGCGGCGCGCCTCGTGAGCGACGCGCTCGGTGCGATCGATCCAAGCGGCGACTGGGATGCGCGCGCCGACGCCTACGCGGACGAGCTGCGGGCCGCCGATGCCGAGATCGCCTCGCTCGTCGCCACGATTCCGCCGGCCGCACGGGTGCTCGTCACCAATCACGATGCGCTCGGGTACTTCGCGGCCCGCTACGGGTTCGACGTGATCGGGGTGATCGTGCCCGGCGGCTCGACGCTCGGCAGCCCCAGTTCGGCAGAGCTCGCCGCCCTGGTCGCCGTGGTGCGGGAGCGACAGGTTCCGGCCATCTTCGCCGAGACGATCGAGCCGGTGACGCTGGCCGATGCCATTGCCGCCGAGGTCGGCGCCCAGGTGAAGGTCGTCGAGCTGTACACGGGGTCGCTCGGTGAGCCCGGCAGTGGGGCCGACACGCTCGTCGGCCTGCTTCTCACCGATGCCCGTCTCATCGTCGACGCCCTCACCTGAGATGACGGGACCCGGTCCTTCGCCGTCCGCCCGTCGCCGCCGCCGGCGCGGTACGGTGGGCCCGTGATCGACTGGCTCACCGAGCCCTTCCAGCTCGCTTTCCAGCAGCGAGCGCTGCTCGGCGGCGCGCTCGCGGCGATCGCCACCGCGGTCGTCGGGACCTGGGTGGTGATCCGCGGCATGACCTTCTTGGGGGACGCCCTCGTGCACGGGGTGGTCCCCGGCGTCGCACTCGCCGTCATCCTCGACTTCAATGTCCTCGTCGGCGCTGCTGCCGCCGCCGTGGTGATGATCGGCGGCATCAACCTCGTGCACCGTCAGACCACGTTCTCCGAGGACACCAGCATCGGGCTCCTCTTCGCCGGGATGCTCGGTCTCGGCGTGATCCTCATCTCGCGAACCTCCACGTACACGGGCAGCTTGACCAGCATCCTCTTCGGCGACGTGCTCGGGGTGACGTCCGGCGACCTCGTCGTTCTCGGCGTCGTCGCCGCCGTCGCCGTCGTGGTCTCGGCGCTGTTCTACCGTCCGTTCCTCGTACTCAGCTTCAACGAGCAGAAGGCGCAGCTCTTCGGGCTGCGTCCCAACCTCGCCCACGTCCTCCTGCTCGGCCTGGTGACGGCGGCGATCGTGGGGTCGTTCCGCACCGTCGGCGCCTTGCTCGTCTTCGGGCTCCTCGTCGGTCCGCCGGCGACGGCGGCGCTCATCGTCCGCCGGGTGCCCGCGATGATGGCGACGGCTGCGCTGATCGGGGTGGGATCGGTGGTCGTCGGTCTCGTCATCAGCTACCACGCGGCGACGTCGGGGTCGGCGACGATGGCCGTCGTGCCGGTGGCGCTCTTCTTCATCGTGCTGACCGCCAAGTCGGCGATGCGGGCGTTCAGGCAGCGGCGTCGCGAGGCTGCCGCAGCCTGAGCCGGCGTGCCCGCCTCAGTGGGCGGCTGCGGCCAGGGTTCGCAGCGTGGTGAGGTCCGGATTCGAGACGCTCAGCGTCGTGACGCCGGCGTCCCGCCAGGCGGCGAGACGATCGCGGATCCGACCCGGGGGCCCGACGAGGCTGACTTCGTCGACCAGGTCGTCCGGCACGGCGGCGATCGCCTCGCGCCGCTTGCCGTCGAGGTACAGGTCCTGGATCGTGCGGGCCGCGTCCTCGAAGCCGTAGCGGCGCGCCAGGTCGTTGTAGAAGTTCCTGCCGCGGGCGCCCATCCCGCCGACGTAGAAGGCGATGCCCGGTCTGACCTGGTCCCTGGCCGCCTCGAGGTCCTCGGAGATGACGACCGACACGGTCGGGACGACGTCGAAGCGGCTCGCCTTGTCGGTCTCGCCGGAGGCGGCGAAGCCGGCGGCGAGCGCCGGCCCGAACACGTCGCCGGCACGATACGGCGAGTAGAACACGGGGAGCCAGCCGTCGGCGATCTCGGCGGTGAGGGCCACGTTCTTCGGGCCGATGGACGCCAGGTAGAGAGGCACGGGATGGGTGGGGTGCGTGATGAGCTTGAGCGGCTTGCCGAGGCCCGTGGCGCCCTCGCCCCGATAGGGGAGCTGGTAATACTCGCCGGCGAACCGGGCGGGATGGCGTCGTTCGGTGATCATCCGCACGACGGCCACGTACTCCCGGGTGCGGGCGAGGGGTTTGCCGTACGGCACACCGTGCCAACCTTCGACGACCTGGGGGCCGCTGAGACCGAGTCCCAGGATGAAGCGACCGCCGGACAACTCATTGAGGGTCACGGCCGTCATCGCGGTCATGGCCGGGGTCCTGGCGGGCATCTGGAGGATGGCCGATCCGACCTTGATGCGCTCTGTGCGCGCCGCGACCCAGCTCGAGACGGTCACCGCATCGGAGCCCCAGGCCTCGGCGGCCCACACCGAGTCGTACCCGAGGCGTTCGGCCTCGAGCACCAGATCCATGTCGAGCGTGGCTCTGGCGCCCCAATACCCGATGTTGATGGCGAGCTTCATGCGTCATCCCTCTGTGCGGGTCGGAGCGTAGCCCCGACCCGCCGCCGCGGCCCTCAGCCGATGGGTGCCACCAGTCGGTCGAGCTCGGCGGTGAGCTCGGCTGCCGCAGCTTCGAGCGCGTCCTCGCCGCCGATCGTGACGACCCGCACCCCNNCGGGTCCACCCACGCTCGTCGAGACGCTGGGCGCACACCTCGATCCGTGTCGACACGTGGACGACGAGGTCGGGCTTCGGGATCGCATCGACATAGGCCTTCAGCACGGGGCGATCGGCCTTGCGCTCCCACCCGACGGCGAAGAGGCTGACCACCCGGTTGCAGAAGCCTTCGTCGACGAGGAGCCACTCGTCATCGCGGAGGCGGGTCTCGACGAGCTCGCGGATCACGAGCAGCTCGAGCATCGCCGAGGCAACCACCTCGGGCCCGGCGTCGTGGTTGTGGCTCCGCGCCGCCGCCACGAACGCCGCGAACTGCTCAGGATGGTGGGCGATGGCGTCGGCGACTGCCGGGATCCGGTCGGAAGACCGGATGTAGATCTTCTTCCACAGCTTCGTCGACACCCGGCCGACGGACAGCGCGAGCGCCCTGGTGAGGAGATCGTGGCTCCCGCGTGCCATGGCGACGCGGGTCGCCTCCACGGGTTCGTAGGCAACCACGTGACGGTGGGCGAGGTGGCGACGCGCTCGTCGCCACAGCGTCGTCTTCCCACTCCCCGGAATCCCGAGGAACTCGATGACCCTGATGCGGGACCTCCCCCCAGCATCGACCGTCCGGCTCGACCATGCACGAGCTGGACGCTCCCCAACAGCGGCTCTCAGCCTACGCGGCGGGAGAGGACTGTGCATGGATGATCCTTCCTGATCGGATGCAGAAAACGTGTCACACCCAGGACGTACGGTGCTCGCACAACGAGAGGAGGACGGTGTGCTCATCGATTGCGATCAGTGCGTCATGCAGGACACGGATGCGTGCGACGACTGCATCGTCACGGCGTTGCTTGCGCCGAGCGGCGGTGTCATCGACGTCAGCGGAGCCGAAGCGACGGCGCTGCGCAACCTCGCCGAAGCAGGCATGGTCGCGCCGCTCCGGCTGGTGGTGCGGTCCGAGGACCGGAACGCGGCGTCGGGGTGAGGCGGAGCGGCTCGGGGCCGCGGTGAATCGTTGCGGAGCGTCGTTTGCGGCCCCTAGCCTCGTGGCGCGCCGACGGTGCAGCGCTCTGCGGCACAGGCGACGTCGCGATCCTCTCGGGGGTCGCTCCTCGGTCAGCGGAGGGGTCGTGGGACTGCGATCATCTTCACGGTCTTTGTTGCGAACGTAGCGCTCTTCACCAGTCTGTGTGTCTGGGCTGCCCGCACCGCTCGGCGCGATCCCCTGCCACGTACGCGGGCCCTGGGGTGGGCGCTCGCTGCCGTTGCCGCGGCTTTCGTTCTCGGCGCCCTCACGCGACTCGCCTTGCTTGCCGTTGCCCAGGGATGGCTGCCCGGACGAGTCGGCGAGTTCCTCGACTCGCCGTGGCATCTCATCCAATCGCTGTCCGCCACCGCCCTCGGGATCGGCGGCGTGGTGCTGATGCGGAAGCTGGGACCCCCTCTCCGACGGTCCGAGCGCATGCTCAGGGTGCTCGGGGACCGATTCGGTGCGACGCGGATCGCGGATTTCGGCCTGACCGATCGCGAGCTCCAGGTACTCGAGGTCATCGGTGCCGGCACGATCTCCGACAAGGCCATTTCCGAGGAGCTCTTCATCTCGCCCGCCACGGCCGCGACCCACGTGAAGACATCCTCCGCAAGACCGGGCTGGCGAGCCGGCGCGATCTCCTGCTCCTCGTGGCCGCGAGCCCGGACGACGACACCGACCGCTCAGGCGCTCGGTGATCGGCCACTACCCGGATCGGGTAGGGCGATTCATGGCAGTCCGGTAGCCCGATTACCCGCAGCGGGGTATGGACGGCCTATCTCCTGGAGCGTTCAATCCGTACACCGCACCGACATGGTGGAGGTGCGCGGAGAGTAGGGAGTCGGCCATGGAGCCGTGCTTCGAGATGAAGCAGCGCATGCGCAGGGGACGCCAGATCGTCGCCCTGTGTGGTTCGGCGGGTATGGCGACGATGTTGATCGTCGGCGGGACGCTGGGACGGCATCTCGCGTCCGAGATCGCTCATCTCGCCGGGATGTGATCGGTATGCGAGCGATGACCTCTCGATGCCGGGTCGCGGCACCCTCGGGACCGGCGACCGCACCGTGGGGGAGCCGGCGACGCCGGGGAGGTGGCGATGCGAGAGGTTGGCTTCGTGCTCCCGGTGGTCGGGCGGAGGTGTGGCAAGCCGAGGCGGTGATGGGGGAAACCTCGGGCAGGCAGCCGCTTCGCTGGGAAATGGGGGGACACCTTCGCCCGACCGCCGCCGCGATGGTGATGGGCGAGGATCACGTAGACGTATTCTCACCACATGACGCTGGAGACTCGCCTCGAGACCGCGGCACGGGCCGCCGGCGTGGCCGGCTTCGGTATCGCCGGGGCCGAACCGTTCCCCGAGGTTCGCCGCGAGCTGGAACGGCGCAAGGCCGAGGGGTCCCACGCCGGGCTCACCTTCACCTACAACGACCCTGAGCGGTCGACCGATCTGCGCACCTCGCTCAGGTGGGCGCAATCCGTCGTCGTGGTCGCCTGGTCGTACGTCGACGCGGCCGGGTCACCGGGACAGGCGACGCCCGGCAGCGGCCGGGTGGCCCGCTTCGCCACGGAGGACCACTACCGCCCGCTCCGTCGCGCGCTCGGCGACCTGGCGGCGATTCTTCGGGACGCGGCTTGGAACGCCGAGGTCCTGGTCGACGACAACCGTCTGGTCGACCGCGCCGCCGCGGTGCGGGCGGGCGTCGGCTGGTGGGGGAAGAGCTCGATGGTCCTCGTGCCCGCAGCGGGTCCTTGGGTTCTGCTCGGCAGTGTGGTCACCGATGCGGCGCTCGCCGCGACCGCACCGATGCGCAGGGACTGTGGAACGTGCACCGCGTGCATTCCCGCATGCCCGACGGGCGCCATCGTCGCCCCCGGCGTGCTCGACGCCCGCCGCTGCCTCGCCCGGTGGGCGCAGGCGCCAGGAGTGATCCCGGTGGACTACCGGGAGGCGATGGGTGACCGCATCTACGGGTGCGACGACTGCCTCGATGCGTGTCCACCAGGCTTTCGTGCCCTCGACCGGGCGGACGGTGGGGGCGGGCGCCTCGATCTGCTCCGGGTGCTTTCGGCGAGCGACGAGGAGCTGCTGGCCGAGTTCGGGCACTTCTACCTGCCGGGGCGCCGGCCCGACGTGCTGCGGCGGAACGCGCTGGTCGCTCTCGGCAACAACCCTGGGCCGGGCGCCGTCGCTGCCGCGGTCCGCTACCTCACTCACGACAACTGGGTGTTGCGCGCCCACGCCGCATGGGCGCTCGGGGCGATGGCAGGCGCCGAGCCTCGGGCCGGACTCGTCGCCGGCCTCGCCCGCGAGGACGATCCACGGGTACGCGTCGAGATCGAGGCGGCTCTACGCTGACGGTATGGTCGCCCTCTACGCCATCGCCGTGCTGCTCGGCGCCCTCGGCCTCACCACGTGGATCGTGGTGGGCGTGATGGCGGAGCGGCCCGGGTCGGCTGCCGTCGACCCGGAGGTGCGCTTCGGCGTGCGCGGCCGGTCGATCGTCGCCGGTGTGCTCGGGTTCGGGCTGGGCGGGATGTCGTCCTCCTACGCCGGCTGGCCCGTGGTCGCCGTCCTCGCCGCCGCCACCGGGGGCGCTGCGCTCGCCGTGGTTTCCGGCCGGTACCTGGGCGTCGGCGGTGACGAGGGCTGATGCTCCTGGTCTCCGACGTTCACGGCGCCGCCGACGCGCTCCGACGGGTGGCGGCGACCCGGGAGCCCTTGCTGGTGCTCGGTGACCTCATCAACTTCATCGACTACCGGTCGAACGACGGCATCCTGGCGGACGTCGCAGGGCGCGACGTCGTCGACGAGCTCGTCCGGTTGCGCACCGGGGGTGACTTCGCCGGGGCGTCTGCCGTCTGGCGCCGTTTCGCCGCCGGGCGTGAGGTCGAGCTACAACAGACGTTCGAAGTTCACGTCACCGCGGCCTACGACGAGGTCTGCGGCGCTCTCGAGGGGGCGCATGCCTACGTCACGTACGGCAACGTCGACCGACCCGACCTGCTGGCCGGGATGCTCCCAGCCGGATGCCGGTTCGTCGACGCCGAGGTCATCGAGATCGAAGGGCTCAGAGTCGGCTTTGCCGGTGGCGGGGCGCCGTCCCTGGGGACGCCGGGTGAGGTGTCGGAGGCGGTGATGGCGGACAAGCTGGCGTCGCTCGGGCCGGTCGACGTCCTCTGCACCCACGTACCGCCGGCGGTGAGCCCGCTCGCCAAGGACGTCATCGGTGGCCGCGAGAAGAGCTTCACCGCCATCCTGGACTACCTCGAGGAACACCAGCCCGCGTTCCACTACTTCGGCGACATCCATCAACCACAAGCCGTCACGTGGCGGGTGGGGGCAACGGAGTGCCGCAACGTCGGCTACTTCCGAGCGACCGGCCGGGCGGTGCGCCACAACGGCGCGTGAGCCGTGACGGATCGATCGGCGACTGAACGCAGCGGATCGGTGGGCACTAGCCTGGCGGCACATCGCACCGACCGCTCGTGATGAGGACCTCGCAATGACCATGGAAGGCACCGTCCAGAGCATCGAAGTGTCGGCGCCGCCGCAACTCGTGTACGAGGTGGCGCTGGACCTCGAGGCGTACCCCGACTGGGTGACGGGGGTGAAGGAGGTCGAGATCCACGACGAGGACGAGTACGGTCGCCCGCTCCGCGTCTCGTTCGTCGCCGACGCCATGATCAAGGAGATCTCCTACACCCTGATCTACCGCTACGACCTCGACAACGGCTTCTCGTGGTCGGCCGAGCCCGGTGACGACATCCGAGGTATGGACGGGAGCTACGAGTTCAACCAGCTCGACGACGGCGGCACCGAGGTGCTCTATGCGCTCAAGGTCGAGCCGGCCTTCGTCGTGCCCGGATTCCTCCGCCGTCAGGCGGAGAAGCAGATCGTGTCGAGTGCGCTGCGTGGGCTGAAGAGGCGAGCCGAGAGCACCGCATGAGAGTCCTCCTCATCACCGGAAAGGGTGGGGTGGGCAAGACGACGGTGGCGGCGGCGACGGCGGTGCGGGCCTCCGACCTCGGTCATCGCACCCTCGTCATGTCGACGGACCCGGCCCATTCGCTCGCGGACGCGTTCGGGCTCGAGTTCGGGGATCAGCCGGTGGCGGTGAACGGCCGTCTCGCCGCCCAGCAGATCGACTCGCAGCGTCGTCTCGAGGACACGTGGGGCGCCGTGCGCGACCACCTCACCGAGCTGTTCGACTGGTCCGGCTTGAAGGGGGTCGAGGCGGAGGAACTCACCGTCTTCCCCGGCATGGACGAGATCTTCGCCCTCGCCACGGTCCGTGACCACGTGAGATCGGGGGATTACGACACCCTCGTCGTCGACTGTGCCCCCACCGCCGAGACCCTGCGGCTGCTGTCGCTCCCCGAGGTCCTGTCGTGGTACATGGAGAAGATCTTCCCGGTCGGACGACGGGTGGCCAGGGTGGTGCGCCCCGTCATCAACCGGGTGACGGCGATGCCGCTCATCGGAGACGATCGGGTGTTCGAAGCGGTCGCCTCGTTCTACGAGCGGCTCGACGGCGTGCGCGACATCCTGAGCGACCCTGAGATCACCAGCGCCCGGCTCGTCATGAACCCCGAGCGGATGGTGATCTCCGAGGCGCGGCGCACCTTCACCTACCTGGGGCTGTTCGGCTACGCCGTCGACATCGCCGTCGTCAACCGCGTGCTCCCCGAGAGCGTCACCGATGCGTACTTCAAACGGTGGCACGAGATCCAGCAGGAGCACCTGGCAACGGTCGAGGAGGGGTTCGCCGATGTCGCCGTCCGGCGGCTTCGGCTCTTCGACGAGGAGATGGTCGGCGTCGACAAGCTCCGCCTCGTCGGGGAGGAGCTGTACGGCGATGACGACCCCACCAAACACTTCTCTGCAGGGCGCCCGTTCCGGGTCGAGGACGACGCCGACAACGTCGTGCTCGTCATCGGCATCCCCTTCGCCGCCAACGGCGAGGTCGACGTCCTGCGCCACGCCGACGAGCTGTTCGTCACCGTCGGGCCGTACCGACGCTCCCTCGTGCTCCCCGATTCCCTCAAGCGACGCGAGGTGCGCCGCGCCCAGCTCGTGAACGGCGAGTTGCGGGTGACCTTCGGCCTGGACTGATAGCCTCCCGACCGAGGCGAGAGGAGCCAGCCATCAGCGCCACCGTCGGCATCGATCTCGGAGGAACCAAGCTGCTCGCACTACGCGTCGAGGGCGGCGGGATCGTCGAGCAACGACGTTTCTCGAACCCGGAGGCGGCGGGCCAGCTCTCGAAGGCCGTCATCGAGGCTGCCGGTGAGGTCATCAGTGACGACACGGTCGCCATCGGCGTGGGGGTGGCCGGGCTCGTTCAGTTCCCCGAGGGTGTGTTCGTATGGGGGCCCCATGTCGTCGACACCGGCGTCTCCCTGCGAGCCGATCTCGAGCGGGAGTTCGGGCTGCCGGTCCTGGTCGACAACGACGCCAACGCCGCAGCGTGGGCCGAGCACGAGATCGGGTCGGGCCGCGGCTACGACGACATGCTCCTCGTCACCCTCGGCACCGGCATCGGAGGCGCGGTGATCATCGGTGGCGAGCTGCGCCGTGGCCGCTCGTTTGCGGGGGAGTGGGGCCACATGATGTTCGAGCGCAACGGCGAGCGCTGTGCCTGCGGCAAGCGAGGCTGTTGGGAGACCGTCGCCTCTGGTCCCGCGCTCGTCAGGCTTGCTCGTGAGTTCATCTTTCAGAATCCGGACGGGCGCTTGGCCCACCGGCTCCGCGAGCCGTTCACCGGCGAGGACGTCACCGAAGCTGCCGACGAGGGCGATGAGACGGCACGAGGCCTGGTAGCCCAGGTCGGCGCCGACCTGGGGCGGGGATTGTGCAACCTCATCGCCATCCTCGACCCCGAGATCATCGTCGTCGGCGGGGGCCTGGGATCGGTCGGGGAGGCACTGCTCGGCCCGGCGCGCCGGGTGGCCGCCGATGCCCTCCATGGGGGGGCCCATCGCAAGCTGCCACCGATCGTCGTCGCCGAGCTCGGACCGGCCGCCGGAGCGGCCGGGGCGGCGATGATGGCGTCCGATCTCGCCGCCGGGCGGGCGTCGGTCGCCCCGGCGCGGTGATGGAGTGAGTCCCGACGGCCTCCACCGGGTCTCCGGCGACGGGGGGCCGGAGGCGAGGCACAGCATCGACACGAGGGTGCCCGAGCCACCGCGCGGTGTCGTGCAGGTCCTGAGTGAGGCGGCCCTCCTCCTGCCGCACCTGGCGGTGCTGCTCGCCCGGCTCATGCGAGATCCGCAGGTGTCTCACCGGCGCAAGTTGCTCGTCGGTATCGCCGCCGTCTACGTGGCATCGCCTGTCGATGTCATTCGCGACATGATTCCCGTCGTCGGTCGATTCGACGACGTCATCGTCGTCGCCTTCGCCATCCACCATCTCCTGACAGGAGTCCCTGCGCCCGTGCGGGCCGAGTACTGGCCGGGGAGCGAGGATGCGCTCGATCTCGTACAGGCCGTGGTGGCGTGGGGAGCGGAGATGGTGCCGTCGCCGATTCACCGCACGATGGGGGCGTGAGGTGCGCAGCGGGAGGATCGTCGTCGGGCTCAGCCTCGTCGCCGTCGGCGTCCTCTACCTCGTCGCCGCCAGCACCGACGTCGACGCCGGAGGCATCGTCTCGGACTGGTGGCCGCTCGTGCTCGTCGGTCTCGGTGTGGCCCAGTACGGCATCGATCACAGCGCCAAGCTCGGGTCCGCAGTGCTCATCATCTTCGGCGTCCTCCTGCTCGGTTTCACGACGGGTCTCGTCGAGGGTTCGGTGTGGTCGGTGTTGTGGCCGACCGCCGTGATCCTGGCCGGGATCGGGGTCATGCTGCCGCGTCTGGAGAGGAACCCCGAAGTGGCAGGTTCCACCGCAAACGGCTTCGCCGCCCTCGGAAGCCGGGTGCTGACCTCACGATCGCAGCAGTTCGAGGGCGGGGAGTTGACCGTCATCCTGGGCAGCCTGACCCTCGACCTCACGCAGGCCAGGCTCGCACCCGGGGCCAAGCTGTCGGTCACTGCGGTGCTCGGTGGGTGCGAGATCCTCGTGCCGCCGGGGTGGGACGTCCGTCTCGGAGGCGTGCCCGTGCTCGGCGGGTGGGACGACACGACACGACGCACTCCCGGCACGGCCGACGCCCCCGTCCTGACGGTCCGGGCCGTCGCCGTCCTCGCCGGCGTCGAGGTCCGCCACCCCACCCGCTGGAGCTGAGCAGATCGCTTCGCTTCCAGATCGCTTCGCTTTGACCTCGATCCAGGGAGCCGCAGACCGATGCGTTTCGAATGGCTCCCCCTTCGGGGGAGCTGGCGGACCCGGAGGGTCCGGCTGAGGGGGACTCTTTGACCAGATCGTTCCGCACCGAATCGCTCGCCGCTCCCGAGGGAGTCTTCACGACCTGAATGACGAGGCGCAGCGCCACGCAACGAGCCATTCCAGCGAACGGCAGGATCGAGCAGACCGCAACCGCGGACCCAGGTCCTGAGGGAGGGGAAACCATCTGACCTCTGACCTCTGGCATCTGGCATCTGGCATCTGTCGTCTCTCTGCA
>DKBA01000021.1 GCA_002450985.1 Acidimicrobiia bacterium UBA6912
CAACGCCGCGGGCTACTTCGGAACCGAGGGCAACGAAGGCGATGTGATCGTGCGCGACGGTGCGGGGCGGGAGACGGGCCACCTCGACGGTGGATCCGGCGTGCTGCGCGTCGGTGCCGCAGGCAACGCCGGCGGTGTCGTCGGCGTCGACGGCGACGGCCGCCAGTCCGTCTCCCTCGATGCCGCGGTCGCCGCTCTGTACCTCGGAACGGTCGAGAACGAAGGCGATCTGCGGATTCGTGACAGCCGGGGAATCGACGTGTTGAGCTTCGACGGTCAGACCGCCGTGCTTCGCATCGGCGCCTCCGGCAACGAGGGCGACATCCGTGTGCTCGACGGCGACGGCCGGACGGTCTTCGACTTCAATGCAAGCACCGCCTGGCTGCGCATCGGTGCCGCCGGCAACGAGGGCGACATCGAGGTGCAGGACGGAGCCGGGCGCCGGGTGTTCCACTTCGACTCGAACAACGCCGTGCTCTACATCGGTTCCGCCGGGAACGAGGGCGACATCCGGCTCTACGACGATGCCGGTCGCCAGTCGATCCAGCTCGATGCCGGCGCCGCCCAGGTGTTCATCGGCGCCGAGGACAACGAGGGCGACATCCGGGTCTACGACAACAACGGGCGCGAGGCACTGCACTTCAACGGGGCCACCGCCGAGCTGTTCATCGGTGCCGAGGACAACGAAGGCGACGTGCGGATCCGCAACGACGCCGGCAACGAGACGATCCACCTGAACGGCTCGTCCGGGGACATCATCCTCCGCAACGGCGACGCCGCCGAGGACTTCGACGTCGCCGACGCCGCGGACGCCGTCCCCGGGACGGTGATGGTGCTCGAGGCCGACGGCAAGCTCCACCCGTGTACGAGAGAGCACGATCGCCGGGTGGTCGGCGTCGTCGCCGGCGCCGGTGCGTACCGGCCCGGAGTGATCCTCGACCGCAACCCGGAGCGCCCCGAGCCGCGGGCACCGATCTCGATCATGGGGAAGGCCTCCGTGATGGTCGACGCCAGCGCCGCCCCGATCCGCGTTGGTGATCTGCTCACCACGTCGGCCACGGCCGGCTGCGCCCGGGCCGCCACGGATCCGGCGGCGGCGATCGGCGCCGTCCTGGGGAAGGCGCTCACTCCGCTCGACGAGGGTGTCGGCATGGTCGACATGCTCATCTCGCTGCAGTAGCCCGCCATGGACATCAGTCTCAAGAACATCATGGCGTGCGAGGGCGCCGACTTCTCGGAAGACCAGTCGGTGCTGTTCCGGTTCTTCGGTTTCATTCGCGGGCAGGTGCCGCCGGATCCGCAGGCGGGGACGACGGCCTCGGTGTCGGTGCGGCAACTCGCCGAACAGCTCGAGGGCGACCACATCCATCTCAACGTGATCCGGGTCGGCTTCGACGCGCTCGGCGACACCGCCCTCCAGGACGCGCTGATCGAGCTCGACTACTCGATCTACCGCATCCGCAACATCTACCGGCCCCGGGGAATCGGGGTGGGGCGGACGTTGCACTGGTTCATCACCTCCGACGATTCCGATGGTCTCGACACCATCGGCGACACGGGGGACGCTCGTGACCTGTGGCGCTCGTGGTCGGTGGACAACAACGGCATCGACGCCTTCGTCGTGCGTTCCATCTCGGGGTTCTTCGGGCTGTCGCCCGTCGACGGAGACTGCGACAAGGGCGGGAAGTCGGACGGATGTCTCGCCGGTGGCGTCGACCGGGACGACGAGGGACTGTCGCGCACCTTCGCCCACGAGGTCGGCCACTTCCTCGGTGAAGAGCACAACCACGGCAACAACAACTGTCCGAACACGAACGCCGGGCGGCGCAACCTGATGGCGCAGACGGGATGTGTGCCGTTCCTGTCCGACGGCACGACCCGGGACACCCGCAACTCGGTGAACCTCACCAGTGCCCAGGGCAACAGGATGGACGACCACGAATGTATCCGAGGGGGGTGCTGAGATGACGAGCAAGGACACCGAACGCCGCCTGCCAGGCAGCGCCGAGTTGCGGCGGCTGGTGCGTGCCGCACCGAGGACGCCGGGCCGGGCGGATGCGATCGCCGGTCTGGTGGAGCAGCGAGCACGCGGTCTCAACCGCCTGCTCACCGAGCTGGCGACGGACGAGTCGCTCGACCAGCCGATGCGGCTGGAGGCGGTCACCGCGTTGGGACGCGAGGCGACCTCGACGGCGCGCGGCGGCCTGCGGGCCGCGCTCGACGCCGGCGATCCAAGGGTGCGCCAGCGTGCCATCGCAAGTCTCGGCAAGACCGGCGCAGCCGAGGACCTCGAGCTGCTGAAGGCGGTCCGCACCGGGAACCGAGTGACCCACCGGGTGCTGCGGGCGGCGAAGCTGATGCTCTCGTACCGCCACGGGCTGGGGGAGTACCGGCTCGACGTCCCGAGCCGGTTGCACGGCGCCGACGAAGACCGTGCGGTGGAGATCCCCATGCGCCGTCTGTCCGCGGCAGCGGCGGAACGCCTGGCCGTCTCCGCCCCCGGCGTCGACCTGAGGCTCGAGGGTGCCGTGCGGTTGAGGTGTGGAGGCGAGGAGCACGTCGTGGCGGTGACGTCGCGGGCCGCCGGAGGACAGGCGGAGACGCTCACGGAGCGGCAGGGCCTGCCCGCCGTGCTGCTCAGCGAGAACATCGAGACCGGCCGCTTCGAGCCCGCCTACTACTTCGTCACCGACCCGGCGGCGGGGG
>DKBA01000023.1 GCA_002450985.1 Acidimicrobiia bacterium UBA6912
GGGGGGTGGGCCATTCGATTTGAGGGGCCACCGTCTGACTCTCAGCGGAGTTCATCCACGAGCTCGTAGAGGAGACCACAAGATGGCTCACTCAGATGACGCCGCAACGTACGCTGATCTGCTCGCCCGTCTCGACAACGACGGCACAAGGGAGCTGTTCCGTCAGCCGTTGGAGCGGGCGTTGCAGGACCTGGTCGACGCCGAGTTGACCGCCCAGATCGGAAGACGGCGCCGAGGTCATCACTCGGGCAGGCCTGCTGCTCCCAAGAGCTCGCGTGCCCGCCGACGTTGCTCGTCACGGCGGACCAGCCGTAGAAGGTTCCACGTCTCCAGCCGAAAGCCGGGGAGCCTGGTCACAACCTCGTGCGCCAGTTCGCGGGCGCGGTCGCCGTGGCCCAACCCCTGATATGCGCCGCTCCCCCAAGCCAAGGCGGGAGGACCGAGGGGTCCCTTGCGTGCAACGTTCTCCTCGAACGCCGCAACGGCTCCGGCGTAGTCCGCACCGAGGAATCGCGCCAGGGACAGCAGATTGAGATACGGTCCATGGACGAAGCCGGGGTTCAAGCGGAGGGCCTGCACAATGGGGTCGATGGCAGCCCCCACCTCGCCGGAGAGGGCCATGACGAGACCGCGATATGCGTGGGCGTCGGCATCGTTGGGCTGGAGCTGAACCGCTCGGTCGACTGCAGCATTGGCGTTGTCATAGCGGCCGCACAGCAATTCGGCGAGGCCCAGAGCGGCATGACTCCAACCGAACCCGTCGTCGACGGTGACGGCTCGCCCGGCCAGTGTGGAGGCGCGCTCGGCCAGGTCCGTCGGGTCGTCATGGCCGAGCATCCCTGCGAGCCCGACAAGCACGGCCAACCCTGCGTAGCCCCCGGCAAACGACGGATCCATCTCGATCACTCGCTCGAACATGCCGCGGGCCGCCTCGAGCCTGGCGGGCACCGGGGGATACGGCGTGGCCTTGGCTTGGACATATAGCTCATACGCCTCGAGGTTTCGGGTGTGGACGGCACGCAGCCGCTGATCCTCGTCACCCTGGAGACGAACCGACAACGCCGACACCACCTTGGCGCCGACTTCGTCCTGGAGTTCGAACACATCCGCGGTCGAACCGTCGTAGCGCTCTGCCCACATGTGACCCTGTGCGCTGGCATCTGTCAGCTTCACGTTGATGCGAACTCGCGTCCCTGCCTTACGCACGCTGCCTTCCAGGACGTAGCGAACGCCGAGCCGGACGGCGATATCGCGAATGTCGACGACCTCGCCCCCGAACGCTGCGGTAGTCGAGCGGGAAAGGACGAACAGACCCGACAGCTTCGATAGGTCGGTGATCAGGTCCTCGGTCATGCCTGCCGCAAACAGATCCTGTTCGGGATCCCCGGATATGTTCTCGAACGGCAGCACCGCGAGCGAAGGTTGCATGGCCTCACCGGATAGACCGACCAAAGGTCGCAATGGCCCCAGCGCCAGCGGTGCTCCCGACCCCCAGTGCCACACCCGGATCGGCCGTTCGATGTTCTTGACCTGATGCTCGCCCCCGTCGCTCCACTCGACGTCGATGCGGTCCCTCACCAGACGGTAGGCATCATCACTCACAGCGATACCATCTGCGGCCGCCAACGGTTCGACCCGAGCCGCGACGTTGACGCCGTCGCCGAAGATGTCGTCGCCCTCGATGATCACGTCACCGATATGGATGCCGATTCGGAATCGGATGGCGGCGTCCTCTGCGGCGGCATTGCGCTCGATGAGCGCACGCTGCGTCGCAACGGCGAACTCGACGGCCGCAACGAGGGATGGGAACTCCAGGAGCAGACCGTCGCCCATCGACTTGACGATGCGACCCCCGCGTTCCTCGATCCGGGGATCGATGATCTCGCTTCGCCGCCGTCGCAGCGCCTCCAGCGTACCGATCTCGTCCGCGCTCATCATGCGGGAGTACCCCACGACGTCGGCTGCGACGATCGCAGCGAGTCTGCGCTGCGTCAGCTCCGGCATGGACAGACGATACCGCAGACCACCCGCTGCCGGCCGCCGTCGACGAGCGACCCGGTCCATAGGCGACCCAACCTGATCAATGCCCTCCGCCACCGCGTCTATCTCCAACGACCGGACCGCGCGGCCTAGAAGCAGGCCTCCGGCACGGGAGCCGTCACAGAGGAGAAGACGTCCCCAAACGCGTTTCGTCATGGGGTTGCCGCGAACACTCTGCGGCACAGTGGCTCGCTGTTACTTCGCCTACCATTCAGATCATGCCGATCTTCATGGATGTTCATCCTGGTCTCGGGGAGGCAACACCGGAGGACATTGCCGCAGCACATCGCCGCGATCTAGAAGTGCAGGACGAGTTCGGGGTTCGCTTCCTCACATACTGGTTCAACGATTCGGACGAGAAGGCCTTTTGTCTGGTCGAGGCGCCCGATGCCAAATCGGTGAAGGCGTGTCACAAGATCGCCCACGGCCTCATGCCTCACGACATCATCGAGGTCGCTACCCCCACAATGAACCAGTTCCTCGGCGAGTTCTATCTCGATGACGATGACCGGGCAATCACAACGGCCACCTCCCAACCCGATTCCGGGCTGCGGGCGATCGTCTTCACCGACATCGAGGGTTCGACCGACATCAGCACTCGCCTCGGCGACGCTGCAGCCATGGAGCTGCTACGTGAGCACAACGAGATCGTGCGGGGCCGCCTCGACGAGTCGGCCGGCCGCGAGGTGAAGCACACCGGTGACGGGATCCTGGCCTGTTTCACGTCCGTGAGCCGGGCCGTCGATGCCGCCGTCGAGATTCAGAGACACACGGTCGACGTCGAGGGCTTGCGAATCAAGATCGGGCTCACCGTGGGCGAACCGGTCGAGGAAAGCGACGACATCTACGGCGCATCGGTCAACCTCGCTGCTCGCATCTGCGCACATGCCGCGGGTGGCCAGATCCTGACGTCGGGCACCGTAAAGGACCTCACGGTCGGCAAGAACATCGACTTCGCAGAGCGAGGCATGATCGCGCTCAAGGGCTTCCCCGACCCGGTTCAGCTCTACGAGGTCAGCTGGGGTATCTGAGCCAAGGCCCGATCGGGGGCTACCTCGAGGGGCGTGTTCGATGGGCCGTTCGGCTCGCCGCTTCACGTGTGATGGGCGTGGTCGTCCTTGTGGTCCATCTCATCGGGACCGCAGTCGGCTGAGGTGGGCTGCCCGAGTACGAGGCCTCGTACCCCAACGACCACACTCACCGGCCAGCGAGTCGCGATCGCCTCACGCTGCACGACGTACCGGTCGATGCGTTCTGGTCGCTGTCGATCTACAACCGCGACGGATTCTTCGAGCCCAACCCCTGGGACAGCTACAGCGTCAACAGCGTCACCGCAGTCCGAGCCAACGACGGCAGCGTCGTCATCGACCTCGGGCCCGAGCCCACCGGCGACGAGGCCAACTTCCTCGCCGTCATGGACGGCTGGAACTGGACCCTCCGCCTGTACCGTCCCCGCCCCGAGGCCCTCGACGGGACCTGGACGATGCCGGAGTTCCAAGCGATCTGATCTCTCGGCCGCTCACTCCCACAACTCACTCGGCCGAGCCCCGCTTCCCGGCCCTGCAGACCGGCGGGCTGCCCGATCGACGGCGCACTCGCGCTCAAAGCCGTTCGGTATCAGCCGCCCAGACTGCGACTGCGTCTGGTGAGGCGTTGGGTGGCGCAAGAGAAGGGCGTATGTGGGCGGCAGAGCCGTTCTCCTCTTGCCCTCGCTCAGGATGACCCTGAGTTTGAAAGAGTACGACCAGCGCACCAAGGATTGGAGATGGCATAGATGAATCGGCCCGAAGCCTGGAGGCGATCGCGTATGACGCGTTCGTCTACGCGTTCCCGATGCTCGAACAGGTCAAGCCCGTCAACGGCATGATCCAGACGATGGGGTTGGAGTTCAACCAGCCAGGGTTCAATCAGAGCCTGCCCTGGGAGAACATCGGCCAGCCGATCGTCGCCCCGAACCTCACCTCGATGACCGGTGGTGTCCTCCTCGACACGAGCCACGGTCCGGTCACGCTCGAGGTCCCCGAGGTCACCGATCGCTACATCGTGTTCCAGTGCATCGACGGCTTCACCCACAACTTCCACTACATCGGCACCCGAGCCGACGGCGGGAAGGCCGGGCGCGTCACCTTCCACCGGCCAGGCCAGGACGTCAACCCGAACGCGACATTGGTCATGGTCGAGACCGACCACGCCGTCATCGTGATCCGCATCGANNGAACATCGTCAACGACATCTTGACCCAAGCACCCGACGTCGAAACCGACCTGTTCTCGAACTGGGCGTCGATCGGGATGCTCGACGACGTGGACCTCACTGGGGACCAGCGTGCCGAGGTGCAGGCCGGCATCGACTGGGCGCTGTCGGACATCGCCGAACAATCCAAGACCGCAACGTCGCTCGGCAACGGGTGGATTGGCGCCACGACGCTGTTCGGAACTCGCGAGTTCCTCGACGGGAACTACATGAACCGCGCCATCGGTGCGTACTTCGGGTTGTGGGGCAACTCGAACGAGGAGGCGAGCTACTTCATCACCCACGTCGAAGGCGACAGCACCCTGCACTTCGGGCCCGACGACCTGCCCCCGCTGCTCGACGTCGGATTCTGGTCGCTGACGATCCACGACGCTGACATTCTCGTTCGCCCAAACGAGTTCGACTCCTACGTGATCACCATGCGACAGATCGAAACCGACGACGACGACGGCGTCACCATCAGGTTCTCCCGACACCCCGAACCCGGCAACTGGCTCTACACCCCCGACGAGCACTACGCCGTCGTACTGCGCGCCTACCAAGCCGACCCCGATCGGATCAGCGACTACGTCCCCCCGGCGTTCACCGCTCGATGACCGGCGGGGTCGTGCGCGGCGGCCCCCGATAATGCCGAAGCCGCGTCGCGGCAGCGTGAGGGTTTGAATGAGCGCGATGAGGTCGTTTCGCGAGTGAAGGCTAGAAATGGCCCCTGACCTGGGGACACGTTGTGATTTGGACAACGAGTGGGCCCGGCAGGACTCGAACCTNNATTATGAGTCCCCTGCTCTGACCAACTGAGCTACGGGCCCGGCGCGACAGAGTCTACGAGCGACGGCACTCGCAAACGACCGGCCGAACCGGCCGGTTGGGGCCCGGCAGCGCGAGGTACGTTCAACGCTGCTCCGCCGTCGAACCCCCCACCACAGCGAGCCCCGGTCCGCGCCAGGTCCATTCGCCCTCTGTAATGGTGCCTTTCGATCTGCCAGATGGGGCGCCGAGTCGCTTACGGTGGATCGGGAGGCCGTGAGGAGCGTCCGAGAGAGGGGGAACTTTCTTGGCTTTGTCTACCGTCGGGCCGTTGCGCTCACTCGCGCCTCTGGCAACTTTCCATGAGAGTTTCCGATGGAGAGGAGGCTCTCACATCTGAAGGAGGAGGAGATGCTGAGACGCGCACGAAGCCGGCGATGGTCACTGCTGGCCCTGCTTGCCGTGCTCGCCATGGTGATGGCGCTGGTACCTATGGGGGCCGCGGGAGCGAAGGGCGACGATGTCCACTTCTGGCTGACGATCCTGCACAACAACGACGGCGAGTCGCAGGTCATCGACGCCGGTTCCGGTCTCGAGGACTTCGGAGGCGCCGCCCGTTTCAAGACCGTGGTCGACGATCTCGAGTGGGACGCGATCCACGGCCCATGGACCCAGCGCGGCGCCAAGCGTGGAGTCCTGATGCTCTCGTCCGGCGACAACTTCCTGGCCGGGCCGGAATTCAACGCAAGCCTGGTGAACGGCGTGCCGTTCTATGACGCCATCGCCATGGAGCTGATCGGCTACGACGCCGTGAGCCTCGGTAATCACGACTTCGATTTCGGACCCGACATCCTCGCCGACTTCCTCAGGAGCTACACCGACCCGCCGCCCTACGTCGCCGCCAACGTCGACTTCAGCGGCGAGCCGGTCCTGCAGGTCTTCGTCGACGACGGCGTGATCGTCCCATCGACGATCGTGAAGGAGCGCGGGGAACTGATCGGCATCATCGGCCTGGAGACACCGAACCTGCCGTTCATCTCATCACCCCGCAACGTCGTCGTGAACAGCGACCTGGTCGGAGTCGTCCAGGCGCAGGTCGACATGCTCGAGGCAAAGGGCGTCGACAAGATCATCCTTGCCGGCCACCTGCAGAACATCCTCAACGACATCGACCTCATCAGCCAAGTCGACGGGATCGACGTCGCCATCGCCGGCGGCGGCGACGAACTGCTCGCCAACGATGGCGACCTGCTCCTGCCCGGCGACGAGGGAGAGGTCTACGGTGCTTACCCGCAGGTCGCCACGGACATCGATGGCACGGCAGTGCCGGTCGTGACGACGTCGGGCGAGTACCGGTACGTGGGCCAGCTGGTCGTCGGCTTCGACAAGGAAGGCAACGTCGTCGCGATCGAGGAGAACCGCAGCGGTCCGGTGCGGGTCGCTACCGACGACTGCGGCGGGACGTTGCCGTGCGACGACGCCGTGGAGCCGGATGCGACGATGCAAGCACTGGTCGTCGATCCCGTCGAGGCCCATGTCGCCGGGCTCGCCGCCACGGTGATCGGCACGTCCGAGGTCGACCTCGACGGGCTGCGCAGCAGTGTGCGCTCGATGGAGACCAACGAGGGGAACCTGATCGCCGACTCGTTGCTGTGGCAGGCGACGGAGGCTGCCCCCGACTTTGGTGTGGTTGCACCGGACGTGGCACTCCAGAACGGCGGGGGGATCCGCAACAACACGATCATCCCTGCAGGCCCCATCACGGAGCTGGACACGTTCGACATGGTGCCGTTCCCGAACTTCGTGACGGTGGTGGAGGACATCTCCCGTGACCAGTTCAAGGAACTCCTGGAGAACGCAGTTGCCTGCACCCAGGCGAACGACTTCGTCGTCAACGCGCTCTGTGGCAGCGGTCGATTCGCCCAGGTGGCCGGGTTCTCGTTCACGTGGACGGCCTCGGGCACCGGGCTGATCCTCGACGGCGACGGCAACGTCCTCACGGCGGGGACGCGAGTCCTCGATGTCGTGCTCGATGACGGCACCATCATCGTGAACGGCGGGGTCGTGCAGAGCGGCCCGGCGCTCAACGTGGCCACGATCGACTTCCTCGCTCGGGGCGGCGACCAGTACCCGTTCCGCGGGGCATCGTTCACGCCGGTCGGGTTCAGCTATCAGCAGGCGTTGAGCAACTACATCCAGGCCGGGATCGGCGGCACGATCACGGCAGCCGACTACCCCGAAGCTGGTGAGGGCCGGATAACGAACCTGCCGTAGCGAAGGGCGGCTGGCGCCCGGGGCCGAACCCGGGCGCCAGCACTCTCGCGGGGACGCACACTCGTAACCCAGGTGTTGTGGTCGAGGCACTCGAACCGGCAGGCCCGACCGCACGCCAACACGCGGAAGGAGGACGTCGTGATCCAGTCAGCGACACCCAAGAGATGGCTCGTAGCAGTGGCCTTACTCACCCTGCCCACCGCGCTGCTCCCGACAGCAGCCAGCGCGCAGACCACGTACCCCGTCGTGTCCATACCGGAGATCCAAGGCGACGGCCTTTTCTCGCCGCTCGAAGGTCAGATCGTGACGACCAGCGGCATCGTCACCGCCGTCAGTGCGGACGGGCGGGACATGTGGATCCAGGATCCGGTGGGCGACGGCGACCCGGCAACTTCCGACGGGATCTTCGTCGACGACCGTGACCGGCTAGACCCCGCCCCGCAGGTCGGCGACTACGTGACCATCACGGGCGACGTCGAAGAGCTGCAGTTCGGCAACGCCCTGTCGCTCACGCGCCTGGATGATCCCGACGACTTCTCGCCGTACGAGATCGTATCCAGCGGCAACCCGTTGCCGGCGCCGGTCGAGCTGAACGACCTGCCCAACGAGTCGATCGCGGAGGCCATCGCCTTCTGGGAGCCGTTCGAGGGCATGCGCGTCCAGGTCGAGAACGGCCGCGTGGTCGGATCGACCAACGCCTTCGGCGAGTTCGTGATGCTCACCAAGGACGACGCCAAGCCGGGATCCGGGTACTTCCCGCAGGTCAAGCAGATCCTGCTGCGGAGCCTCGGGGAGAACGACGTCGACTACAACCCGGAGCGGGTCATGGTCGATGACTCGACACTCGACACGCCCATCGAGGCCAATGCCGGCGACCTCGTCAGGTCGCTGGTCGGTGTCGTCGATTACACGTTCGGCAACTACAAGATCCAGCCGACCGAGTCCGATCTGCAGAACCTCTCTCTGCCCAAGGTGCCGGTGGCGAAACGCTCCGGCCCCAACGGCAACGTGGTGATCACGACGTACAACGTCGAGAACCTGTTCGACCTCGAGCCAAACACCCCTACGCCTGTGGACATCTTCGGCGAGATCGGTTTCGACCCCGGCTCTGCGTGGGGTCCGCCCAGCACGCAGGACAACACGCTGCTGCGCAACCCGTCGGTGTGTGACGGGCGCACGGGGAACGGACCGTTCGATCCTTCTCTCGAATGGATAGGGACCGGCATCAACACCTTCGGCGATCTGGGAACGCACACGGAGACGTGTGGCAGCGCCACCGACCTGTTCATCTCCGAGTACGTCGAGGGCAGCTCCCTGAACAAGGCGGTGGAGATCTACAACGGCACTGGTGCGGCCGTCAACCTCGCCGCCGGCGGCTATGCCATCGACATCTACTTCAACGGGAACACGAGCCCCGGCACGACCATCTCCCTCTCGGGGACGTTGGCGCCGGGCGACGTGTGGGTGGTTGCCGACGACGGTGCCGACCCGGCGATCCTGGCAGTCGCCGACCAGACCTCGACGTCGAACTTCTTCAACGGAGACGATGCCGTCGTGCTGCGCAAAGGCGGCAAGGACGACGCCAGCAGCACACCGACCGCCGAGGAGCTGGAGACCCAGCTCACCAAGCTGGCCGCGTCGATCGAATACGAGCTCGAGCTCCCGGAGATCATGGTGCTCGAAGAAGTCGAGAACACGGCGATCGCCCAGGAGTTGGGCGACAGGGTGAACGCGTCTGCAGGCACTGCGTACGTCGCCGAGTCGTTCGAGACGAGCGACGGACGCGGCATCGAGGTGGCCTTCCTCTACGACGAGGAGCGGGTCACGCTCGGCGATGTGTTCCAGCTGGCCGGTCCCGACGTCGAGGCCGCCTTCGGGCCCGGCAGCGCCAGCCCAGGCCGGGAGCCGTTGTACGGCGAGTTCCTGATCAACGGCCAGGCCGTGCACATCGTCGGCAATCACTTCAAGTCGAAGAGCGGCGACGACCCGATCTTCGGTACCGCATCGGCGGCAGGCGTGCCGTTCGAGCGGATCACCGAGGAGCAGCGCAAGGCGCAGGCACAGGTGGTGCGTGACTTCGTCAACACGATCTTCGCCGAAGACTCGAACGCGCTGGTGATGGTCACCGGTGACCTGAACGACTTCGAGTTCGGCGAGCCCGGCGAAGGCCCTGACGACCCGCTGTCGATCCTGGAGGGCGTGTTTGGCGAGGTGCCCTTGACCAACCTGGTGTTCGACGAGAAAGGGGCGGAGAAGTTCAGCTTCGTGTTCGACGGCAACAGCCAGGTCCTCGACCACATGCTGGTCAGCCCGGCGCTGCTCGGAGCGAATGTTGCAGTGGACTTCCTCCACTTCAACGCCTCGTTTGCGAGCAGCATCGGGGACGACCCGACCACGACGATCAGGGCGGCGGACCACGACCCGCTCGAGGGTCGCTTCCACCTCTGAACTGAGACCGCAGCGCGAGCCGATGGGGCGGATCCAAGGATCCGCCCCATCTTCTCCGGCAGGGAACCCGAGGGGCTTCCCCCGGCGGTGGGGCCCGGAGCTTCCTCCCGTCGCCGATCTCCCGGCGGCCTCCAAGGACCCTGAGTCCCCGGCTGAGAGTTCACGCAGATCCGTCGACAACCATTGACTCCGTTCGTATTGTGTGATACGTTCGATATATGTCGAACGGAAGTACACACGTCGAATGACCACTGAGCCTCGAGTCCGCGACTTCACCAGCCCCGCCGGCGACCTCCCCGTTTGGGTGGAGGCTTCGCCGCTCTACGAGTTCCTCCTGGGGTTGTTCTCGTATCAGGCGAGCCACGCACCCGACGGCGTCGTCTCGGATCCTTCGACGTTTGTCGAACGGGTCGACGATCAGGCGAGCGCCGAGGTGAAGCAGGCGCTCGGTGAGCTCTCCGGCTGTGGCGGCCTGTGGCTCACGCTGCTCGGCATCGCCCGCACCGTTGCGCAGCCGCACACGATCGAGGGCTTCGTAGCGACCATCGGCGCCCTCGACCCGATCAGCCTTCGCCGCCAGATGCTGCGCAACGCCGGCATCACTCCCTCTCGGGGTTTCACCCTCGAGGACATCGACAAGGCGGCCGCCGGCGACGTGAGCGCGCTCGATCGGTTGCTGGTCGGCGGCGAGGACGACCTCCGCAGCTTCCTCGAGCAGGGGCCGGAAGAGACCAAGGAGCGACTCGTCGACCTGATGCGGCGCGTCGACGCCGAGGTCGACCTGGGACTGGACGAGGTCATGCCCGTGCTCGAGCGGGACGCCGCCGCCACACGTGCACTCGCCGCGTCGATGGAGCCGGCCGATCTCGTCGAGAAGGTCACCAACGGCGTCACCTTCGAGCCGCGAGCGGGGCTGCGGGGCATCGTGCTGATCCCGTCTGTCGTGATTCGCCCGTGGGTCGTGATCTCTGAGCACGACGACGTCCGCATCTTCTCCTACCCGGTCTCCGACGAGCATCTGAATGCCGACCCGGCCGCTCCGTCCAGCCACCTCATCGAGGTCTACAAAGCGCTCGGCGACGAGCGACGGCTCCGGATCCTGTACCTGCTCGGCACCGAGGCCCGATCGCTCGGCGAGCTCGCCGAGAAGCTGGAGCTGGCCAAGTCGACCGCCCACCACCACCTCCGCATCCTCCGCCAAGCAGGTCTGGTGAGGGTCATCGTCGGCGATGACGACAAGAAGTACGAGCTGCGCAGAGGAGCGGTTCCCGAGGCCGGCAACCTGCTCGCCGCCTACCTCGACGCCGCGGAGGCAACCCGCGCCTCCGGCCCAGAAAGGACATGACAATGCACGGATTGCACACACTCGACCTCGCGACAACGCTCGATGCAGCCCGGCGCGAGGAGATACGGGCCACCATGCACGCCCGGTCGAGCCCTCCCCACATGCTGCGGACAGCGGTCGGCGCATGGCTCGTCCGAGCCGGCACCAGGCTCATGGAATCGCCGAGGGATCTCGCCACCTCATCCGTCGGGCCGTCTGGATCCTGATACAGGGTGAAGGGCGGGTGACCACCCGTTGGTTGCCTCCCGGGTGCTCACCCGCTCCGCCCTGCTCGAACTGGAGATGTCATGCTGACTGAAATCGATCTCGCCGCCTCGATCGTCCACCGCTGGAACCACGTGCTCGACCTCGAGTGGCAGGCCCGCAACGGTGACGAGACCGCGCTGCGCCGCCGAATCGCCACCGGGCTGCGCAACTGGCTTCTGTGATACGACGAGGGATCCGGCGCCCCTACCCGCCGCGACCCTTCGTTCCGCCGCAAACGACCCCGGCCCGCTCCCGGGGTCGTTTGCCTTTGTCACGCGATCGCCGGGGTCAGCCGCGCAGCGCCGACGCAAACAGCGCGGGCAGCGTGCGCAACTTGCCCTCTGCCGCAAACTCGGTGAGCAGGCGGGCGGTACGTGCCGCCGTCTCATTGGTGACGAACCACGGCGGTTTCGGCGCCAGGTGGAACTCGCCGCTCCCCCACATGCGGTGGAACGGCCGGAACGGTCCACGCACCACCGTCTTCTCGGGTTTGTCGAACAGCAGGGCGTTGTGCACGACGCCCTGCCCGCTCTCGATGTCGTTGAGCGGCGCTCCCGGGTAGCCGCCCCAAGTGGCGCGAGGCGACAGGAAACCGAGCGCGCTCCACACGTTGACGCCGATGCATCCGTACCGAAGCTCGGCGATCGCCCGATCGAACCGCTCTCCCAACTCCGCGATCGTCGCCGGATGGACCATGAGCGTCGCTCCAAGCGTGCCGTGGAGCGTGTCGTTGGCGAAGGCAACGGCAGCATCGAGGAACGCCCCGGCATCGCTACCCGGGAGGTGCGTCGTCCCGAACACGGAGGAGAAGAACTCCTCGGTGAACACGAAGCTCTTGCTGTCCGGTGCGACGTTGCGCAGGTGGGCCCGCAGGCTGCCCGTATCCAGATGCACCGCGTGGTTGTGACGTTCCACGGCGTCGCGATGCCGCTCCTCGGCGCCCGGGTAGTAGGCCGGACGTGACGGAGCTGCGGCGATCGTCTCCTCGACGAGCTCGAGGAAGCGGTGCGTGTGCTCCCAGCCGTCGGGCACCACGAGCACCTGCGAGGCGATGCAGTTGAACCCCCCGTTGTGCAGCTTCGATGTCACGAAGTTCTCCGCCTGGAAGCGAAGGTCCGCATCGCTCCACGGCCCGGGGACGACGATCGCCGGGCTGACCCCGCCGAGCTCGCTGGTGATCGGGGTGTCGAGGATCGGCTCGCTGCGCTCCTTGCGCGCCTTCCCCTCCTCACCACCGCCGAACACGATCGTGTCGTGGGTTCGCTGACTGCCGGTGATGTGGATCGAGTCGATCCCGGAGTGCGCGGCGAGATAGGCGCCGACACCGCCGTCACCGTAGGCGAACCGCACGAAGCCACGACGAACGAGCTCGCTGAAGATCTGCTCGAGGATGGGGCCGAGGTAGTCGTTGACCGGGTTCATCTTCAGGATGACGACCTGGCCCTCGGCGTAGAGCTTGTAGAGGACGTCGAGGGGCGCGATCGACGCGATGTTGCCGGCTCCGAGCACGACGCACACCCTGCCTTCCGGTTCCGGGTCCCGGTAGAAGGATGCGGTGTGGTCCGCCAGGTTGGCCGGGGTGACGTCGGGCTGCATCCACACCTCGCCCGAATAGCCGCTCAGCAGCAGCCGCTCGTGCCACTCGACGGGCAGCACATCGACCAGGGTACGTCCGCCGTAGCCGGTGCGGACCCACTCGTCATCGTACGGCGGGAGGCCGCGCCAGATGCGCGACAGCGCGGTGCGGTGCGCATCGGCCCACGTGATCACCGCATAGGGGCCGGACAGCCACTCCTCGCCGGCCAGCGGTGAACCCGCCGGGAGCCCTTTTGCCGCCACGGCCGCCTCGACCCACGCACCCGCAACGCCGGCCGTACGGTCTTTGACGTCGGTCAGCAGAGCGAGCTTCGTCGGGATGTCGAGCCGAGCCCAAGCATCCGCCTGGGCAGCGAGCTCGGCGATCGATCGGTCGAGGTCGGCATGGGGGGTCAGCTTGGTGGTCACCCGCCAACGATAGGGGTTCTCCGCTCCACATGCCCTGGGGCGTGGGGAGCGAGGGTGGCGGCCGCGGAAGGGAAGTTTTCGCGAGAATCATGATTCACCTGCGTGTCACGCGGGCTGCACCCTTCCGATACCCCGTCCGGCTTGAGTGACCACAGACACTCGAGAGGACCACGATGCCGACGACGGACACGAAGGTGACCGAGCAGGATCTCACTGCGATGGCTCGGGAGCTGGCGAACCTCCTCAACGGTCTGTCGATTCCTCCACCGGCGAGGGATGCGATCCGGGCTCCCCGCCTGCGCCCCCATCGAAGACCCCGAGCGTGATCCCAGCGGTGCGCCCGAGCGGGTCTCTTCCTCCAGCTCCAACAGCCCACGCAGACCCCCGGGCGCACCGCTGACCAGGCCACGACCGGCTCCGTCGCCTTTCCATGAGGGCGACGGAGCCGGTGCCGCGTCTGGCGGCGCGCAACGCAGCGGCGAGCGGTGCGATGCGGAACGATTGCGTCGAAGAAGCTCCCTCAGACAGGCCCTGCGGGCCCGCCAGCTCCCCTGAAGGGGGAGCCATTCAGATCGTGTGCCCTCCGGCACCACCCGTGGATCGAGGTGGAAGGGAGGGGAAGGCGGTCTCCAGTGGCTGGGTCATCCGGGCACGAGGTACGGGCTGAGCGCGTCGGCGAGGTCGGCTGGGAACCGCACCGGCCGGCCGTCGACGGTGGTGGTCGCCGCCGAGATCTCCTGAACGGCCAGCAACTCCCCCGCGCGGTACATGCGCTGCCGCCATCGTGAGGAGGCGCGGCGCAGCTCTGTCAGCTCGGTCTCGATCTCGAGCACGTCGTTGGGACCTGCGGATTGGCGGTAGGAGATCTGGAGGTCCGTGACCACCAGGTGGTAGCCACGCTCCTTCAGCTCGGCGAGGTCGACGCCGACCGAGTGGAGCAGCTCGATTCGCGCCGACTCGAAGTACTGCACGTAGGCGGAGTGGTTCACATGGTTGTACGGATCGAGCTCGTAGAACCGTACCTTGAGCTGGGTGGTGAAGACCATCGTCGTGACGCTAGCGACCGGCCGCTCAGGCCCCGGCGAATCCGAGCTGGCGCCACGCCTCGTAGACGACGATGGCCGCCGCATTGGCGAGATTGAGGCTGCGGCCGCCCGGAGCGATTGGGATGAAAGGCCGCGCCGTCACCGCCTCGTGATGGAGCACTCCGTCGGGCAGGCCGACGGACTCCTTGCCGAACACGAGAACGTCGCCAGCCCGGTAGGCGACATCCGTGTACCGCACTTCACCGTGCTGCGTGAAGGCGAAGAGACGCACGGGGCGCAGTGCATCGACAACGGCATCGAACGTCTCGTAGTGGGACACGTCGGCGTACTCCCGATAGTCGAGGCCCGCCCGCCGCAGCCTGGCGTCGTCGAGCGAGAACCCGAGCGGGTGCACGAGATGGAGCCGGCAGCCGGTGTTGACGGTCAGACGCATCAGATTCCCCGTGTTGGGTGCGATCTCAGGCTCGTGGAGGACGACATGGAACACGGCGACGAGCCTAGGGCGACCCGCACCTCCGACCGGGCCGAGGTGGCCGCCCGTACGGCGGCCACCTCATGCCCGAGGGGGGATCTCAGCCGTTCAGATGCACGGCGAGACGAGCGGCGAGATCGGCTTGGATCCCAGCGTGGGTCCCGTCGCCGGCGAGGTTCGCCAGCTCCCACGGATCGACGTCGAGGTCGTACATCTCCCTCTCACCGTATCGGTGAACTCCACGTACTTGTAGGTGTGCCCATCGCTCGCCACCCCGACGATCCCGTCGACGCGAGCGTCGGATTCGTGGAGGAACCACTGGGTGCGCCACGACGCCGCGGGGTTATCGAGGATCGGCACCAGACTGAGGCCGTCCACGGGAATGGTGGGCGTCGCCCCCGCCAGCGCGGCGATCGTGGGGGCGATGTCGATGTTGAGCGTGTAGTCGTCGGCGTTCACTGCGCCCGCCGTGTTCCCGGCGCAGACCCCGGTTGGGCACACGACGACGAATGGCACACGGTGGCACACCAGGTATTCGCATTGTTTGTTGCTGAGCCGGTGCTCCCCTGCGGCGTATCCGTTGTCGGAGATGAAGATCCACACCGTGTTGGACAGTCGCGCATCGCTGGAGAGCTGGTCGTGGAGCGCGCCGATCAGATCGTCGACGGCCAGGTTGCCCTCCAGCGCTGCCCGCAGTGCCCGCGCCGCTCGATTGGCGAAGTTGGCGCTGAGAGGCGTGGTCGGAAGGTACGACGGCGGGTTCGGGGACGGAACCTGGTTGTAGTCAGGGTGCTGGATCGGCACCACCGACGAGAACGCACCGGCGTGTCGGTCGGCGGGCACGTTTGGGCTGTGCGGAGCCGCCGGAGCGACACACAGGAAGAACGGCGTCGCCTGATCCGCCGTGAGGAAGTCGAGCGACTGGCGGCACATCAGATCCGTGGAGTACAGGTTCCCCGCCGCACAGGCTGCGCTCGACGTCGAATCGGCTTCGTTGTACCGGGTGACCTCGGGGGCGGCGTCACCCACGTCCCAGTTGATCCACGGATAGTCGACGTACGGGTCGTCCTGGTTGCTGTAGCCGTGGAAGCTGTGGAAGCTGTCCCAGCCAGGCGGTATGTGATTGGCCAGCGATCCCGAGCCGTNNGTCGAAAGCGGCACCCTCGTTGTTCGTGACGCCGTGCGTGGTCGTGTACTGACCGGTCAGGATGCTGGCGCGACTCGGGCAGCAGAGCGACTGGGTTACCTCTCCCTTGAGGAAGGTGGTTCCCTCGGCGATGAGCGTCTCTTGGAGCTCCGGCATACACGCAGCGGACCCCGCCGAGAAGTCGAACGGGTCCATCGTGCCCGTGCAGCGGCCGATCGTGTCCCAGCGCTGGTCGTCGGTGACGACCACCACGAAGTTCGGCCGCTCTCCCCCACCGCCGGCGACCTCCTCGAAGCCGACGGCTGCGACCGTTACCACGCCATCTTCGAGCACCGTCACGACCTGCGTGGTGTTACCGGTCGTTGCGATGAACCCAGGAGGCGTGGCCACCGTGACGGTGGCGTTTCCCGCTGCGACATTCGCTACGAGGTAGTCGCCCGCAGCGTCGGTGGCCGTCGAGGACACGCCGCCGGCAATGTCCGTCACGGAGATGGTCACGCCGAGGAGTCCGGGCTCTCCTGTGTCGTGGGCTCCGTTGCCGTCGAGATCCTCGAACACGTGCCCTTCCACATCGCCGGTCGCCCCGGGGACCGTTCCGTTGACCGTGATGGCAGCGGGAAACGTGTCCGAGAGCCCGTCTGGATTGGTCACGGTCAGCGACCTCGAGCCCGCTTCTGCGTCCGCTGCGGCGACGACGCTCAGCCGTACCTTCGTCGACCTGACCTTGGTCACGGTTGCGGTGACACCGGTTCCCGAGAACGTCCACGTACCCCGGTGTCGTAGCCGGTGACGAGCACGTCGTAGGTCCGCGTCTCCCCGAGATCTATGTCCTGGTCGGTGCTTGCGATGCCGGTGATGTACGGCGGTACCCCGGGTTCCGCCGACACCGGGATCGATCCGAGCAGGACCGCCAGAGTGAACAGAACGACGATGACGGCGTCCCAGGAACGCCGCCGTGACCGTGAGCGAGCATGCATCGCCCTCTTCCTCCCGCGACTCGACAGAGCGCGGAACGGCTGGGGGGCCTGTCGCCGACACTACGCATCAGCAGCCGGATGGCAAGACCGATTCTCGCAATGATCGGTCAGCCGGCCGGACGCGGCTTGGGGGAGGCCCGAGGGCCTCCCCCAAGATCGGTTCCTCCGCCCGCCGAAGATCAGGCGGCCGGCTCGACGAGATGCATCGTGCCGGCCGAGACCGTGCCGAGGTTCTGGACGACGCCGTTCGGCCACGTCACGGTGAGGGTGCCGCTCGTCGCCGCACCCAGACCGAAGAAGGCCGCCTTCTGGCTGCCGCCGCCGTGGTTGGATCCGCTCGAGATCAGCTGATACTCGACACCCTCCGCGGTGGTCAACCGCAGCTCGGTACCGATGCCGTCCCGGTTCGAGTCGGTGCCTTCCACTGTGATGACCAGGTGGTTGTTGGTGTTGCCACCCGCGGCACTCTGGTTGCGCATCAGGATCGGGGCCTGCCCGAAGTTGCCGACGAACACGTCGATCCAACCGTCGCCGTCGAAATCGGCCATCGCCAGCGAACGCCCCCGCCCCGTGTCGTCCATCCCGGCCGACGCCGACACGTTGGTGAACGTGCCGTTCCCGTTGTTGCCGAGCAGCGAGTTGCCGTAGGGGGCGTCGGTGCCGATGCCGCCGTTCACGAAGAACAAGTCCTGCCACCCGTCGTTGTCGTAGTCCATGAAGGCCGTGCCCCAGCCGATCTTGCCGGCGGTGCCGCCCTGGACGCCCGACGAGGTCGACACATTCGTGTACGTGCCGTCGCCGTCGTTGCTCAGGAGGTGCCCGGGCGCCGCATCCGAGAAGGCCAGATCGATCCAACCGTCGTTGTCGTAGTCGCCCATGCCGAGACCCATGCCGTTGACAGATGAGTCCGTGCCGGTGGCGGCCCCCACCTCGGTGAAGATCCAGCCGCCGGCGCCGTCCGATCCGTCGTTGCGGATCATCTTGTTCGGCTGGTTGACGAACTGGATGTTGTCGTTCACCAGGTAGATGTCGTTGTCGCCGTCCCGGTCGAAGTCGGCGATGCCTGCCGCAAAGCCGAGCCCGTTGGTGGTCGAGCAGTCCGTGGTGGTACCGCCGCACAGGTACGACGTCCAGTCCGTGAACGTGCCGTTGCCATTGCCGTGGTACAACCGGTCGATGTTGTCGCCGGAGCACGACATGTGCTTGGCCAGGTACAGGTCGAGGATCCCGTCGTTGTCGATGTCCCCGAACGTCGCCGTCTGCACCTTGCCCGCATCGGTGAGCCCCGCCTGCGCCGACATGTCGGTGAAGGCGAGCGTGCCGCCGTTGTTGGCGAACTCGTTGCGGAACAGCTTGTTCCCCGCCTTGCTGCTGTAGTACAGGTCCTGGTCGCCGTCGTTGTCGACGTCGGCGAACACTGCGGCGTAGCTCGAGGTCGCCGACGCATCGAGGCCGAGCGAGACGGCCATGTCGACGAAGTCGGGGACCCCGTCACCGGTGGTGTCGCCCTGGTTGATGTACATGTGGTTCGGGCCGATCTGGTTGGTGGTGTAGAGGTCCTGGTCGCCGTCGTTGTCGACGTCGGCCCAGGCGGCCCCGACTCCCATCGGCCCGCCGCACTCATCGATCACATGGGTGTACGTGATACCAACGGCAGACGCCACATCGACGAAGGTCCCGCCCGATGTGCCAGGCGTCGTGGGCTCCACGAGATGCAGCACCTGGTTGGCGCTCACCGACGAGAACGTCTGCACCTGGCCGTTCGGCCAGTACACGGTGAGGCTCGCCGTGGCGTCGGCGCCAAGGCCGTAGAACGCCGCCTTCTGGCTGCCGCCGCCGTGGTTGAAGCCGCTCGTGATCACCTGGCGCTGCGAGCCGGCCGACGTGGTCAGTACCATCTCGGTGCCGATGCCGTCACGGTTCGACTCGGTGCCCTCGACGGTCACGGTCAGCCAGCCTTCGGTGTAGCCGAGTGCCCCGCTGTTGTTCTGCATCAGGATCGGCGCCTGCGTCATGTTGCCGACGAACACGTCGACCCAGCCGTCGTTGTTCATGTCGGCGATCGACACCGCCCGACCCCGCGACATGTCGTCCATGCCCGTCGCCGCCGACACGTTGGTGAACGTGCCGTTGCCGTTGTTGTCGAGCAGGGCGTTCGCCATCGGGTCGAGGTCGCCGATGTAGCCGTGAGCGAAGAACAGGTCGGTCCAGCCGTTGTTGTTCCAGTCGAAGAACGCCGTGCCCCAGCCGATGGCTCCCGCCGTCTCGGCCGTGACGCCCGACGAGCCGCTCACGTCGGTGAACGTGCCGTTGCCGTTGTTCATGACGAGGTGGCCCGGCTTCGCATCCGAGAACGCAATGTCGGTGAACCCGTCGTTGTTGTAGTCGCCGATGCCGAGGCCCATGCCGTTGACCGACAGACCGCTGCCGTTGGTGGCGCCGACCTCGACGAAGTTCCAGCCCCCGCTGCCGTCGGACCCGTCGTTGCGCCACATCTTGTTGGGCTGGTTGACCCCGCTGATGTTGTCGTTGACGAGGTACAGGTCCTGGTCGCCGTCGTTGTCGTAGTCGAAGAACCCGGCGGCGAAGCCGAGACCGAGGACGTCGTCACACGTCGCCGGGTCGCCACCACCGCACAGGTACGTCGTCCAGTCGGTGAACGTCCCGTCGCCGTCGTTGTGGAAGAGCCGGTCCTGGGTCGTCCCCGCACAATGCATGTGCTTGGCGAGGTACAGGTCCAGGTAGCCGTCGTTGTCGAAGTCGCCGGCGGTTGCCGTCTCCACCCGACCGAGGTCGGTGACACCCGCAGAAGCCGAGACGTCGGTGAACGACAGCGAGCCGTTCTCCACGAGCATGTTCTTCCACATGTGGTTGCCCGAGCTGTCGGCGACGAACAGGTCCTGGTCGCCGTCGTTGTCGAAGTCGAAGAACAGGGTCGCCCAGCTGTCGAAACTACTCATGGCGATACCCAGGGACGAGGCCTGGTCGACGAAATCGACCACGCCGTCGCCTGACGTGTCCCCCTGGTTGATGTACATGTGGTTGTTGTGCCCTGCGGCGTCGGTGGTGTAGAGGTCCTGGTCGCCGTCGTTGTCGACGTCTCCCCAGGCACCGCCGATGCCGATCGGCGCCCCGCAGTAATCCCCGCTGTGGCTCAGTGTGAGACCGGCCGCCCCGGCGACGTTCGTGAAGTTGGTGCCGCCCGGTGCGTAGCCGACCGGGGCCGCCGCCGTCGAGCCGCCGTCGGTGACATTGAGCACCTGGGTGGCATTGCCCGTCGTGAGCGCATTGCCCACCGGCGTGGTGACGGTGAGCGTGCCGTCACCGACCCCGACGGTCAGCGTGAAGTTGCCGGACGCATCCGTCGTGCCGGGCCAGCTCGTGCCGCCCGCGTCGAGGAACGACACGGACACACCCGCGAGCGGGGTGTCGGAGCCGTCTTCGACACCGTTGCCGTCGAGATCGGCGAACACGTGACCGGTGACGTCGCCGGTGGCGACCGGGACACCCGGGTTCACGTAGAACGCATCGCCGAGGGAACCGGACAGCCCGTCAGGGTTGGTCACCGTGACGGTGCGCCAGCCGCTCTCGGCGGTGTCGGTCGCGGTGATGCGGAGGCGGAGGACGTCGCCCTTCACCGAGGAGACCGTTGCGGTGAGACCACTGCCGGAGAACGTGACGGTACCGCCGGTCTGGTAGTTGAGCACCTCGAGGCGGCCGTTACGGACCTCGCCCTGGTCGATGTCCTTGTCGGCGTCGGTGAATCCGATCACCACCGGGGCGGTGCCCGCAGGCGGCTCGTACCCCACCGCGGCAGCGGTGGCGGTGCCGCCGTCGGTGATCGCCACCGTCTGCATGTCGTTGCCGGTGGTGAGGGTGAAGCCAGCAGGCGTCGTGTACGTGACGTCGGCATCGCCCACCGGAAGGCCGGCGATCGTCCAGTCACCGGTACCGCTCGTCGTGGCATTGCTGATGCCGCCGGCGGAGTCGACGATCGTCACGCTGACATCGGCGAGACCCACCTCACCCGCATCCTCGACGCCGTCGCCGTCCGTGTCCGAGAAGACGTGACCGCTGATGTCGCCGTTCGGCACAGCCTGGTAGCCGACCGCGGCTGCGGACGTGGTGACCCCGTCGGAGATGGTGACCGTCTGAGAGGCATTGCCCGTGGTGAGCGCGTAGCCAGAGGGAGTGCCGTAGGCGGCGGTGGCGCTGCCAACCGGCAGGGCGGTGATGACGTAGTCGCCGTTCCCGTCCGTGCTCATCGTGTGGCTGTTGCCGTCGGCATCGGTGACGGTCACCGAGACGCCGGCGAGGCCGAGCTCACCAGGATCTGCGACGCCGTCGCCGTCCGCATCGTCGAAGACGTGGCCGGCGAGATCACCCGACGCCGGCGGCGGAATGTCGCCCGTCACGGTGATGGCATTGGGGTAGGTGTCGGACAGCCCATCGGGGTTGACCACGGTGAGCGAGCGAAGCCCCGCCTCGGCGGTCGCATCGGCGGTGATGGTGAGCCGCACGCCGTTCGCCTTGAGGCGGACCTGTGTCACCGTGAGCCCGGTACCGGAGAACGTCCATGTCCCACCGGTGTCGTAGCCGGTGACGGCAACGTTGTAGGTACGCGTCTCACCCGGATCGATGTCCTGATCCGGGCTGGAGATCGAAGTGATGTCCGGCGGCACGCCGGGTTCGGCAGACGCCGGGATGGCGGCGAAGATGCCGGCCAAGATGAACACGACTGCCGCAAGCGCGAGACCGCGGCGCATACCGAACGCGGAAGAGATCATCCCCCCGTACCCCCTCTATTGCACTTCCCACCGAGGAACGCCACGGACTGTAAGCACTCGGAACGGAGGCCACAAGGGCTCCGCATAGGGCGATCGACCCGGTTTTCCGCCGCTCCAGGCGGGCACCGATCCCGGAACGCGCCGGAACGCCCGCCCGGCGGGGGGTTTCGATGGAACTCCGGGGTGGGTCTCGAACCCAGAGCCCGCAGATCAACGGTCCGACGTGGTCCGTCTCGTGACCGATCCGCGCACGCCTTGTGCGAAACGGCGATCGCACAGGCATCCCTGCACCGCAACGGACATGGGCCGGCTCAGCGTGCCGCGACACTGCTCGCCGTCTTGCGTCACTCGCCACGCTGCTGTTCCTCGCGCGGCCCATACGCAGCCCAAACGCCGCTGACACCGCCCGCCCGATCCGTGCACCACGGTGGGATTGGGTGGTCCCGAAGCCAGCAAGTTCGTTGATGCGCTCGACAGCGAACAGCAGAGCTGGGTGAGCAAGCGCATCAGTACCGATCGGCTCGGTTCTCAGGCGGGCTCGTTCGTGCCCGGGATTGGCGATCGGCGCTCCCGAGCCTGACGTGGGCAAACCCCGTCCACCCGACGTCTGCGGCACCCGTGATGCAACCCCGGTAGGTCAGCCACCCGTCGGGCTGGCCCCAACTCTGCGTGGTAGGAACTCAGATGTCGGCGTAGCTGCGCGGTGCCGCCGACCGAGCAGCCAGACGGCGACGACCGTCAAGATCGGATACGCGATGGTGAGGCTTCCGAAGATGGCGGCGCCTGCGGAATCGCTCAGCTCCGGGGCGAGGAGCAACTCGATGAAGACGTTCATGCAGTAATGCGAGACGATCCCCGGCACCACGCTGCCGGTCTTGACCACGGCGTAGCCCCAACCGATGGAGACCGCAGCTGCCATGGTCATCTCCATGATCACCTGATCGAAGTCGCGCAGGAGCAGGTTGCTGATGTGGAAGAGTCCAAAGAACAGCGCCGTTGTGACAATCGCGGTCCACCTGTGATGGCGCTGCTGGAGGTTGGTGAGCATCAGGCCCCGGAAGGCCAGCTCCTCCCAGAGGGCGGGGACCAGCGCCAGGATGACGACGAACCAGCGGGAGTCGTCGAGTACGAAGTCGACGTCGACGCGCAGCACGTCGAAGCTGGCGGCCAGACCGCCGATGAGGGCCACCATGATGACGACGGATGCGGCCGATGCCCGCAGCGTGAAGCGCCGTGTTGGGCCACTCGTGAGCCGTAGGCGGCGGAGATAGCTGCCGAACCAGGGCCGGGACCTCACGTATCCGAACACCGACGGCAACAGCCCTAGAACGACGACAGCACCGAGCGCCATCCTGAATCCGAAGTCAGCGAAGCGCACCGAGAGGTTCCAGCCCACCAGCGCGGCCACACGATCCTGGAAGTCGATCACGTGGGTGAGCTGTAACGCCACCCCGGTCAGGGCTGCGATCACCGCCGATCCAGCGATTGGGTGGTTGCCCAGCCACGAGATCCCAGTCTCGGTCCGCCCAGAGTCGGTCAGGGTCGGTGTCATGATCCCCATCCCCACCGTAGGGCAGGCCCGGATACCTCTCCAGATCCAGAGGGCCCTATCCCCGAGAAGCGATCCTCGACGTGCCAATCTCGAGCACTACCCGAAGTGCTCGTTCGTGTACCCGATTTGGTGTCGGTGGCGTGCGGGCTCCAGGTCCTGTTGCGTGGGCTACGACTGGACGGTTCTCGAGGGGTGCGGTGGCCGCTGACGTGACGGTGGGTCTCGCCACCCGGCTGTTTCGCGATGCGGTCGAGTCGGTCGAGCGGATCACCTCGGTCCTGGGCGCCGGGGACTTGTACGGGCACCTCTACCACGAGGATCTCGAAGCCCTCGCCGACGCCCTCGACGAGCGCCACGCCGCGGCCCGCGCGGCCCATACGCGACCCAAGAGCCCTGGAGAGGTCGTCTCGATCGACCCAGAGACGCGCCGAAACCCCCGCAGGGAGCAGGGGTTTCGATGAAGCTCCGGGGGTGGGACTCGAACCCACAACCTGCGGATTAACAGTCCGTTCCAGCGCTATTCGGCGTCGCCTGGAGTTGCACCGCTGGAGCGAAGAATCCACTGGTACGCAGGTGTTTTGCAACTTTCAGCGTCTTTCATCGTCTTGCGATCGATTGGGTCGTTGCGCGCCCTATCGCGCCCTGAGCGCGCCCTGGACCCAGTCACGTTGCGACGGAACGCTCGGAGGGCCTTCGAAACGTCAGGCCTGGGTCAACCACCCAACGTCGCCCGACCACGGTGGCACGGGTGGTCGCGGCAATGACGTCGGCTATCGCGTTGTCGGAGCCGCTCCTCGATGCCGATACCGAGCACCCTGCGGAATGCTCGTTCGTGGCCGGGATCGGGTGATTGGCGTGCACAGGAGTAGAGGCACCGAGGGTGTAGACATGGCGCATGCATTATGTAGACTACACCCATGGGAACTACAACGATCCGCGTGGACACCGACACCCACGCCCGCCTCCTCGCCCTGAGCCAAGCTACCGGCGCATCGCTGATCGAAACCGTCCGCGATGCCGCCGAAGCCCTCCGACGGCAGCGCTTCGCCCATCAGGTGGCAGCCGAGCTCGCCGAACTGCGAGAAGATCCTGAGGCGTGGCATGCCTACCTCGCCGAAGCGGATCACACGTCGGTGTCCGATGGCATCAGTTGACGATCTCTGGCTCGTCGATTTTGGCGATCCCTATCCCGGTGAGCCGGCGGCGCACCGTCCCGCACTGATCCTTGGTCCCCCCGACACCTTCGGTCCCGGGTTTCCGTTCGTCATCGTCGTCCCGCTGACCACGGTCCGACGCGGCCTCTCTCTGCACGTCGAGGTCGAGGCCAGCGCCGACAGCGGTCTCGACGCCGTCAGCTACATCCAATGCGAGCTGATCCGCTCGATCAACCGCAACCGACTCGTCCATCGCCTCGGTGCCGTAGGACCACACATCAGCAGCCAGGTCAGTGCCGTCATCAAGACGCTGCTCAACCACTGATCGACCGATCCTCGAAGTGATGCAATGAGCGGGCGGGGGCCTCCCGCTCGTCGGTGACCCGGTCATCATTCGGGTTGCTGTCTTTCACCGAGTGG
>DKBA01000143.1 GCA_002450985.1 Acidimicrobiia bacterium UBA6912
CTCCTCGGTCCCTTGCTGCGACGCTAGTGCACGTCGGGCGGTGTCTCGCCGTTCTCAGCCGGCGAGGTAGCCGAGGTCGTCGGCGATGTCCGCCGCCGTGATGTCGAACGGAAGGACGAGCTTCAAGAACCCGTCCCGGTCGACGACCATGACCGTGGCTGTGTGATCCACCAGGTAGCCGGCGGCTCCTTCGACCTCGGTCTTCTCGAAGTAGACGCCGTAGACGGTGGCGAGCTGGGCGACCTCCTGGCGGGTACCCGTCAGGCCGATGAACGACTCGTCGAAGGCAGGCACGTACTTGGCGAGCACATCGGGGGTGTCCCTTTCGGGATCGACCGACACCATCAGCACCTGGACGTCGTCCGCCCGGTCGCCGAGCAGGCCGCGTGCGGTCGCCAGCCGCGACAAGGTCGTCGGGCACACGTCGGGGCAGAATGTGTAGCCGAAGTAGAGCACGACCACCTTCCCGGCGTAGTCGTCGAGGCTCACCCGCGCTCCCGTGTGTGCGATGAGATCGACGGTCGGCGCCGGGGTCGACGACTGGATCACCGCCCCGTGGAAGACGTGAGGGCGGAGGCGAGGGAGCACGCCGAACCAGACGATGGCGGCGACGGCGGCGATCACCACCGTTGACGTGAGCAGGCGCCTCATGGGTAGCACAGGAAGAAGTGCGCGGCCTCGTAGGCGACGGAGGCGGCGCCGTGGCTGTTGCGCAGCTCCTCGCCGAGGATGTCGATGTGGTGCACGATCTTGTCCACGTCGGAGGCGAGCGTCTGGTAGCGGTACTCGCCGCGGACCACGCCCCAGCCGTCGACGAGGACGAGCGTCGGGTCGAAGGCGAACGTGCCGTCGTCTCGCTCCTCGTACCACGTCCGGAAACCGCTGCCGACGATGCTCTTGGCGAGATCGGGCGCCGGTGCGGCGAGGGTCCAGGTGTCGCCGTCGGCGCCGATCGTCGTTGCGTAGGCGGTGAGCGCATCAGAGGAATCGCGTTCGGGGTCGAAGGAGACGGTGACGAAGCGCATGTCGGCGCCACCGAGATCGACCTCGTTCAACCGCTCCTGGACGCCCCGCATGGTGGCGTTGCCCCTGTCGCACTCCTCGCCGCACGATGCGTAGGCGAACGAGTAGAGGACGATGTCGCCGCGCAGGTCTTCGCTGGTGAGCCGCTCCCCGGTCTGGTCCGTCATGGAGAAACCGGGAGCGAGTCGGATACGAGGCAGCACTTGGATCGGCTCGAAGATCGCAAAGGCCATGACCGACACCAGCACCACCACGGCGGGGACCACGACGAACCAGATGACCCTGCGGCTCACCGCCCGGTCCCCGATAGACTCCACCCGGTCGTGACCAGGATCCGGCTCGCTGCCCTCGTCGTGCTGCTCTCCCTGAGCGCGTCCGCATGCGTGCTCACCGGCGGCAAGGATGCCACGCCCGACTCGATCGTCGGCTCATACCTGCTGAACGGGGTCGATCCCACCGGGGCAGAATACGCAGGTCATCTCTTCATCCAATCCGGCGAAGGTCCCGACGAGTACAGGCTCCAGTGGATCGTCAACGGCATCCAAGAGGGGGTGGGGACGCTCGCCGGCGAACGTCTCGAGGTGTCGTGGGCGACGGTGTCGGGTGTCGATGCCACCGCTCACGGCAAGGCGGTGTTCGAGGTGCAGCCCGACGGCAGCCTGATCGGGACCCGGACGATCGTCGGTGTCGATGCCGTGGGCACCGAGGAGGCGTTCCCCAACGACGACGTGCCCGATTAGGGGCGGGTTTGATGACAGGCGCCGTGTGCGCCCGATGTGGAGGACCGAGGCGTTTCTTGTCCGTCCGGGATTGCATGCCGGATACTGAGCGCTGGCCGGTGCGCCATATCGCTCGGGGTGGTGAGCGATACGTGCGCTGGATCACTCGCTGGGGTTTGTTGGCGCCGGCTCGGGTTCGAGTCCTGCAGGGCCCACCAAACCGGACAGCGTCGAATCCCGGGCTCTCACTCTGGCTCCCCGACGCCGAGCCGATCAACAATTCTGGGTCAGTAACGCTGGCATCGACAGACCGCCCCGAGCGGCACGTCGAGGATCGGCCCGTCAGCTGCCTGCCAGTCCGAAGAAGACGACGATGGCGCGGCCCAACCTGACCATGTCTTCGTCGGCGAGGCGTCCGACTCGTTCGCCGAGCTTGGTGCGTGGCACGGTGGTGATCTTGTCCACCATCAAGCTGGAGGGCATCTGCAGGCCGTTTTGATCGTCGGGCGTTACGGGCAGCCGAAGCAGCGGTGCTTCGGTCGGGTCGGTGGTGAAGGCGCACACGGTCACGGAACCGGTCGCGTCGAAGCGGTCGTCTTGGATGATCACCACCGGACGCGGCTTGCCGGTGTAGCCGCTGCCTGCGGCAGCCGTCCAGATCTCGGCGCGTCTCACGCTTCGTCGAGGCTCACCGCGTCGATGAACGCTTGATCGTCGGCTGCGTGGTCGCTGCCGGCGACTGCTGCCGATTGGCGGTGGGCTTCTGCCGCGAACTCGGGGGCGCGGACGTCGGCGACCCATATTTGGATGGGGCGCATGCCTTGGGCGCGCATCCGCTGTCTGTAGTTGCGGACGCGTCGGGTGACGGTGGGGTCTTCGTGTGGTGTGGCCATGACCTGATGTTACATGTAACGGCCGGTCGTGCGAACCCGATCGACAGATCCCGAGCGATAACACGCNNCGACTCCCGAATAGCGCCGAGCGATGCCTCGGCGCGCGGTTACATGCGCCGACGCCTCAGCGCCCTATTCAAACCTCGCTGCGATCACCTTCCGAGTCGAGGTGACGCCCAGTCCACCAGCAACGCTCGGGAGAGCACCATCGAGTGGCTCAGCCGGGTAAGCCTATGCCCGGTGGCTAGGCGCCTAGTCGCCCTGGCTCTCCACTCTC
>DKBA01000112.1 GCA_002450985.1 Acidimicrobiia bacterium UBA6912
GCGAAGGGGGGCGAGCCGTCGGCCCGCCCCCCCCAACCCGGGCCACAACAGGCCCCCCGCCCTACTCGCTCTCAGGTACACTCCCTCCATGCGGAACGTCACAGACGTCCGACTTCTCACGTAGCGCGAGCCGGCATCCGGCTCGCTTCGAACCTCCGCGCCCCGGCCGGAGGTTCTCTCGTTTCCGAGACAGGAGGTCNNTGGAGGGAGCGCTGGGAGGAGGACGGAGTAGGGCGCGTCGACCTGGACACGACGGATCCCGATGCAGTGTTCTTCAACCTGGTCGAGTTTCCCTACCCGTCCGCCGAAGGGTTACACGTCGGGCACGTGTTCAAGTACTCGGGGGTCGACGCGTACGGCCGGTACCACCGGATGCGCGGCCGTCAGGTGTTCCAACCGATCGGCTTCGACGCCTTCGGTATCCACACCGAGAACTACGCCCTGAAGGTCGGCGAGCACCCGGCCCAGCTCACCGCCCGCACGACCAGGCGTTTCCGAGAGCAGCTGTCCCGGATGGGCGGGGCGTGGGACTGGTCCCGGAGCGTCGACACCAGCCGGCCCGAGTACTACCGGTGGACCCAGTGGATCCTGGTCAGGTTGTTCGAAGCCGGCCTGATGTACCAGGCGGAGGCGCCCGTGGTGTGGTGCCCGGCGTGCCTCACCGTGCTGGCCCGCGAGCAGACCGAGCGCGACGGCACCGTGTGCGAGCGCTGTGACACGCCGGTGACCGAGCGGGTGATGACCCAGTGGTTCCTGCGGATCACGGCCTATGCCGATCGTCTCGACGCCGGGCTCGACCGGCTCGACTGGCCGGACCGGGCGAGGCGTTCGCAGCGACGCTGGATCGGCCGCTCCGAGGGGTGGGAGATCGACTTCGGCGACCTCACCGTGTTCACGACACGGCCGGATACCCTGCCGGCCGTCACCTTCATCGCCGTGCCCGATGGGCATCCGGCTGCAGGCGGGACGCGCCCTCATCCGCTGACGGCGGCGCCGGTTCCGGTGTTCGCCGCCGACTACGTGGTCGAGTCGTACGGCACGGGTGCGGTCATGGGCGTCCCCGCCCACGACGAGCGCGATGCCCGCTTTGCGGCAGAGCACGGCATCGCCGTGTCCCACGCGCCGCTCCTCGACGCCGCGGCGGCCGCCGCCGTGGGCCGCCCTGCGGTGCGGTACCGGCTGCGCGACTGGCTGATCTCACGGCAGCGGTACTGGGGACCGCCGATCCCCATCGTGCACTGCGCCGGCTGCGGGCCGGTCGCCGTCCCCGACGCCGATCTGCCCGTGCTGCTCCCCCAGGTGGAGGATTTCCGGCCGGCCGGAACCGGGCAGTCCCCGCTCGCCGCCGCCGAGGAGTGGGTGCGCACCACCTGCCCGCGGTGCGCGGGTCCGGCCCGGCGCGAGACGGACGTGAGCGACGCCTTCGTCGACTCGTCGTGGTACTTCCTGCGCTACCCGTCGTCGGAGTTCGACGACCGCCCATGGGACCGGGAACGAACGAGGCGCATCCTGCCCGTCGACTTCTACGCCGGCGGAGGCGAGCACGTGCAGCGCCACCACCTCTACGCCCGGTTCGTGACCATGGCGCTGCACGATCTCGGATTGGTGCCCTTCGAGGAGCCGTTCCCCCACATCCGCATCGGCGGGCTCATCGTGCGCGACGGCGCCAAGATGTCGAAGAGCCGCGGCAACGTCGTCACCCCCGACGACTACGTGGCCCGCTCCGGGTCCGATGTCCTGCGCGGCGCCCTCATGTTCGCTGCGCCGTGGGAACAGGGCGGTGAGTTCTCCGACGACGCCGTCGCCGGCATCGAGCGATTCCTGGCCCGCACCTGGCGGGTGATCACCGCCGCCGACGGCGCCGGGCCCGACCCGGCGACGCTGGCACGAGCAACCCATGCGGTGTCCGATGCGATCGAACGGCTCTCCTTCAACGTCGGGCTCGCCCGGCTGATGGAACTGCTGCCTTCGGTGAGATCGGCCGAGGCGAAGCGGGTGTTCGTGCGGCTGCTGGCGCCGTTCGCCCCCCACCTGGCCGAGGAGCTCTGGCATCGCCTGGGCGAGCCGTTCTCGGTGCACACGCAGGCCTGGCCCGTGTTCGACTCCTCGTTGCTCCTGTCCCGGGAGGTCGAGATCCCGGTGCAGGTGGACGGACGGGTACGGGGCACGGTGGTCGTCGCGCCAGACGCCGGCCGTGACGAGGTGGTGCTCGCGGCCCGGCGTGCCGTCACCACCGTCCCGCCGGAGGAGCGTACGGCCCGCCTCGTGTTCGTCCCGGGCCGGGTGATCAGCTTCGTCTCGCGGGGAGATCCGTGACCGACACAGCCGGTGCGGCAGGGCGCGTAGTGTCGGCACGGTGACCACCACGCCGATCCGGGAGAACACGCCGGCGATGCGCCGCCTGCTGGTGCCGTTCGTGGTGCTGGCCGGGCTCGGTGCGCTCCAGCTCTATCTGTTCCCCAACGACACCGACCGGTTCTTTGCGTGGACGCTCCGCCCGCCGCTCTCGGCGATGTTCATGGGCGCCGGCTACGCCGCAGGGGTGCTCCTGTCCGTGCTGTCGTACCGCCCGCAGCCGTGGGTGGTGACCCGGACGGCGACGGTCACCATCTTCGTCTTCACCGTGTTCATGACGATCGCGACCTTCCTGCACATCGAGAACATGCACCTCGACACCGGACCGGCGACGGCTCGCCTCGCCGCCTGGCTGTGGGTGGCGGTGTACGTGATCGTCACCCCCCTGCTCGGTGTGCTCATCCTCATCCAGATGCGCGCCCCCGGCAGCGATCCGCCGCGCGGGTCGCCACTCCCCTCCGGCCTGCGCACCGCCCTCGCCGTGCTCGGCCTGGCGATGTCGGGCATCGGGATCGCCGTGTTCGTCGCTCCGGCCACGATGGACGGGGTGTGGCCGTGGGCCATCACCCCGCTGGCGGGACGGGCGCTTGCGGCGTGGATCATCGCCATCGGCTGGGCGGGCCTCCAGGTCTCCTACGAGAACGACGTCCGTCGCGTTCAGCCGGCGGCCGCCACTTTCGCCGTGCTCGGGGTGCTGTGGTTCATCGGTGCGTTGCGAGGCGGATCGGACATGCGGTGGGAGCGCCCCTCTGCGTGGCTGTACCTCGCGTTCACGGTGATCGCCGCCGGGCTCGGGGCATGGGGATGGTCGCTGGCCGCCCGCAGCCGTACCGAGCCGGTGGCGCCGCTCACATGACCCATGCCGGCAGGATCGCCGAAAGCGGTTAGGGTCGCGAGCGATGGCTGAGCAACGTCGCGTCGTGGTCGTCGCCAACCGCCTCCCCGTCGCCCAGGACTCGGAGACGGGCGAGTGGCGGACGAGCCCGGGCGGTCTGGTGCGGGCCCTCGCCCCGATCCTCCAGGAGCGGGACGGCGCCTGGGTCGGGTGGGCCGGTTCGCCCGACCTCGACATCGCCCCATTCGCCCACGACGGCATCGAGCAGGTGCCGGTCACCCTCACCCAGCAGCAGGTCCACGAGTTCTACGAGGGCTTCTGCAACGGCACCCTGTGGCCGCTGTACCACGACCAGCTGGTCACGCCCGAGTACCACCGGCACTGGTGGCGGCCGTACGTCGAGGTGAACCGGATCTATGCCGAGGCGACGCTGCGCACCCTCGCCAAGGACGAGGTCGCCTGGGTGCAGGACTACCAGCTCCAGCTCGTGCCGGCGATGCTGCGCGAGAAGGTGCCAGGGCTCACCATCGGCTTCTACCTGCACATCCCCTTCCCGCCGCTCGAGCTGTTCGCCNNGTGGCCCGCCGCCTCACCGACGCCACAGGAACGGCGTCGGAGCTGCGCTACCGCGGCAGGACGGTGCGGATCCAGGTGGCGCCCATCGCCATCGACTCGGACCAGTTCGCCCGCATCGCCGCATCACCGGAGATGGCGCGCAGCGTCGGTGAGCTGCGCACCCGGCTCGGCTCGCCGTCGAAGCTCATCCTCGGCGTCGATCGCCTCGACTACACGAAGGGCATCGACGTCCGCATCAAGGCGTTCGCCACGCTCGTCGAGCGCGAGCCAGACGCCCGGTACCAGCTCGTGCAGATCGCCGTGCCAAGCCGGGAGGGCGTGCCCGCCTACCAGGAGATGCGGCGCCAGATCGAGGAGATCGTGGGCAACGTCAACGGGCAGCTCGCCAAGCCGGACTACACGCCGGTGCAGTACTACTACCGCAGCCTGCCGCTCGAGGAGCTCATCCAGATGTACGTCGCCGCCGACGTGATGCTCGTGACTCCGCTCCGGGACGGTATGAACCTGGTGGCGAAGGAGTACGTGTCCACGCGGCTCGACCGGACGGGGGTGCTCGTCCTGTCCGAGTTCGCCGGCGCCGCCGAGCAGCTCACGTCGGCGTTGCTCGTGAATCCTCACGACGTCGACGCGATGGTGGACACGCTGCACCGGGCCGTGACGATGGACCGGGGCGAGATGCGGCGGCGGATGGCGGCCCTCCGCCGCACCGTCGTCGGCAACGATGTCTACGACTGGGCCCGGGAGTGCCTGGAGGCGCTGCACGCGTAGGCGGCGGAGTCACGGGCGGCATGCCGGAGCCACCACGAGCAACGCATCGAGGGCGTGCACAGTGCCGGGTCGGCTCGGAACGGATTGCACGAGATCGCTCGGGGTGGTGAGTGATATGTGCTGCGCATTCCCCACAGGGCACCCTGAGCGCGGCCGCGTTCGAGTGCTGCCCGCCCACCACAGGACTCAGCACTTCGGCTCGCCTTCACCCGAGCGGACGCCGCTTACGTAACCCCGCCCACGCCAACTTCGAGGACGAACCCGAGGTGTGGCTCGGAGAGACGGTGCCACCTCTGCCCGCTTCATCCAGCTGCCGCAGTAGGTTGGAGGAGGCCGAGGGTGTTGCCGAAGGGGTCGGTGATCCAGGCTGCCAGCGCGAATCCGACGTTCGCGATGCCGTTGGATGTGGTCAGGCCGTCCTCGTCGTACTCGTCGATGACGACACCTCGTGCTCGGAGCTCGTCGAGTTCGGCGGCAAGGTCGGTAACACGCCAGAACGCTTGGGTCTGCGGGTCGGCAGTGCCAACGGAGCTCAGCGAGAGAGTGAGCTGGGTGCCGCCGGACGCGACGACGAGGCGATGCTCGTCGCGCTCGACGATCGGGAGCCCGAGCTGCTGGTGGTAGAAGCAGTGGGCGTTGTCGAGGTCGGTGACCAGCAGGACGGTGTCGAGGGGATGGTCGGCGAGCATCATCGGCTCCTCGGGCTCGGAATCCGGACGGGGACGGACCGATCGTCTGCCTTGGTCAGGCCGAGGTGGCGGACGGTCAACTCGAGTTGGACCGGGTCCACGCCCCACGTGCCGGTGGCAAGGTCGGTCGCGGTGGTGGGCATGGATTCCTCCTGTTGCTGGTGTGGCGAAACGGGCGTGTCCCCGGACCAACGATCAGGAAGAGATCCGGAGGCCGGTCGGAACGGGCTAGAAGGGCTTGTTGAACATGTAGCTGGCGATCTTCCAGCCACCGTTACGGCGGGCGAGCACGAAGAGCTCACGGTTCTGCTCGTCGTCGACCACGGCGCCGTCGGCGAGCACGGTGAGCGTGCCCTGGGAGTGAGTGCGGGCCACGGCGAGGTCGTCGTGGATTGAGATGTCGTCGTAGTGGAACTCGACATCGAGCTTGATCGTGTCGAAGATCTGCACGTAGGCACCTCGGATGTCGGTGCCGCTGCTGGTCGGGATGTGGTCGGGCATGAAGACGCCGTCGTTGACGTAGACGGATGCTGCGAGGTCGGCGTCGGAGGTGTTGAGCGCCTCCATATACGTGTCGAGCACCTGCCGGATCGCTTGTTCGTCGGTCGTGGTCATCGTGAGTTGTCCTTTCCTCGTTCCTTCGGACAGAGAGGGTTCTCTCGTTCGTCTGTCTAGCCGAAGTCGTTTCCACGGAATGCAACCAAGTCGAGGTAGGATTGATTCCATGGAAGCAAAAGTTTCGTCTGCGCGATCTTCAAGGTTCGCGCTGGCCACGTTGTTCAGTGATCTCGTGAGGTTGGAGACCGAACTGTGGGATCGGATCGACCGCCGACTCCGTCGCGATCACGACCTGCCGCTGTCGTGGTTCGAGCCGATGCAGGTCATGGATCGGGTTCCCGACTGCCGGGTGGCTGACATCGCGAAGGCGCTGGCAATCACGGTGGGTGGTACGAGCAAACTGGTCGACCGCATCGAGCGGGCCGGCTGGTGTAGCCGTGCCCCGAACCCCGACGACGCTCGATCATCCGTACTCGCCCTCACCCGCGCCGGACGCCGCCGTCTCGATGCCGCCCAGGGCTCGTTCGAAGACGAACTCGAGGCCTCGCTCGGAGCCGCGCTCACCCCCGAACGGCTCGATGCACTCGCGTCGACCGTGCGCGACGTGCGACAGCACATCGCCGACCAACAAGCGAGCACCTCATGACCGAGACCCCGACCTCGATGCGTGCCGTCGTGCTCGACGCGCCCGGGCCGCCCGAGGCGCTGCAGATTCGCAACGTCGCGGTACCCGTGCCCAAGCTTGGCCAGGTGCTGATCAAAGTCGAGGCGTTCGGACTCAACCGGTCCGAGCTGCACACGCGCGTTGGTCTTGCCGAAGGTGTCGTCTTCCCTCGGGTGCTCGGTATCGAGGCGACAGGGGTGGTCGTCGACTGTCCCGGCGGCGAACTCGAGCGTGGCACGCAGGTCGCCGCCATGATGGGCGGCATGGGTCGCACCTTCGACGGTGGGTACGCCGAATACACCTGTGTGCCCGTGGCCCAGACGGTCCCGTTCACGAGTGACCTCGACTGGGTAACCCTCGGCGCCGTGCCCGAGATGCTGCAGACCTCCTACGGCTCCCTGACCGTTGGCCTCGACGCCCAACCCGGACAGTCGATCCTGATCCGCGGCGGCACCTCGTCGGTCGGGATGGCGACCGCCGTGCTTGCCCGCCGACTGGGCATGACGGTGTTCTCGACCACCCGCAATTCCGATCGCGCCGACGTCCTTCGCGAGGTCGGGGTGCAGCACCCGCTGGTGGACGACGGTGATGTCGCTGCTCAGGTACGCAGCCTCATCCCCGACGGGGTCGACACCGCGCTCGAACTCGTCGGGACGCCCACCCTGCCCGACACCCTCCGGGCGACGCGGGTGCACGGTGTGGTGTGCTTCACCGGGATGTTGTCGAACCAGTGGACGGTGCGCGACTTCTACCCGATCGAGTACCTGCCGCGCGGCGTGCGGCTGACGGCCTACGGGGGCGACGCCAGCGATCTCCCGCCCACCGTGCTGCAGGAGTTTCTTGACGACGTTTCGGCCGGTCGGGCCCGGGTGCCGATCCACCGCACCTACCGTTTGGACGAGATCACCCAGGCCCACGCCGACTTGGAAGCCGGTCGAGCGACCGGCAAGCTCGTGGTGTTGCCCTGATCTCCTCACGGCCAACCAGATCAGTCGACATGTGCAAGCCGTCCTCCGAGCCTGCTGCGGTTCGTTCGAACCACGAATCGCCCCGCGACCCTGGGAACGCGGTGGCGCGGTCGGCGCGTCCTGTCAGGTGGCTAAGCGGACATGCTGGAACCGTCGAGCTTCACGGCGCGCCCAACGTCGGAGGAGTGCTGCAGTGCTTCGAGCAACTCGTGGAGTTCCCGGGCGTGGTCGAAGTCCGGGTCGAACCGGTTGCCGTTCGTGATCGCCTCGGCCATGCGGATGTAGGCGCCGGCAACGTTGCGGGCCGGTCCGCCCGGGACCGCTGCCGGTGCGACGATCAGGCGTTGGGGCGTCGGAAGCTCGGAGAGCGGCTCGTCGCCCTGGGCGCCTCTCAGTGTGATCGGGCTGATCTGGGGCAGCACCGGCGTTGCGGCCACGATCGTGCCCTTGGTGCCGTAGATCTCCATGCGCCAGTTGCTCCCGTCGAACGGAACGGAGGCTGCGTGGAACGAGAGGAGGCCGCCGCCGGCGAGAGTGCCGTTCAGCAGCACCGTGTCGGGTGCGTCTACGTCGATCGTCTCGCCGGTATCGCCGAGCTTCCACTGCGGAACCTGAGTCGCCACTGACGCTGAGACCTCTGCCACGGGTCCCACGCAGTAGGTGACGTAGTCGATGGTGTGGCCGGCGGCGATCGTCACGAAGTTCGCACCGTTGTCGGCGTTGCCCATCCATGCGCTGCGGGAATCGCTCCTGCCGGCCCCGCCGGCGAGCAGCGACACGTTCACCGACAGGATGTCACCCAACCAGCCCTCGTCGTGGAGCTCCTTGATGTGCGTGAGCGACGGGTCGTGGCGCCCCTGAAGCCCAACCGCCGTCACGACACCCTTGGCTCGTGCCTGGGCGGACATCTCCTGCGTCTCGTCCAGGTTGGCGCCGAGCGGCCACTCGCAGAAGACATGCTTGCCGGCTTCGAGGGCAGCCATCACCACCTCATGATGATGGGGCACCCTGACCACGACGGACACGATGTCGATATCCGGCTGGACGGCCATCTCGCGGACATCGTGATAGACGCGGTCGATGCCGTAGGCGTCGCCAGCAGCCGCAGCCGACTCGGGACGACTGGTACACAACGCCGCCAGCTCGATCTGCTCGATCCCGCGCAATGCGGGTATGTGGGCCACCGGACCCCACCCCCGGCCTTTGGCGTCGGCGCCGACCAGGCCCAGTCGCAATGGTTTCGTCATCGTTGTCTCCTTCGCGCTAGCTGCGACAAGGGCGACGTTCGGCGGACCGTCTGCAGCCACATCGATGCGGGCACGCGCGGTCTCGTCCAGCCACGTTGGGAAGTCGTCAGTCGGCTCGTTCGAGCACGATCACCGGGATGCGTCGATCGGTCTTGGTCTCGTACTCGGCGAACTGGTCCATGATCGCCACGAGCTTGGCGTACAACTCGTCGCGGTACGGCCCGTCCTCGACGATGGTCGCCTTGGCAGGGAACCTGTCGGTACCTACCTCGACGGTCACGTCCGGGTTGGCCTGCACGTTGAGGAACCAGTGCGGATGATTGGGCGATCCCCCCTTCGTTGCGGCGACGACATAGCGCTCGTCGTGCGTTGCGTACACGAGCGGATTGAGGCGTTGCTTTCCGGTCTTGGCTCCCGTGTTGTGGAGAATCAGAACGGGCTTCCCTGCGAAAAGCCCGCCCATGGCCACATCAACGGCGCCGTTGTTGGCCCGGAAGTCCTCGATGACGTGCCTGTTGATGTCATCAACCGGTGGAGTTGAGGTCATGTCCGCCTCCTACGAGTCACGAAACGTATGCGCAAGCATACACTATCTATGCGCGCGCATACAACTTCTGATATCCTGGTGTCGTGAAGCCGCCAGCGCCGCAGCCTGGGCACCACGAGTCATCGCCGGCCGGGGTCATCATGGAACGCGACGGAACCAAGTACTTCAGCCGCGAATACGCCAACGCCTTCCTCGGGCTGATCCGCGCCAGCGATTCCGTGTTCCGCGCCCTTGATCGTTCACTCCAGGACGGGCACGGCATCTCCCTCCACCAATACGAGGTGCTGCTCTTCCTCGCCGCCTTCTCCACGGACCACACCATGCCGATGATCGAACTCCGCCGCCGCACGCCTCTCAGCCAGAGCCGCGTCTCCCGTGTAGTGAGCGGCCTCGAAGACGTCGGGCTTGTCCGACGCACCACCGACCCGACCGACAACCGAGCAGTGACTGTGACACTCACCCAGCAAGGCCTCGAGAAGTACCGATCCGCTCACAACCAACACCTCCGAGACCTCGACCAACACCTCTTCTCCGCGCTGACCGAGCGAGAGATCAGCCAGCTCGCCGCCATCACGGCCAAGATCCTTGCCGCCCACCAGAACCAACGATGATCCAGCCACCCCACGACCTCCCCAATTCAGTACGCGGTGGTTCGCGTTCGTCCCATAGGCCCGCCAAACCGAACGCCACCACCGCACCCAGCGGTCGGCCGGTGACGTCACCGCCGAGTTTGAACATGGTGATCGGCCTGCCTGCGTCGACCGGGGAACCCGCCGACACGCTGGCGTCGCGGTGTGACCTCGACGGACCCCTGCCCCGCCCCGTGTTTCGGACAGCTCGCCCGTGACTGCACGCCCACCCGGGTCGGCACGCGGACGCTGATCGAGAAGGCTGAGGGTCGGCGAGGAACGAGGCTCAATCTGGCACCCGCACCGCAAGACGGTCGAGTCCGATTCCCAGGACCATGAGCCGCTCCTTGCGATTCTCCAAGAGGCGTTGCGTCCAGTCGACGAGGCCGCCGTCTGCGCACTCGACGTGCTCGCCGCCGTACACGGCTTCGGCGCGTAGCGCGGCACCCGAGTAGTAGCCCGCCCCTGCGGTACGGTCGGGCGCAATGACCGCCTCGAGACGGTCGACCGGCGCGAGTGCTCCAACCACCTGATCGACCACCCCCTCGAACCCCCCACCCGGGAACGCAGTCAGCTCGAGTCGCACTGCCTCGGCGCCGGCCGCCAGCAACGCAGCGGACACGAACCGGGCGTGCGCCTCGAGCACCTCTCGCTCGAACGTCCGGTTGCCGGTGTCCCGGCCTGCGGTCACCAGCCCGAGGATCGAGAAGTGGGCGAACGACTCGGCCCCCGCGAAGACCTGGGCCCGCAGCACTCGCTGCACGGCAGCCAGCCGCACCGGCTCCGCCGAGCGTGGATCGCCGGCGAGCAGGCGCCTTCGCCGCACTGCCGCCTCCAGGGCGAGGACGTTCGTCGGGTCTGCGGCCACCTCGGTCCGGCGCACCGTCGACACCACCTTGTGCTGATCGACCGGAGCGACCACCGAGTGGGCCGCCAGGGGCGCCACCGGAGCCAGCACCACGGCCTCGATCCCCTCGGGCAGTGTGCCAAGCGCCGCATCCTCCACTGCGCGCAGCGCCCGCAGCGACACGGTTCCCGGTCTCACGAAACGGTCGCGCTCGTACTGTTGCAGCACCTCGGCAGGCGACACCCGTCCGGCGCGCCGCCGCATCACCTCGAGCAGCAACGTCGTCAGATCGGCGCCGCCCAACTCGTCGGCGAGCGCTTCCAGCACCGCCTCGCCCCCTGCAGCCTCGACGACCCGACGCAGATGGCCGTCGTCAGTGCTCACGTGCGAGCGCGCTCGACCTCGACGGCGGCGTGCATCGCAGCGAGTGGGATGAATGCCCAATCCGGACGATGGTCGATCTCCCACAGCAGCTCGCGACTGGCCTTCTCCAGCGCATACGCATCGAGCAGCGCCTGGATGTCGTCGAGGGATCCCGGGAGCAGCCGAGAGCCTCCCGCCTCGCGATAGGCCCGCAACAGCGCCGCCCCGACCCACCGGTACCAGCTTCTCCCCCACCGATCGAAGACGGCGACCGCCTCGTCGGGGATCGCGCCTGCGTCGACCTCGTCTTGCATCGCGGCGCGGGTTGCGTAGTCGTACGACCGCAGCATCTCGGCGAGGTCCCGCACCGGTGAGGCCTTGATGCGGCGCTCGCTGAGCGGCCGGGTGGAGTCGCCCGTGAAATCGAACTGGACGTAGTCGGTGCCGGTGAACAGCACCTCGTCCAATCGGTAGTCGCCGTGGCACCGGATGCGCACTCCGGTCATCCTGCCGGCCACCACCCGGTGGAGGCAGCGCAGNNCGGAACGCCGGGTCTTCGAAACTCGAGGCCAGCGCGAGGTGGAGGGCCGCGGTGTGACGGCCCAGGGCCTCGGCAGCGGCGAGATCGCCGGCGATCAGGTCTCGCACGAGTTGCGGCGGCTCGCGATCGATCAGTTCGGTGAGGGCAGGCGACGGCACCTGGACCTCGTCGCGCACGGCGGCGGGGAGCGCACCGACGGCTTCGTAGAAGCGGCGCAAGGAGTCGGTCGTCTGGCTCCACGCCGTGCCCTCGTTGGAGATGAATCGCTCGAGGATGGCGAGCACCATCGACTCGCCGGGCCGGCGCATCTCGACCGCCCGCAAGACCGGTGCGAGACCGTCGAAGTCCGTCTCGGCGGTGAGGAACGTGCGCATCTCGAGATCCGGGTTGATGCCCGGTTCCAGCCGCCGCACCAGCTTGAGCACGTAGGACGACCCGTAGATCAGCCGCGTGTGACCCTCAGACGAGTCGTCCACCGACTCGCACACCTCGTCGGGCGGGATCCCGCCGTTGATCGCCACCACCTCGAGGTGATCTGCGCCTTCGGGAATCTGCCGGTTGGCGAGCCCGGCGAGATCCGCCTGCGTTCTCGGGTGCCAGGTCGCATCCACGAGCAGACCGGCCTGCTCGCCTCGCCACACCCGGGCGACGACCGCCTGCTCCGGCACCTCGGGCACGTCCGGTCCGGCGCCCCAGAGCACGGTGAGCGGCACCACGTAGCGGCCCGGCTCGCCCTCGGGGTACTCCATCTCGAACCGGCACAGCAGCCATTGATCGTCGCCCGCGCCGAAGGTGGCGACCGCCCACAGATCCGTCGACAGCACCGGCTGGAAACGCTCGAAGTACCACGACCGCCGGTACACGTGGTCGCGCAGGATCCAGCCCAGCTCCGTGTTGTGGCCGAGCAGCGATGCCAGCTCGCCGTCCATCCGCATCTCGGGGACTGACGGCTCGTGGGCGGCTTCCGCGGCCGGCTCGACCGCAAACCAGTAGAACGCGTAGGGACCGAGGCTGAGCAGGTAGGGCTGGTCCCCGACCGGCGGGAACTCGGTCCGGCCGAAGAGCTCGACTGCGACCGCTCCGCTGAAGCGGGAGAGGTCGAGCTCGACGAACTGGCTGTGACGGGACAGGTTGGCGACCACGAGCACCGTCTGGTTGCCGTCGTAGCGGAGGAACGCCAGCACCCGGGCGTTGGAGGGGTGGAGGAACTCGATGGCGCCCCGCCCGAACACGGGATGGCGCTTGCGCAGGGCGAGCATACGCTTCGTCCACCACCACAACGAGCTGGTGTTGGCGTGCTGGCTCTCGACGTTCACCGACTCGTAGTGATACGAGGGATCGATGATCACCGGCAGGTAGAGCTGCTGCGGATTGGCATCCGAGAACCCGGCGTTGCGGGTCGCC
>DKBA01000046.1 GCA_002450985.1 Acidimicrobiia bacterium UBA6912
CCGACCACGACGTTGCCGCCTCCGCCGACGACTACCACGACGGTGCCCCCGCAGGACGGTTGGTATGTGACGCTGTCCGCCGACGTCCAGTGCAGCGACGCAGGCGCCGTGATCTGGTGGTACGCGACCAATCCCAAGGAGGATTGGTCGACAGGGTGGAAGCTCATCATCGACTCCGACAGCCGCGGCGTGTTCGACCCTGGAACCAGCATCACGAGGGGCTCGACGGCAGGGGTTGACGAGTCCGTGGACTCGGGTCTGCATCGGCTCCTCGTCGACGTCCACTGGGAACACGGTGGCCGCCCGGACACCGGCCACGGCACGTTCACCATCACGGCAGAGGTCGCTTGCGACATCTGAATGCGTGACCCTATCGGCAGGCGAGATCGATGGATGCTCCGACCGTGCGCAGGCACCTCTGGCCCGGCACGATGCAGCGGCGACGGCAGGACGGATGGTGCATACCTGGAGGGCCGGACACATGTCGACGCCCCGGACGCCAGGGTGGGCTCCAGCGTGTCGACCGGGCCCGGTGCGAACAACGACCGAGGCGTCCCGCGAACGCGTGATCGACGAGTCGGGCTTCCGAATCCCAGAGTTCGGAGTTCGTCGAACCACCGCAGTCGATGTCACGTCACGATGTCGAGAGGCCCCCTCGATTTCCTCGAGTGGTCCGAAGCTGGCCACGGGCGCCGGCGCGGTGAACAGTCTCTCTTGCCGGCGAGCGATCTGTCGCTGCATCGGCCGGACCGGGCGAAGGATGGCGCCTCGACTGACGTGCCGCGATCCTTCCCCGGCGGGCCGGCGCAGCGAGAAGCCCGAGCCTTCGTCGTCGCCGCCGGCGGCATCGTCGTCGCCCCCGTCGTCGGAAGGCGGAGACGTCGTATCTCCGAATCGCCGTCGTCCTCCCCGAGTGAGGTCGTCGTCGCCTGCGTCGTCTCCCGGTTGATCCGCCCAGGCCATCGGCGGCGTCGGAGTCTCCTCAACAGAGCCGAGGTAGCCCTGCCGTCCCGAGTCGCCCGGCCACACCGCCCAGCCGGCACCGTCACTCCCCCGACGTCTCGTCCGGCTCGGAGCGTCCCCAGAGCACCCCACCCGGCCAGAACGTGTCGAAGTCCGAGGGCGTCACCGTCATCGTCGCGAGCCGCCGCAGCGAATCACCGTCGAGAGCCCCGGCGAGCGCTTTCCCGGAGTGCGCCTCCCATGTGGTTCCGGTTTCGAGGTCCAGCATCTTCCCGTCACGCAAGGCGAGCGTCAGCGTACGACCGGCGCGACGACGGTCGAAGACCACGCCGACCCCGCGGTCATCGGGGTCTGCGACTGCCACCACCGGCACCCCCGCGATGTGGCCATTGACCACCTTGCGCCGCCGGAGACGTGAGACAGGGAACCCGAGCGCCTCATCACCCACCGCTATGGCGAGCACCAGCGCTCCTGTGTCGCGCACGTCCGGCCGGCGGGGCGCCGCCAGCGCATCAGTGTGAGGGTGGGTGGATCGCCAAGCGTCCCAGGAGGTCATCGTCGACGGAAGGAGTCTCAGCTCCGCCCCGCGCCGTGGGCCGGCGATGCAGCGGCCAAACGGCTGGCTCCATATGCTCCCGGTGTCGTGATCCCACCAGGTCATCGCCCCCTGCCAGAGTGCGCCCTGGTGACCGAAGACGAGAGTCCCGTCATCAAGTCGCCGGCTGTGCACCATCGCAGTGCCACACCTCGGACACCAGGTGACCAGGATCGGCTCTCCGAGGTCGTCGAGGACCATCTCCCGCTTGTCGAGGAAGCGCACCGGATAGGCACGGGCCAGGCCTCCCAGCTCCACGCCGATCACGAGTGTGTCACCCGGCCAGTCGACGTNNGAGGAGTGGAGTGGGGACGGCGCTGACCGCGCGCCCGCCGGACTGCGACGTCGCCGCCGACGTGGCGGATGGCTCGGAGTGCCCGGACCCGCGTGCGGTATCGGAGGCGAGCCAGCATCGATCGTCGACCCGTCACCGCCGCCACCCCCCTCTCGCCGCGAGATCGCTCCATCACGGCCCGTACCCCTTGTTTCCGTCTTTCACACGCACGGTGGCAGCAACCGGTTAGCGACCAACCAGCACGGCGTGAGCTTCGGATGAGCGCCGTCGATATCCGTACCGAGCCCTGGCGCTGCGTCGTCTTCGGCGTGCCGCGGGTAGCTCCTGGGTCGTGACCGAATTCCCGACCGGTACCGTCACGTTCCTCTTCACAGACATCGTGCGCGGCACGCAGCTGTCGGATCGACACCACGATGCCATGCGCACCGCCATGGAGGCGCACGACGGCATCATGCGCCGCGTCATCGGGGCGCACGGCGGCGTCCTCGTCAAACAGACCGGCGACGGCACCTTCGCGGCCTTCGGCTCGGCCGTCGATGCCGTTCGAGCAGCGGCGGCCATCCAGATGACGATCGACGCGCACGACTGGGGTTCCCTCCCCGAGTTCTCCGTTCGTGTGGGGGCGCACACCGGTGAGGCGGAGTCGAGGCATCGCGAATAATTCGGCCCCGCGGTCAATCGAGCGGCCCGGATCATGAGTCTCGCCGGCCCCGGCGAGATCCTCGTGTCGCGACC
>DKBA01000192.1 GCA_002450985.1 Acidimicrobiia bacterium UBA6912
AGGTCGGCGAGGGAGACCCTCTTGCCGCCGGCCTGCGACCCGTTGAACTGCTGCTGGATACCCTCGAGCGTGCGCACCACGCTCGACACGCCGGAGCTGATGTTGACGTCCCAGTCGGCCTGGGGGGACAGGCGGATGCGGGCGCCGTTGGCGCCGCCCCGCTTGTCGGTGTCGCGGTAGGTCGCCGCCGACGCCCACGCCGTCGAGACCAGCTGGGCGACGCTCAGGCCGGAGTCGAGGATGGTGGCCTTCAGCGACGTGACGTCGGCATCGTCGATCAGCTCGTGGTCGACCGCCGGTACCGGGTCCTGCCAGATGAGNNGTCGCCATCATGGGGAGCACCCGCTTCGACGCGTCGTGCGCGGCCGGCGGCATGTCCTCCTCGGCGATGTCCTTCGGGTGCCATTGATAGGCGCCCGCCGGGCTCTTCACCAGCTCCCAGTCGTACTTGAACAGCAGCTCGAAGTAGCCGTTGTCCCACATGATCGGGTTCTGGGTCCAGGCACCTTCCAGCCCGCTGGAGATCGTGTCGTCGCCCATGCCGGTACCGAAGGTGCTCCTCCACCCCAGGCCCTGCTCGGCGAGGCCGGCACCTTCCGGCTCGCGGCCGACGTACTCGTCGGGATTGGCGGCGCCGTGGGTCTTGCCGAAGGTGTGACCGCCCGCGATGAGGGCCACGGTCTCCTCGTCGTTCNNGTAGATCAGGCCCATCTGCACCGCACCGAGCGGCTCCTCCAGGTGCCGGTCACCCGTGTAGCGCTCGTCGCCGAGCCAGGTGGTCTCGGGGCCCCAGTACACGTCCTCCTCCGGCGCCCAGATGTCCTCGCGGCCGCCGCCGAACCCGAAGGTCTTGAACCCCATGGTCTCCAGCGCACGGTTCCCGGTGAAGATCAACAAGTCGGCCCACGAGATGTTGCGGCCGTACTTCTTCTTGATCGGCCACAGCAGGCGGCGNNGTTGTCGGGCCAGCTGTTCAGCGGGGCAAAACGCTGGGCGCCGCTGCCGCCGCCCCCACGCCCGTCGAGCGTGCGGTAGGTGCCGGCGGCGTGCCACGTCATCCGGATGAAGAGCCCCCCGTAGTGGCCGTAGTCGGCTGGCCACCATTCCTTGGAGTCGGTCATGATGGCATCGACGTCCCTCGCCAGCTCGTCGAAATCGAGGCTGTTGAACGCCGCCCGGTAGTCGAAGTCCTCACCCATCGGGTTGGCCTTGGGGTGGTTCTGGCGGAGGATCCGCAGGTTCAGCTGGTTCGGCCACCAATGCTGGTTTGCGGTCCCCCCGACCCGCTGGTGATCGCTGTGCATCACCGGGCACTTCGCAGCCGACGGTTCGTCATCGGTGACGACCGTTCCATGTTCCTCGTTCATTGCTCTCCTCTCACGATTCCGGAGTGGGCTTCGTCCAGTCTCTCTCTCGAGTTCGTCAGGTCCCGCCGGCTGGCTCCCGACAGCCGGGGCACCGGCCCCAGAAGATCACTTCGGCCTCATCGATCTCGTACCCGTGGGTATCGGCGGCGTCGAGGCACGGGGCCGCGCCGACTGCGCAATCGACGTCGTCGGTGCCGCCGCACACGCGGCAGACGACGTGGTGGTGATTGTCGCCCACCCGATGCTCGAAGCGAGCCGGCGATCCGGCGGGCTGGATTCGCCGGAGCAGGCCCTTGTCGACCAACACACCGAGCGCGTCGTAGACCCCCTGGCGCGAGATGGCGCCGATCTCGTGCCGCACGGCGTCGGCCACGTCATCGGCCGTGCCGTGTGGATGCTGGGAGACCGCTCGAAGCACTGCCAGCCGTTGCGCCGTCACTTGCACGCCGTGCTCGCGGAGGAGATCCTGAGGTGCGATCTGGGGCTGCGCATCCACTCTCCTATCTTCTCGGGATTGCCGACTGTGTCAAGTATCCAACGGAATCCAATCTTTCGCGCTGAGCCGCCCGATCCCGGACGACGGAGCGACACTCCCGCCTCGTCCAGCGTGGCGCCCCCTCCGAGACCCTGGCGAGCGCCGGTGCAGCCCGGCCTCTGTCGTCCACGGCGACGCTCGTTCGTCGATAGGGTGAGCTGCGGGAACGACCCGCACCCGATGCGAGGAGCACGCATGAGTAAGTACCTCCTGTCCACGTTTGCGGTCGAGGGCGACGTTCGAGGAGCGCCCGCGACACCAGAGCAGATGCAGACGTTCATGGAGCGGGTCATCGCACTGGAGGCCGAGATGGACGACCGGGGAGCATTCGTGTTCGGTGGCGCCCTGCGAGAGCCCGGGGCGGCCTCGGTGGTTCGCCCTCGAGACGGCGGCGCCTTGAGGACCGACGGTCCCTTCGTCGAGACGAAGGAGCAGATCGCCGGCTTCTACATCATCGATGCGGCCGATCTCGACGAGGCGTTGGAGTGGGGCGAGAAGGTCGCCGCAGCCACCAACCACCCCATCGAGGTTCGTCCGTTCCGGGCGACGGGGCGGGTCGCGGATCACATGGGTGGGGCTGCGGCGGAGTGAGGTCCACTGCGCCCCTCTGCCGCCCGGCACGGCGGGCAGGGGGGCGGGTCACCCTCTCCCTACACTCCGGATGTTCGAGCCGCCAGGCCCGGCGGCTCGGTTGCCGGAGCAGGACGAGGAGCACCAATGGCGGGACCCACCAAGGAATATCGTGCGCGCATCTGGGTGAAGCTGACCGACGAGTTGCTGCCGAGTCCGGTGCTGTCCAAAGCAGAGCTGCACGCGCTCCTCGCCGAGGCGCTGCGTGCCGGCGCCGACGACTCGCCGATCGTCTCGGTCTCGGTGGACGACCCGAGGAGATAGACCACTCCCCGAGACCGCTGCCGATGGTGTGGACGTATGGCGGCGCCGAGGTTCAGTCGAGCGAGGCGCTCCACTCGTGACCGGCGATCCGGTCCGGCTCGAGGATGGCGAGACGGTGCCCGTCGGCGACGGCTCCTCGCATCCAGTCGTCCGCGTTCTCCTCGCCGCGATCCTTGGCGAGGATCCGCCGTACGTGAGGCTCCGGTGGATCATCGAGAAATGAGACGGCACCTTCCGCCATGACATACCACTGGTGGACGTTCCGTCCGTCGCAGGCTTCGTACTGCACCGTGATCGTCGCTCGACCCCGTTTCACCATGAGTCGCCCGTGCAGCGAGGCTGGATCGGTCACCATCCAGAACATCCCGTCCGTGAAGTGGTANNTGCTGGAGCAGGTCGGCGACTCGGTCGGGGCTCATCGAGATCATGATCGAAAGCGTACGGTGCCGACCGTGGCCGCCCAAGCGGCCCCGGTCGGTGTCGGCTCAATGCCACGTCCAGGAGTACCAGATGATGAGCCCGTTGAAGGCGAAGCTCACGATGATCAGCACGTTGTCGTAGAGACCGGGGTACGGGAGGCCGAAGAGATTGAAGACCACGAGGAGCGCCGCCACGACGAGGCCGGCCCAACGAATGGCGGGATAGCCCAGTGTCAGGGACAGCACGATCATCGTGATCGGCACCAGCATGATGAGGGCCGCTCCCAACCACGCGCCTTGCCCTGCCGGCTGGCCGTCGATCTCGCCTGGCGTGAAGTCGCCGGCGAAGATCCGCAGCACGTCGCCCAGCAGGTAGGTGAGCATCATCGCCGTCCACAACCCTGCGAGGGTGATCCTCACGTCCTCCATCACGTTCCTCCTCGGCCGTGCGAACCTCGGGCGGCGACGGGCCGGCCGCGATCACGTCGCTGCCGCGACCGCCTGCTCCTTGCCGCCCCGCATCAGCAGCCAGACGGCGAACCACAGCTCCCCGACGATCGATGGGATGGCGACGATAGCGAGGAACACGTTCTCGAAGTCCGCGTAGTCGGACAACATGGCGTGGGCCACGGTGTCGATCACATAGGCAGCCCCCGCCACCATCAGGACGTAGCCGAGCACCTTGGTGACGTACCCGGATCGCACCACGAGGTAGCCGAGCATGACGAGGTGTAGGCCGAAGGCCACCAGCCCGATGAGCCATGCGTAGTTGAAGGCGTCGAGCGCCAGAAGCGCTTGGGCGTCGAGCTGCCCGGTGTCGAACACCGCCAGGTAGTCCTTGCTGCCGAGCAGGTCGAGGGCGACGAAGAAGAAGATGAGGGCGACGCCGAGCAGCACCGTGTAGACGAGCCGGAACCATGCGGTGAGCAACGACAGGTCCCGGCTCAGGGTCCGGAAGAGGATGTAGAGCGCCCACGCCACCACGACGTCGGCGATGAACACGATCGTGAAGCTCACGAGGCCGAGCCGGAACAGGCCCTCTCCGTCCTGGATGTTGGCCGCCGTCGCTGCGGCGTCGCCCGCCTCCACCATTCCCGTGAGCACGACGAAGTTGCCGAAGATCGCCAGGACGAAGATCACGAGGTAGCCGACTCCGGCGATGACTGATGCCCGGCGTGGCGAGGGGTCGGNNCGGCCGCGGGTAGGGTCGGTCGGATGACGACCTCACTCCTGGCCGACGCCTTCTCCCACCACACCTGGGCGACCCTGCGCCTGCTCGATACGTGCCGCGTGCTCGATGCGGACCAGCTCGCCACCATCGCGCCCGGCACCTTCGGCTCGATCATCGACACCTTGCGCCACCTGGTCGGCGCCGACGCCTCGTACCTCGTTGCGCTCACCGGGGGCGCCGTCGGTACCGCCGACACGGACACGATGGACGTCGCCGAGCTCCACACCGTGATGGAGGCCCATGGTGACGCGTGGTCGGCGCTCGTCGCCCAGGATCTGGACCCGACGATCATCGTGACCCGCTATCGCGACGACGGCTCCGCGGGCCATGCGCCGCTGGGCATTCGGATCGCGCAAGCCCTGCACCACGGCACCGATCATCGCAGCCAGGTGTGCACCGCGCTCACCGTCATCGGGGTCGAGCCTCCCTTCATCGACGTGTGGGACTTCGCCGACAGCGAAGGCAGGCTGTCCGAGACGCCGCCCGCTCCCTGAGCCGGTGCTCCCCGAGCCGCGGCGGCCCGGGTCCGGGCGCAGCCGGGACGCGGTGACGAAGGACCCCTGGTCGGGCGCCGCATCGTCGCGCACCGTGAAGACAGCGACCCGAGGAGGGCATGAGATGAGCGCGCGCACGTATCGACGGATCGTGGTGTCCGAGCGCGGTGGGCCGGAGGTGCTCCGGGTCGTGGAAGCGCCCGTTCCTGAGGCCGGAGAGGACGAGGTGCGGGTCCGCACGCTCGCCGCAGGGATCTCGGCCCTCGACCTCATGGTGCGACGCTCCTCGTTCCCCGGCTTCCCCAAGCCGCCGTTCACCCCG
>DKBA01000208.1 GCA_002450985.1 Acidimicrobiia bacterium UBA6912
TCGTGGCCGGCATCATCGCGCTGTCGTGGCCGGAGCCCACCGTGGCGGTTCTCGTCTGGCTGGTCGGCATCTGGTCCGTCGTTGCGGGGGCGATCCGCCTGTTCCTCGGCCTCAGAATCCCGAAGACGGCTGCCGCCTGACCCGGTCTCCCCGGTGCAGCGCCGTCCCCTGGGCCGGTGACGCTACGACAGACCTTGCGCCGCCCCGCGAGTTCTCGGGTCGGTCTTGAGGTAGGCCACGACGACGAAGTACGTAGCGGGTACCAGCAGATACAAGATCAGGCTCAGCCAGGGAAGCGCCTCGGCAACGACCATGGCGACTCCGTAGAGCGCGACCGGACCGATCGCGGTCCCTGCGCCGAGTCGTCGTGCTTGCGCCGAAGGGATCTCCCACAGGAGGCCCGGGTGACGCCGGAGATACCAGTCGAGCAGGCTGCGGAACAGCGTGGCGATGACGAGGACGGCGCCGTACAGCTCGAGGACGACCGGCTCGTCGGGGTGGCTCCCCAGTGCCGAGGCGGCGAAGGGGATGAGCGACACCGGGAGGAGGAAGAGCAGGTTGAGCCAGGTGGTGTTGAGGTCCACGTAGCGAACGACGGCGAAGGCGCCGCGATGCCAGATCCAGTACATGCCGACGAGGAGAAAGCTGATCACGAATGAGACGAAGGTGGGTCGCAGCTCGTCGAGAGACCGGCTCAACGCCTGACCCGAGCCGAAGTCGGGCACCCGGATGTCGAGCACCAGGATGGTGATGATGATCGCAAAGACCCCGTCGGTGAACGCGAGGAGGCGGTCCGGGCTCGCCATCCGGCGTTCGGTCGGGTCGAGGTCGGCCTCGGGCTGTTCGGGCACGGTCGCAACTCCCTGGGCGCGGGGTGAGCAGAATGTATCAGCTTCCCATGCGCCGGCGGTGGGAGGGACGAAGGCAGGGTCTCGAGGCGCAACATGCCCGCACCATCGACATCGTGCGCGGGAGCGATCATGGCCCCGGCTCAGGTAGAGCGGCGCGCCGGATCCCTCTTGGGCACCCGTCGCACGACACCAAGGAGGCAAGGGTGTGACGAACAACGAGACGCACGAGGAACGCAAGGAGCGAGAAGAGGCATTCATGGCGGAGTACGCCTACCGCCTCCTCGCCGGGCTCGCCGTCCTCCTTCTCGCCATCGGAACGATCGTGTACCGCTTCCTCGAGGACTGGAGCTGGGTCGACGCGTTCTACTTCTGCGCCGTCGCCGTCACCACCGTCGGTTTCGGCGATCTGAGTCCCACCAGCGATGCGTCGAAGCTCTTCACCGTGTTCTACATCTTCTCCGGAGTCGGCATCATCACCGCGTTCATCAACGAGCGGCTGAAACGCCATGGCGGCACGGTGGTCAAGCGGGTGCGACGACGGATGTGACGGCGGGCAGCCGGTGGCCTGCAGAGTGTCGCGGTCCACGGCGGCCGGCGGTGTACTCGGGCCCCGCGGGTGGTGGAAATGCTCGGCGCAGGGCCGTAGGGTGCCGTCACAACGAAACAGGAGGTAACACGTGGCAACTCCCCTGGGCTGGTACTCCGATCCGACCAGCCGCTACCTGTATCGCTACTGGGACGGCGCGGCTTGGACGAGCCAAGTCAGCAACGGCGGCTCCCACAGCGGCACCGACCCCAACCTGCTGCCCGCCGACATGATCACCACCCCTCCTGCGCCCGGCACGGCAGCCCCTTCGCCCACCACGCCCGCTCCCCAGCCGGCGGTGCAGGTCACCCAGAGCAGCGGCTCGTCGGTGGGCATCATCGTCAGCGTGCTCGTTGCCATCGCCGCGGTGGCGATCCTCCTCGTCGTCTTGCTCTCCAATTCCGGCGACGACAACGGGACAACCGACACCACCAGCCCGCCAGCCACGACCGAGGCGCCGGCACCCACCGAAGCTCCCTGAGGCTGCTGGCGTCTCTCACGCAAGCCGAAGGTTCCACCGGAACGCTCGACACCGGGACGCGACACTCCGACGCGCTCAGTCGATCGCGCCGCCCTCGTGGGACGAGGCGGCGCGCCTACCGCGTTGCGTGACCGGCCGGCGCGGAGCGTCGCGGAAGTCGGGCAACAGCGTCGGTTCCGCTGCCGTCACCGCCCGGCCGTGGCAATGCTTCGCCTTGCGACCGCTACCGCAGGGACAAGGACCGTTGCGCCCGGCGGTCCGCACCGCCTGATCGAACGCACGATCTTCGGCGGCCAACATCGCCATGACGTCGGCGGCGGGCCGGCCGCGGCGCATCAGGTCGATCACCGTCCGCATCGGCCGGTCGACGTGGTGGAAGAAGTCCTTGAACCCGGCNNGAACCGGTTCTTGGGGCACTCGCCGTGGCAGGCGAAGCGGACGTCGCAGTCGAGGCAGTACTGGGGAAGGGAGGTGAGCTTGTCCTGACCGAAGTCGTACTGCTGGCGGGACCCCACCAGGTCGGCAACGCCGTGCTCGGCGATGTTGCCCACGAGGAACTCCGGGTCGACGAAGTGGTCGCAGGAGTACAAGTCGCCGTTGTGCTCGAGTGCCAGTCCGGTGCCGCACGTCTCGTTGAACACGCACATCCCGGACTGACCGAGACCGGCGAAGTTTCGCGCCGTCGCCTCGAACGTCTGNNGCGAACATGCCACGCAGGTCCGCCGGGTTCCCGTGCTCGTCGACCCGCTCCACCACCGGGATGAACTGTATCCAATCCGTGCCCGCGTCGTCGCGGAGGAAGCGGTACACCTCGAGCGGGTAGTCCCCGTTCGTGCGATTGACCGTGGTGAGGACGTTGTACTCGACGCCGTGCTTCTGGAGCAGGCGCAGTCCCCGCATCACCTTGTCGAAGGTGCCTTCGCCCTTCTTGGTGACCCGGTGGGCATCGTGCAGCTCACGCGGGCCATCGATGCTGATCCCGATCAGGAAGTCGTGCTCGGAGAAGAACTCGCACCACTCGTCCGTCAGCAGCGTGCCGTTGGTCTGCATCGTGTTGAGGTACGTCATGCCGGGTCTGCGGTACTTCTCCTCCCAGGAGATGACCCTGCGGTAGAAGTCGAGGCCCATGAGGGTCGGCTCGCCGCCCTGCCACGCCACGGT
>DKBA01000326.1 GCA_002450985.1 Acidimicrobiia bacterium UBA6912
GAGCTGGCGGGCCCGCAGGGCCCGCCTGAGGGGGCCTCTTCGACGCAATCGCACCGCACCGCACCGCTCGCCGCTGCGTGCGGGGTCCTCACGATCTGGGTGCCGCACCGCACCGCGTGCCGCTGCGTGCGGGGTCTTCGCGATCGAGGCGAAGCGCCGCGACGCACACACCCAGCCGCAGCACGTCCCGATGCGGGAGCGACGAGCCCACCACCGTGGATTGCGGTACGAGGGAGGAGACGTCACACGCCGTGACCGGACGAGGTTCGGGTGTCGGATCCAAACCGCAACGGATCACCGATGGGGGGACGCGCAGCCCACCCACCCTGGGATGTCGCCTCCGAACACCGCGGCCTGTGGTGGCATACTGCACGGCCATGCTGCCGTACAACCTCGACCACGTGGCCATCGCAGTCCGCGACCTCGATGAGGCCATCGCCCGATTCGGCGCCCAGTACGGGGTGACCCCGCTCCATCGCGAGGTGGTGGCCGAGCAGGGCGTCGAGGAAGCGATGCTGCCGGTGGGTGGCTCGTTCGTGCAGCTCCTCCAGCCGCTCAGCCCCGACACGCCGGTCGGCAGGTTCGTCGAGAAGCGCGGGGAGGGGCTGCATCACATTGCATTCGCCGTGCCAGACATCGAGGGCGCCCTCGCCCACCTGGCGCAGCAGGGGGCGCGCCTGATCGACGAGACTCCCCGCATCGGGGGCCGAGGCGCTCGGATCGCCTTCGTGCACCCGAAGGAGCTGGCCGGGACACTCATCGAGCTCGTGGAGCCGGCACCGTGACGCCGCCACGCTTCGAGATCAGAGGCGGCGCCGACCCGGGAATGGCGGCCGCCATCGGTGCCGTCGTCGCCCACCTGCTCGACGAGGAAGCCTCGATTCGGGCCCAGCCCGCCCGCCGCCCACGCCAGAGCGCCTGGGCGCTCGCCGCCCGCCCCCGCGACATCCCCGACCCGCTGCCGTCGCACACGTACGACGCGCCCGGCTGGTCGACGTCGACGGAACCGGCCACCGAAAGCTGACGCCGTGGGCGTCGACATCCCCGCAGGCATCGTCGGTCGCATCGTCGCGGGACAGGAACGGGGGCGGTTCGTGTACATCGTCGACGATCGCGACAAGAGCGGTGGGTGGCTCGTTCTGACCGCCGCAGACCGGCAGTTCTCGGATCGAGTCTTCGATGCATGGGCCGCCGACCGGGATGCGCTCGAGGGCTTCTTCATCGACAGCGAGTGGTCGGTGGAGTGGGAGGGGCGGGAGTGACGTCCGGCTCCGCGTCACTCGGCGTGGCTCACGGCTCGCCGGGTACGTGGGTGATGATCCTGCGATAGGCGACCGGTGGGGTGAATGGTGCCCACGCCCCAGGACGCTGCGCGAGCCGGTCGGCCACGATGTAGATGGCCGCCGGGTTGAAGCCCAGCCCCGTATGGCTGCCGGTGACGCGGAGGTTCTCCGTCGTAGGACTGTCCTCGATGAGGCAGGTCTGCCAGTGGACGATGCCGTCGGTCCGGGTGTGGACGGCGGTGGCGGGCATCCCGAGCGGCGCTCCCTCGTCGAGCACGACGCCGTGATCGGCATGGATCGGGCGCAGCGCCTGGTACAGCGCCTGGGCGTTGCTCGCCCGTTCGACCGCGGCGCGCACCGGGGTGCCGAGGGTGACGACGTTGCGCACCAGCTCGGGATGCTGTCGAGCCAGGTACCTCGCATAGATCCCGCCGAGGCTCCATCCCACCAGCGACACACTGCGGCCGTGACGTGCCCGGGTGGCCCGGAGGAGGTCGGGGAGTCCGTCGACCACTGCGGGTGTTGGGCCCAGGTTGCGACCGAGACCCCAGCCCGTCACCTCGTACCCGAGCCTGCCGAGCACGCGCCGCATGGGAGCGGTGGACCGGTCCGATGCTGCGAGCCCGGGCAACACGAGCACGGGGTGGCCATCCCCCGAGGGAAGGATGGCCCGCAGGGGCATCAGGGCGATCGACGTCGTGTACTCGCCGCCGGCGCGCACGGGCTCGGAGATCGCAGCGAGCAGGCTCGGCCGCTTCACGTTGTGGCCTTCTTCAAGGCTTCGACCTCATCGGCGATCCAGCCGAAGACGTCCCACAGGTCCGGGACGAGGTCGCGGTCGGCCACCAGCCCGAAGCAGAGTCGCCCCAGGTAGCTGTGCAGGGTGACGTTGAGCCCGATGCCGTCGGTTATCGCCGACACCGGGTAGTGGCCGAGCAGCCTGGCGCCCGCCAGATACAGCGGGAAGTGCGGCCCCGGCACGTTCGAGATGACGAGGTTGAACGGTGTCACCCGCCCGACGCGGCCGTTGCGGAACACGACGCGGGCCGCCCTGGCGGCGATGGCGGGCGGCGTGAACTGGGCGAAGTCCTGCAGCAGCGTCGCCGGCACGGCGGCATGTTGGTCTTTCGCCACGTGCATGGTCTGGTTCACGAAGTGCAGGCGCTCCAGTGGATCGTCGAGGTGGGTGCCGATTGGGGCGACGAGCGCCGACACCCGATTGCCGATCGCGCCGTCGTCTTCGCCGGTGCGTGTCGAGACCGGGATCATGGCCTGGAGGGACCGATCGGGGAGGGCGTCGTGGGCTATCAGCCAGCGGCGCACGGCTCCGGCGGTGATCGTGATCACGACGTCGTTGACGGTGACCGCCGCCGCGTTCTTGATCGCTTTCACGTCCTCGAGGGCGACGTCGCCGAAGGCCCACCGCCGGTGCGGCGTGATCGGCTGGCTGAGGATCGACCGGGGGGCCACGAGGGTTGGCTGGGTGACGACCGCATCGGCGGCCCGGCTGTTGCGGACTCGCGACACCACCTGTTCCACCGGTTTCAGGCCGGGGAGGCTGCGCACCAGCTCGTAGCCGAGGCGAACGGCCTTCGCCGGGCGCACGGCGGCGGACACGGCGCTGCGCGCCAGCAGCTCGACTCCGCCGGGCACCCGATCTGGCCGCCACGGCTCGGGCGGCGGGACCTCGCGCCCGTCGGGCGAGGGATCCAACAGGATCGTGAGGATCTCTGCTCCCGAGATGCCGTCGACGGCGGCGTGATGCAGCTTCGTGTACGTGGCGACGTGGCCGCCCTCGAGGCCCTCGATGAGGTAGATCTCCCACAGCGGGCGTGCCCTGTCGAGCGGTCGCTCGTGGATGCGGGCGACGAGCTCGGCGAGCTGCTCACGTCCTCCCGGCGCCGGGACGGCGATGTGGCGAAGGTGATAGCTGAGGTCGAAGTCGGGATCCTCGATCCAGTAGGGATGGTCGACGCCGAGGGGAACCGGGAGCAGGCGGCGGCGGAACGGGGGGAGGAGGTGGATGCGGGACGCGATGAGCTCGGTCAATGCGGGAAGCCCCCAGGTGCCCGTCGCGGTCGTCGGGTCGAGGATGACGACGCCGCCGACGTGCCCCTGCTGCGCGGGCGTCTCCATGTTGAGGAACGAGGCGTCGAGTCCGGTGAGTTGCTCCACGAGAGGATCGTACCGAGGTCGACCATCGCTGCGTCGCATGCGCAGGCCGTCCCCGGTGGCGTCACCTCGGCGATCTCGCCGCTCGGTCCCGACGATTCCGGGATCGGATTCNNGTGGCGGTGGAGCAGGCGACGACGTGACCACCTCGGCTCCGGAGGCCATGCCGACATCGAGCGCGACGGTGACGACGTCATCGGCAACGACCTCGACCCGATCTCCCGCGACGACGAGCACCACGACCACGACTACGACCACCATCGCCCAGACGACCACTACGGCAGGGTTCGACCTACCGGCTCTCCTCCGGCCGGACGGCGTCGGCCCCGTCGACTTCGGCACCGAGGCCGACGAGGCGATGACGCTGCTCACGGAGCTGCTCGGGCCACCAAGCGAGGTCCGGGACGAGGGAGCTCAGGACATCTATTGGTCCGTGGAGCAGGTCCGCTTCGTCACCTGGGACGACCTGGCGCTCCAGCTCGTCTTCACCGACTGGAACGGTGACGTCACCCAGCCGGCGGCGATCCCGCTCCACCTGGCGGACTGGGAAGTGCTGGGCCCCGGTCTGACGACGGTCGAAGGGCTCGGGTGGGGCACGACCGTCGGTGACCTGCGGGCGATGTACCCCGATGTGCAGTTCGGCATCAACGAGTTCGCCCCCATGTTCATCATCGAGGGCCCGGACGGCGACATCCTCGGCGGATTCGACTGGCTCTGGGAGGACTACGCCAGAGCCCTGATCGCCGCCCTCAACGAGCACGGCGCCGGTCTCGATCCGGACGACCTCGACGCAGCGACGGGACAGGCGCTCCTCGATTTCATGGAACGCGAGGGCATGCATGACGCCGGGGAGGCCCTGTCGGCGCTCGGCCTGCCCCCGGACGACGTCCGTACCGGCTGGATGCACGCCGGCGCAGGCCCTCTCTGCTGCTGATCCCCCGGGAACTCCCCCACATACGGCCTCGCCGACGATCAGGGTGCGCATGGGTACGGGCGCCGGGCATCGGGACCCGGGTACCGAATACCGGATACCGGATACCGGCTGCGGGGGCCTGCGTCAGCACGCGGGCCCCCGCAGCACGCTCACGCAGCGTTGAAGCGGAACGTGGCGCGGGCCAGCAGCAGCCCGCCGACGATCCAGGCGCCGATGATCGCCAGCTCACCGCCGACGTCCGTGATGCCGGCCCCCTGGATGGCGATGGCTCGGAGGGCGTCGACGAGGGGCGTGAGCGGCAGCAGATCGGCGATCGGTTGGAGCCAGCCGGGCATCGACTCGACGGGGAAGAAGCTGCCCGACAGGAACATGAGCGGCGTCGTCGCCAGTCCTGCGGCGTTGTTCGCCGCCTCCACCGAGCCGACCCTCCCTGCGATGGCGAAGCCGAGCGAGATGAAGATCAGGTTGCCCATCAGCGAGATGACGAGCAGCCACGGCCACCCGGATCCGAGATCGCCGCCGAGGAGGACGCCGACGGCCATGATGATCGCCGTCTGGACGGCCGCCAGTACGAGCCGGGCGCCGACCTGGCCGGCGATGAACTTCCACGGCCGCAGCGGAGTCGCCACGATCCGCTTCAGGATCTTGAGCTCACGGAACCGGGCGACGCCGGCGGCCGAGCCGACCATCGCGAAGTTCATCAGCCCGATGGCGAGCAGGCCGGGGAGCACGTAGTCGAAGTAGTCCACTCCGGTGACGGCGCCCTCGGCGCTGAAGCTCACGTCGAAGATGCTGAAGGCCAGTACGAACATGACCGGGAACGCCACTGCCATGGCGAATGCCGCCTTGTCACGCACGAGCATTCGGATGGTGGCGGTGAAGAGCTTGGTGATCTGGTGCATTCTCCGTCTCCTTTGATCGATGCGACGGTCAGTCGCGAAGGGTGTGGCCGGTGACGTTGAGGAACACGTCCTCGAGTGTCGGGGCGACGACCTGGAGGTCGTCCACGCCGAAGCCCTCTTCTGCGGAGAGCGCAAAGAGCGCCGGCACCGTGACGTTCGGCGTGACGGTCCCCACGTCGTAGCGATGCGAGCCGTTGCGCCGCACGTCGACGTGGGTGGCGCCGGGGAGCGCCCGCAGGACGGCCTCGTCCAGCGCGGCCGGCGAGGTGAAGCGCATCGAGTGCGCCCCGGCCCGCTCGGCGATGAGCCGGTCCGGCGTGTCGACGACCTGGATGCGGCCGCGGTCGATGATCGCGACACGATCGGCGAGCAGCTCGGCCTCCTCCATGTAATGCGTCGTGAGGATGACGGTGACGCCCTCGTCGTTGATCGACCGAATGAGGTCCCACACGTTGCGTCGCGCCTGGGGATCGAGACCCGTCGACGGCTCGTCCAGGAACACCACGGCGGGATCGTTCACCAACGCGGCCACGATCGAGAAGCGCTGCGCCTGTCCACCGGAGAGCTCCCCGACGAGCGACTTGCGCTTCTCGAGCAGCCCGACCCTGTCGAGCAGCTCGTCGGGACGGCGGGCGGCCGGGTAGAACGACCCGAACAGGTCGAGCAACTCGGCCAGCGTGAGGAACTCGAAGTACGACGAGGCCTGGAGCTGGACGCCGATCCGCGTCTTCATCGCCTCCCGATCGGCGACCGAGTCGAATCCGAGCACCCGGCTGTGACCACCCGTCGGGTCCTTCAGACCCTCGATGATCTCGAGCGTCGTCGTCTTGCCTGCGCCGTTCGGGCCGAGCAGTCCGAACACCTCGCCCTGTGCGACGGTGAACGACACGCCGTCGACGGCGTTGAAATCGCCGCCTTCCGGGTGGGGATAGGTCTTGACGAGTTCCGTCACCGCCACCGCCGCCGCCTCGGTCGAGGCCGCCGGGGTTGCTGGTCGGGTCATGGTCTGCATGAGTCGTACCTCCTGGGTGGTGTCTCGGCGATGGTCTCGGATACCGCTGACGGGGCGCTGACCGGTCGCTGATGGGCCCTGCCGGCCATCGGTAACGTCAAGGCGTGGACATCGGATTGCTCGGCCCGCTGCTCGTCGTCCGCGACGGCGTCTCCATCGATCTGCTCGGGCTGCCCGAGCGGCAACTGCTGGCGGCGCTCGCGTTGCGGCCCGGCGAGCCGGTTTCGGTCGAGGAGCTGGCCGACGCCGTGTGGGGTGAGGTACTGCCCGACAACCCGCGCAACGCCATTCAGGCCCGGGTGTCCCGGCTCCGCAAGGCACTCGGCGGAGAGACGATCCGCACCACGTCGTCGGGGTACGCCTTGGCCGTCGACCCGTCCGACGTCGACGTGCGCCGCTTCGAGGATGCCCTCGCCGCGGCTCGATCCGAGGCCGAACCGGCTCGGAGGGAGGCCGCCATCGGCGTCGCACTCGATCTGTGGCGGGGACCGGCGCTGGCCGAGTTCCGCCAGGACGAGTTCGCCCAAGAGGCGGTGCGGCGCCTCGACGCCCTGCGGACGACCGCAGAGGTCGAGCGCATCGAGGCCGCACTCGAGGCGGGGAGGCATCGCGACGTGCTGGCCGCGGTCGAGACCCTCGTTGCGGTGCGCCCGCTCGACGAGGCGGTGCGGCAGCTGCACATGCTCGCCTTGTACGGCGTCGGGAGGCACGCCGATGCGCTCGCCAGCTACCAGGAGGCGAGGCGCCTGCTGGGGGAGGAGCTCGGTCTGGAGCCGTCACCCGGGCTGCGCGAGCTGGAGGAACGCATCCTGCTGCACGACCCTGCGCTCGGAACTCCCGCCCGCACGAAGCCGTCCCGGAATCTCCCCGAGCGGCTCACCAGCTTCGTCGGCAGAGATGGTGAGATCGTCGAGGTCGACCGCCTGCTCGACGAGGGTCGGCTCGTCACGATCACGGGTCCGGGGGGCGCAGGGAAGACATCACTCGCCGTCGAGACGGCACGCAGGCGATCGGAGCGTCATCCGGACGGCGCATGGCTGGTCGAGTTGGCCGCCGTGGGTGGCGGCAGCGGGGTCCTCGACGCAGTGGCTGCTGCGCTCGACATCGATCGCAGCCCGGGATTCCGCTCCGGCGCAGAGACGGAGCGATCCCTGGAGGACGCCATCGTCGCGCACCTCCGCGGGCGCACGGCCCTCGTGATCCTCGACAACTGCGAGCACGTCGTGATGGCCTCGGCGAGGCTGGCGGCGTCGATACTCACCCGTTGCCCTGCGGTGCGTATCCTCGCCACCAGTCGAGAGCAGCTCGATGTCCCCGGCGAAGTGGTGTGGCGCATCCCCCCGCTCGCCGCCGACGACGGTCTGCCGGGGCGGCACGGGCCGGCGAACCGGCTGTTCGCCGAGCGCGCCGCTGCCGCCGGCGGGGCACGGACCTTCTCGGGTGAGGAGTGGGCCGACATCGCACGCATCGTGCGCAGGCTCGACGGGCTGCCCCTCGCCATCGAGCTCGCCGCGGCGAGGACGCGCTCGCTCGGCGTTGCGGATCTGGCGGCCCGGCTCGACGATGCGCTCGGGCTGCTCACGACCGGAAGCCGGCTGGCAGGTGCGAGGCAGCAGACGCTGCGGGCGACGATCGACTGGTCTCACCGCTTGCTCGCGGACGACGAGCAGGCGGTGTTTCGCCGGCTTGCGATGTTTGGCGGCCGGTTCGGTCTCGAGGCCGCCGAGGCGGTTGCGGCCGGACCGGAGGTCGCCTCGCGTCCTGTCATCGACGTGATCGACCGGCTCGTAGGACAGTCGATGGTCGTTACCCACCTCGGAACGTTCAGTCTCCTCGAGACCATTCGCGACTTCGCCCGAGAGCGACTGGCCGAGCACGGCGAGGTCGACACGACCGGGGCGAGGCTGCTCCGTCACACCCGATCGATGGTGACGACCGTGGAGGCAGAGCTGCGTACCGCTGCGCAGCTCGACGTGCTCGCCCAGCTCGACGCGACGCTCCCCAACATCCGCAGCGCACTGGAGTGGTCCGCCGGGAGCGATCCGGAGGGCGGACTCGAGCTCGTCGTCGAGCTGACGTGGTACTGGTACGTGCGGGGCCTCCGGCGGGAGGGTCGGCGCTGGGCCGAGCTGCTGCTCGACGAGGTCGGCGCCGCAGCCCCCACCAGGCTCCGCGGTCGAGCCCTCGCCCTCATGGCCATCGCAGAGCCGCAGTGGACGTCATCGGTCGACCTCATGGACGAAGCCCTGGCTCTGCTGGAGGCGGACCCGGAGGAATGGCATACGGCTGTCGTGCGGTGCTTCGCCTCGGTGTTCGGGTCGTCGGGTCGTGATGTCGTGGTGGCCGGCCACCTGCTCGAACGCTCGCGACGTTGGTTCGCCGCGCAGAACGACGAGTGGGGACAGGGGTTGTGTGATCTGCTCGAGGGTGCGCTGCTCGGTGCCGCGGGCGACATCACTGCCGCTGCCGGCCTGCTCGACGCCGCCGTCGAGGGGTTCAGGCGCGTCGGGGACCTGTGGGGCGAGGGCTACGGAGAGTTCCTGGCGGGGATGGGCGCCCGCATCGTCGGCCACTACGAGCGGGCGTCGGCTGCGTACGAAGCGGCCGCGGCGAAGGCCGAGCTGCTCGGGATGCCTGAAGAGGCGGTGATGATCGTCACCGACCTGGGCAACGTCGCCACCCTTCGGGGAGAGCACGGAAAGGCCGCCGCCCTGATCGCCGAGGCGGGCCGGCGCGCTCAGGACGTCGGCACGGGCCAGGCGATCGGCATGGTGGAGAACGCATCCGGGCTCCTGGCGCGTCGCGAGGGCCGGCTGGCGGAGGCCCGGCGCCACCACGAGCGGGCTGTCGAGGAGTACCGGCGC
>DKBA01000047.1 GCA_002450985.1 Acidimicrobiia bacterium UBA6912
GTCTCGCCCGCACAACCTCATACTCGACCCGAGACCGCAGGTGCCGTCAGGCATAAGCTCGCATCGCGACGCCGGCGCAGGTCGCCATCACGAACACCACTTCGTGACCCTTGGCCCCCTGCGTCCCATTGCCGGGGGCCTCTCTCGTTCCCGGGTCGACCCGAGGGGTGTACCTGAGATTGGAGGAACGAGACATGCCGAGACCGGAGAAGGTTGCGGCGGTTGCCGAAGTCAAGGAGCGCATGGAGCGCGCCCAGGCGGTGTTCCTCGCCGAGTATGCGGGTCTCTCCGTGAAGGCCCAGCAGGAGCTGCGGAGGGGGTTGCGGGCATCGGGCGCCGAGTTCAAGGTGCTCAAGATGACCCTGGCCCGGCGCGCCGCCAACGAGCTCGACCTCGATGCGCTCGACGAGTTCCTCGTCGGGCCGACCGGGATCACGTTTGCGGACGGTGACCCCGTAGGGGCCGCCAAGGTGCTCAAGGAGTTCGCCTCTACCCACGATGTGTTCACCATCAAGGGCGGACTGCTGGGTCGCGACGTGCTGACGCCGGAACGGGTGAAGGAGCTCGCCGAGATCGCACCGCGTGAGGTGCTCCTCGCCAAGCTGGCCGGCGCCCTGAAGGGCCCGCTCACGAAGATGGCGGGTCTCCTGGCCGCCCTGCCCCGTGGCACGGCGACGGCGATGCAGCAGCTCCTCGAGAAGAAGCAGGCGGGCGAGTTCGTCCCGGCTGCGGCGTCTCCTGAGCCGCCGGCCGTTGCGGAACCCGAGGCTGCGCCCGAGGAGGAGGCACCGAAGGCGGAGGCGGCAACGGCTGCCGACGAGACGGTCACCGAGGCTGTAGCCGTCATCGAGCCCGCGGAGGAGACCGAGGCCGCGGCAGCGGACGACACCGGCGAGAACGACGCCCCGCAGGCGACGGCGGACGCCGCAGAGGATTCGGAAGAAGCAGACGATCCGGCCGCCACGGCCGAGGAGGAATGACATGGCCACCCCAACGACTGAGGAGCTCCTCAGCATCTTCGAGAGCATGACCGTGCTCGAGCTCTCCGAGTTCGTCAAGGCGTTCGAGGAGAAGTTCGAGGTCACCGCGGCCGCCCCGGTGGCGATGGCCGCCGTGGCTGCTGGAGGCGACGGCGCCGCCGCCGCTGCCGAAGAGGAGAAGGACGAGTTCGACGTGGTTCTCGTCGCCGCAGGCGACAAGAAGATCCAGGTCATCAAGGAGGTCCGCGCCCTGACGAGCCTCGGCCTCAAGGATGCCAAGGACCTCGTCGACAACGCCCCGAAGCCCGTCCTCGAAGCGGTCGACAAAGAGGCCGCCGAGAAGGCGAAGGGTGTCTTGGAGGGCGTCGGCGCCACGGTCGAGCTCCGCTAGCAGCCGCTGCGTCCACCTCGATGTGGACGCCGGGTCACGATGTGGGGTCCCTGCGGGGACCCCACATGCGCGTCGGCCCCACGATGCCCGCCAGCGCAGCACCCGCAAACGGCAGCGCAAGCGACCACCAATGCACGGCGCCCTCCCGGCCGACGATGCCGTCGAGCGCCAGGGCGCTGAGCCCCACTATCGCCAGGGTTGCCCCTGCGATGAGGGCTGCTGGCCGGCGTGGGATGTGGGCTCCGGCGCCGCGTCGCTCGATCGGAGCGGCGAGGAGCACGAGCGGGGCAGTCGCGGCGACGTTGGCGAGGAGCCACAGCGGGCGGAACCACCACCACGGTGCGCTGTCCGGCACGAGACGGAGCCCGATCCCGCCGAGCAGCACGGCACCACCCGTCAGCAGAACCATTGCCGTGAGATGCCACAGGTAGAGCGTCATGATCGAGCTGTTCACCGCGATGGTGGCGGACCAGACCGGTCTTCTGGTCAGGAACCGCTCGAGGGCGGGCTCGGCGAGCCGCGCCACGCCGACGTGCACGAGACCGAGGGCGAGGAGCGCCGCGGTCGGCGGATACGTGTTGGTGACGGCCTCGCCCGGCACTCCGACCATCGACAGCGGGTAGCCGAGCACGCCGACCATGACGATGAGCGCGCCGAGACCCGTGGCGACGAGGACGCCCCCGTGCGGCAGGCTGCCGTCCCGCCAGGCAAAGCCAAGGATGTGAACGGTGATCCAGACCCAGGCGAAGTTGCTCCAGCCTGCCCACGACCAGCCGGCACCGAGGGAGAGCGCATCGGCGGCCAGGGCGAGAGCGGCGCCTGCCGCGAACACCGGCCATCCGTACCGCTCCCAGAGGGAGATGACCGGGGGCGCCACCACCGTCGCCCCGATGTACACGGCGAGGAACCACACCGGGACGAGGGCCACCTGTGACCCGGTACGGATGATCGCGGGGTCGACGCCCCCGGCGCCGGTGGCGAGGGCGATCACCACCCATGCTCCGAGCAACGGCAGCACCGGCGCCACCAGGCGTCGCAACCTGCCGGCAAGCCAGTCGCCGAAGGTCGCACCCTTTTCCCGAGCCGACCGCCACGAGGCGGCGTTGGCGAACCCACCGACCGCAAAGAACAGCGGCATGACCTGGAAGATCCAGGTCAACCAGCGACTCCACGGGGCGATCTCGAGCATCTGGCCCGCCTCCAGCCCCCCGTCGGGAGCAACCCACGGCGCAGCGACGAGCCAGTGCCCGCTGATCACGAGCACGATGGCCAGTGCGCGGAGGAAGTCGATCGTGCGATTGCGCTCGTGNNGGGATACGGCGCAGCGAGCGCAGCGAGCGAAGCCTCTAGACCCTTGACAGCTCGCGAAAGCTCGTTGTATGGTCCATCCAGCAATTGAAGGGCCATACGCGACACTCGCTGTGCCGAGCCGGAATAGTCTCGTGCTATTCTGGTTTTTCTGCTGTCTGAACCACCCTTCGCCCCCCGCCCAACGCCCGTTCCGTCGCCCAGTCGATCTGCCGACCCCGCACACCGAAAGAGGAGGAGCACGCTTTGGCCCGTGCGCGCACCCGACGTCTCTCGTTCGCAAAGATCCCCGAGGTCCAGCCCCTGCCGGGTCTCCTCGCCGTCCAGCACGATTCGTTCGGCTGGTTCCTCGACCATGGGCTGAAGCAGATCTTCAGCGAGGTCTCACCGATCGAGGACTTCACCGGGAGCCTCGCGCTCGAGCTGACCGACCACCGTTTCGGTGACCCGCCGCTCACGATCGACGAGGCGAAGGAGCAGGACTCCAACTACTCCAAGCCGCTGTTCGTCACCGCCCGCTTCCTCAACCGGGAGACCGGCGAGATCAAGGAGCAGCAGGTGTTCCTGGGCGACTTCCCGATGATGACNNTCAACGGCACCGAGCGCGTCGTGGTCTCTCAGCTCGTTCGTTCGCCGGGCGTGTACTTCGACAAGACCATCGACAAGACGTCCGACAAGGACATCTACGCGGCCAAGGTCATCCCCGGCCGTGGGGCGTGGCTCGAGTTCGACATCGACAAGAAGGACACCGTGGGTGTGCGCGTCGACCGCAAGCGACGCCAGTACGTCACCACCTTCCTGCGCGCCCTCGGCTTCGGCGAGACGGACGAGGAGCTGCTCGCCCTCTTCAATGGCGCCGAGGTCATCGCCAACACGCTCGAGAAGGACACCACGACGTCGCGCGACGACGCACTCCTCGACCTGTACCGCAAGCTGCGGCCGGGCGAGCTGACCACCGTGGAGTCGGCGCGAGGACTGATCAACACCCTGTTCTACAACCCCAAGCGCTACGACCTGACGTCGGTCGGTCGCTACAAACTCGATCAGAAGCTCGGCAACGAGTCGTCGGTCGGGCTCGACGAGTACCGCGTCGACGAGCACGGCCTGCTCTCTCACGACGACATGCTGGCGACGATCGGCTACCTGATCGCGCTCCACGCCGAGACGGACGGCTACCGGACCGACGACATCGACAACTTCGCCAACCGCCGCGTGCGCACCGTCGGCGAGCTCATCCAGAACCAGATCCGTGTCGGGCTCAGCCGGCTCGAGCGGGTGGTCCGTGAGCGCATGACCACGCAGGATCCGGAGGCGATCACGCCGCAGAGCTTGATCAACATCCGGCCGGTCGTGGCCTCCATCAAGGAGTTCTTCGGCACGAGCCAGCTCAGCCAGTTCATGGACCAGCCGAATCCGCTGGCGTCGCTCACCCACCGGCGCCGTCTCTCTGCCTTGGGCCCCGGCGGTCTGTCCAGGGAACGGGCGGGTTTCGAGGTCCGCGACGTCCACCCGTCGCACTACGGCCGCATGTGCCCGATCGAGACGCCTGAAGGCCCGAACATCGGCCTGATCGGGTCCCTGGCGAGCTACGCCAAGGTGAATCGGTACGGGTTCATCGAGACCCCCTACCGCAGGGTGGAGAACGGCAAGGTCACCAACAAGGTGGACTACCTGACCGCCTCCCAGGAGGAGACCCACGTCATCGCCCAGGCGAACGCCCTTCTCAACGAGGACGGCTCGTTCGTCAACGAACGCGTGCTCGTCCGCAAGACCGGCGGCGAGGTCGACTCGGTGCTGCCCACCCAGGTCGACTACATGGACGTCTCCCCGAAGCAGGTCGTGTCCGTCTCGACATCGCTCATCCCCTTCCTCGAGCACGACGACGCCAACCG
>DKBA01000191.1 GCA_002450985.1 Acidimicrobiia bacterium UBA6912
GCGACGATCGACTGGCTGGAGGAGAACGGGGCAGGCGAGGAGTCGATCAACTACCGGCTGCGGGACTGGCTCATCTCCCGGCAGCGCTACTGGGGATGCCCGATCCCGGTCGTCCACCGCGCCGACGGCGGCGTGGAGGCGGTACCCGACGATGCGTTGCCGGTACTGCTCCCCGAGGACGTCGAGTTCCACGGCCGCAGCCCGCTCGTCGACTACGAACCCTTCCTGCGCACCACCGACGCCGAGGGCAGGCTCGCCACCCGGGAGACCGACACGATGGACACGTTCATGTGCTCGTCGTGGTACTGGTTCCGCTATCTGTCGCCCCATTACGCGGCCGGCCCATTCGACCCGGAGGAAGCGGCGTACTGGCTGCCGGTCGACACCTACACCGGCGGCGCGGAACACGCCGTCATGCACCTCCTCTACGCCCGGTTCTTCGTGAAGGCGATGCGCGACATGGGCGTCTTCGCCGACACCGAGGCGGCGATGCTGGCCCACGGCCGGGATCCGGACGGCGCCTTTGCGGAGCCCTTCATGATGCTGCGCAACCAGGGCCAGATCCTCGGTGAGGAGCGCACCGGCGACCGTGTCGTGGTGGATGGCGAGTGGCACGACGGCAGGGTGATCGCCTCTGCGGTGCGGGTCGATGCGACCCAGGACCCCCACGCCGGGTTGCTGGCCGGCGAGGTCATGCGCCGCACCGAGAACATCCTCCAGGTGGCCTCCGGCGCCGACCTGGTCACCGTCGAGGTGGCGGAGTCTGCCGCAGTCGAGATCCCGGCGATCCCCGGCGCCAACGACGTCACCCAGATCAAGCACCACCTCGAGGTGCAACGAATGTCGAAGTCGAAGGGCAACGTCGTGAACCCCGACGAGCTCGTCGCGCAGTACGGCGCCGACACCGTGCGCACCTATCTCATGTTCGCCTTCGAGTGGCAGAAGGGTGGGCCGTGGGACAGCCGGGGCATCCTCGGCGCCCGGCGGTTCATCGAGGACGTGTGGAAGCTGGCCGTCGGCGGCTACGAACCCCAGGCCGTGGCGGAGGACGCGTCGAGGTCGCTGCGCCGGCGCGTCCACCAGACCATCGCCAAGGTCGACGAGGACATGGCCGATTTCAAGTGGAACACGGCCGTCGCCGCCCTGATGACCCTCCGCAACGACCTGCAGGAGGCGCGACGTACGGGTGCCGTCTCGGTGGAGGCGTGGGACGAGGCCATGGAGACGCTCCTCCGGCTCCTGGCCCCGATCGCTCCCCACATCACCGAGGAGCTGTGGCGACGCGACCACCAGCGCTCCATCCATCTGGAGCCGTGGCCGGAGTCCGACCCCGAGATCGCCCGCGAGGACACGGTGACCATGGTGGTTCAGGTCAACGGCAAGGTGCGGGACCGGATCGAGGTCCCGGCGTCCATCGCCGAGGAGGAGGCGGTGGCCGCCGCGCTCGCCTCGGAGCGGGTGCGGGCGTACCTCGACGGCGGTGAGCCGCGGCAGGTCTTCGCCCGGCCCCCCAAGATCGTCAACGTGGTCGTCTAGTGCCGTCGTCGCCGTGTTCGTGGGGATGGTCCGACTGCGTCGGGCTCATCACCGCACGCGACGAGTGCGTTCCTCGCGATGAATGCCGGTGACGCGCTGGTGAGCGCCGGCTTCGACGTGGCCGCAGTGCGCCGGGCGCTGCCGCACGTCGAGCCGTATGCGGTCCCGGTCCGCGTTGCATCGCCGACCTTCCGATTCTTCTGGGCGAGGGGGATCGTCGCCGTGGCGATGCCGTGGGGCATCTACGTCACCGACACCGTGGACGAGCGGCTGCGGAGCGGCGCCGAACCGGAGCGCTCCGGGTCGCTGATCGTTCACGAGCTGACCCATCTCGAGCAGTACGCCAGGTTGGGGGCGGTGCGCCACCTGACTCAGTACCTCGGCGACTATCTGCACAGCCGGCTCCGGGGATCGTCGCACTGGGAGGCCTACCGGGCGATCCGCCTCGAGCGGGAAGCCCGGGAGGTTGCTGCCCGGTTCGACGCCGCAGCGTTGCCGCGATGAGCACCGCAGACATCCGTGCCCCGTATCTCCCCGCTGCCCAGTGGAGCTACACGGACACGGCGGTCGTATTGGGGGCGGGCTACCTGGCTGCGATCGTCGTCGGCACGCTCTACCTGCTGGCGACCGGAAGAACGAGCACCACCGACGTGGGCGTGGCCGAGCTGTCGATCACCCTGATCGCGCAGACCGCGGGCCATCTCGGCGTGGCCGGTTGGCTCTCGCAGCACCGCGGCACCGGGAACTGGGCCGAGGACTTCGGGCTCCGCATTCGCTCCCGCGACGTCTGGGGCCTCGCCGTCGGGGTGGCCCTGCAACTCGTCGTCGCCCTTCTCGTCGGCCCCATCGTCGAGCTGTTCGCTCCCGAGAACGCTCCGCAGCAGGGGGTTGCCGAGATCGCCGAGCGGGTGCAGGGCGCCCTCGGTCAGGCGGTGTTCGTCGTCCTCATCGTCGGCGTGGCTCCGGTGGTGGAGGAGGTCCTGTTTCGGGGCATGCTCCTGTCCCGTCTGCGTCGGACCATGGGAGCGTGGCCGGCGATCCTCACCTCGGCGGCGGTGTTCGCCGTGATCCATTTCGTGCTCGATCAGAACGCCGTGCTCGCCGTTCCCGGGTTGTTCGTGGTCGGGGTCGTCCTCGGCTGGTTCGCGCTGCGTGATGGCGACCTGAGCATGCCGATATTCGTGCACGCCGGGGTCAACCTCACCGGTGCCATGGTGCTCATCTTCGGTGACGAGCTGGCGGATGCGGCAAGGCGAGTCGGGGCGCACCTGTTCGGCTGAGCGCAGCTCGACGAACAGCGCACGTCCGCCGGGTCGCTCGGCACACCCCACGACGTCCGAGGCTTGCGTGCGCTCACCCCGTCGGTGAGCTTCCCGGCCCCCCTTCTTTCTGTCGGTGCCTCGTGGTACCAATTGGTCTCGCCTGGCACGGCGCCGCTGGGAGAGCAGGGAGGTTGCCATCGACACCTCACAGCTCTCGAAGCTGGCGATCGTGGGGGCGCTCGTCCTTGCCGGTGCTGGCGCCGTGTGGTTCTGGCCCAGCGCGACGCCGGTCGTTGAAGCGCCCGCGCCCATCGTCGCGTCGGGTGTGGCCGCTGCGCCGGGGGTGACGCTCCACGTGTCGGGGGCGGTTGTGGACCCCGGACTGGTTCAGGTGCCCGCAGGCTCCCGGGTCGCCGACGCCATCGCCGCAGCGGGCGGCGTCCTTCCCGGTGCCGATGTCGGCTCGCTGAACCTCGCCGCACCTGTGCGTGATGGCGAACAGGTCCGGGTTGCCGACGCCGTCGACCTCGCCACGGGCGGCGGGGGTGGGGGAGACCCGCCCGACGACGGCCGGGTCCACATCAACGACGCCGACGCGGCGACCCTCGAGCTGCTGCCAGGGGTCGGCCCGGTGCTTGCGGCGCGGATCCTCGCCCACCGCCAGCAGAACGGTCCCTTCGCAGCCGTCGAGGATCTCCTCGACGTGCCGGGGATCGGAGAAGGACGGCTCGCCGCGATGCGGGACGTCGTTGCGATACCGTGAGTCGCTGCGGTCGGCGGTGCCGCCCCACGCACACGGCGTGGTGGGCGCCGCGGGCGCCGCCTGGCTCGGGTGCCTGATCGGCCTGTCGGGAGCCTGGGCGCTCGGCATTCCTGTGCTTGCGGCCGCCGCCGCCCTGAGGCGGCATGCCCGGGCGGCCGTCCTCTGCGGGGTGCTGGCTGCGGGCGTGCTCTCCGGAACGGTCGCAGGAGTGCGCCTGGCCGCCACCCTCTCGGCGCCGCTCCCTACGTCCGGTCCCGTCGACCTCTCCGCTCGCGTCGTCGCCGACCCCGTGTCGTCGTCCTTCGGCGGACCCCGGTTGCTGGTGGCGACGACCGGTGACCCTGCCGGTGGGTGGCCACCGCCGGGGGTGCGGCTCGTCGTCGAGGTGGGCGGTGAGCCTGTGCCCGTCGTCGCGGGAGACGTCGTCCGTGTTCAGGGCCTGCTGCGGGATCGTCCCGGCCGGCTGCGCGGCGACCCCTACCGGGCGATCGTGGCCAGTGCGGAGGTCGCGCGCCTCGCCGGGCCGTCGGGGCCCTTCTTCGGCCTCGGCAACCGGCTCCGAGCGCTGATCCTCGAACGTCTGGCCGCCGGTGATGGTGGATCGGGGGCCGCCCTGCTCGCCGGGTTTCTCGTGGGAGAGACGAGCGGATTGCCCGAGCCCGATCTCGAGAACCTGCGCAGGTCCGGACTCACCCATTTCGTCGCCGTGTCGGGCTCCAACGTGGCGATGTTCCTCGGCGCGTGGTGGCTGGTCGCCGGTCCGCTGGGGCTGGGGCCACGCCTGCGCGCCGCAGGAGGGCTCGTCGCCCTCGGCGTATTCGTCGTCGCCACCCGCTGGGAGCCGTCGGTCGTCCGTGCGGCGACGATGGCGGGTGTCGTGCTCGCCGGACGCCTCGTCGCCCTGCCGGTCGATGCCTGGCGCGCGCTCGGTGTCGCCGTGATCGGACTGCTGCTGACGTCGGGGGATCTCGCCGTCGACGTCGGCTTCCAGCTGTCGGTGGCGGCGACCGCGGGCGTGCTCATCGGGGCCAGGCTCGCCGGCGCGAAGGGCAGGGGAGGTTGGGTGCGGACGACGCTGGTCGCCACCGCCGGGGCACAACTCGCCGTGCTGCCGATCCTGCTGCTGCGATTCGGCACGGTGCCGCTGCTGAGCCCGCTGGCCAATCTGCTCGCCGCCCCACTCGTCACGGCGGCCACTGCGCTCGGCGGCGCAGGGCTGCTCCTCGATGCGGGTCCGCTCCTCGAGGCCGGGCTGGCCGCAGCTCGGGGCGTGCTGTTGGTCGCGCACCAGGCGTCCGGGTGGCCCCAGGTGGGGCCGCTCGGTGCCGCGGTCGCCATCGGAACGGGCGGGCTGCTCCGCATCCGCACCCTGCGACCTGCGATCGCGCTCGGGACGGTGGCGGTCCTCGTCGCCGCCCAGTGGCCGATCGGGCCGCCCTCGGTTCCCGTCGTCACGTTCCTCGACGTCGGCCAGGGAGACGCCATCCTCCTGCGCGACCCTACGGGGGCAACGGCCCTCGTGGACGGCGGCCGGGATCCCCTCGTTCTGCGCAGTGCGCTGCAGCGCCAAGGGGTCCGCCGTCTCGATCTCCTCGTCGTGACCCACGGCGACGCCGACCACGTCGGTGGTCTGGTGGGCATCGAGGACGCGCTCGACGTGGGTGCCCTCTGGTACCCGGACAGACAGTCCCTGGGCGACATCCTCCCCGGTGTCATCGAGGCCGCGCAGCGCCGCGGCACGTCCGTGATCGCGGCGGCGGCGGGCCACCGCGGCATGGTGGGAGGGATCGCGATCGAGGTGCTCGGTCCGCGGCGACGCTTCGCCTCCGAGAACGACGGCTCCATCGTGCTGTGGGTCACGGGCGGAGGCGGCACCGCACTGCTCACCGGAGACGTCGAGGCGGTGGGACAGGCCGAGCTGCCACCGGTGCGGCCCGACATCCTCCAGGTGCCGCATCACGGCTCGGCCACGACGGACATCGACTGGCTCGTCGCCACGGTCGGCGAGCTCGCAGTCGTGAGCGTCGGGCCGAACACGTACGGCCACCCCGATCCGGAGGTCATGGCCGCTCTCGACGCCGGTGGCACCGCCATCCACACCACCCAGGGCGACGGCGACGTCACCGTCCGTCTGTGCAGCCCGTGCCCGCCGGGCTCGTGAGCCGGCACGCGCTCCCTTTCGGGTCACGGGCGGCGGGTACGCTTGCGGCGTGAAGCCCATCGTCACGGTGATTGGTCCGAGCCAGGCAGGTCCCGGGGAGCGCGAGCTGATGCTCACCGAGGCCCGCGCCGCGCTCGACGCCCTGGGTGGCGAGGACATCGTCCGGGTCGACGTCCCGGCGCGGGGGAGTGGCGACGATGTCGAGGACTCCGGGTTGCGAAGCTCCGTGGCCGCCGCAGTACCCGCCCTTCAGAGCGGGTCGCTGTTCGGGGACAGCTCAGGGTGCCTGGTGGTCGACGCCCACCAGCTCCAGAAGGCCGAAGCGGAGGTGCTGGCGGAGCTCGTCGCCACCATCCCGCGGGACGGCTCGGTCGTGGCGATCTTCGTGGCGGACGGCTCGATACCGGCGCCGCTCGGCAAGACGCTCAGGGAGATTGCCGATGCGGTGAAGGTGGATCGGGTCACGGAGCGCACCGCCGTCGGCTGGCTGGCGACGGCCGCCAAGCAGCGGAGGCTCAAGCTCGACGCCGATGCCGCCGGGGCGCTCATCCAGCGTTTCGGCACCGATATCGGCGCGTTGCGCTCCGCGCTCGATCAGCTCGCCGTCGGCGGCGACCGGGTGAGCGGCGACCTCGTCCGCGAGCGCTTCAAGAACCGGCCGGATGAGCCGATGTGGTTCATCGCCGATGCCATCGTGGCGGGCGACACGGGGCAGGCGCTGCGCAGGCTCGAGGACTTCCTCATCCACGGGCACCCGCTCCAGCTCCTCGCCTTCCTCCAGAACGACGTCCGTCGTCGCTGCCTGGCCGCGGCGGCCGACGACTACGAGACGTTCGTTGACCGGGACGGGGGGCGGAAGGGCTATGCCCTGGAGAAGGTCTGGAAGCAGCGCAACCAGGCGAAGGCGGTCGACCTGCGAAAGGCGTTGGGGGCGCTCGCCCGTGCCGATCTCCACCTCAAGACGACGCCGGAGGCAACCCATCAGGTCACGATGGAGCGGCTCACCGTCGCTCTCTGCCACTGGTACGGCGGCCGGGGTCGCTGACGGACGGCCGGGCGCGCCCTCCCGCTACGGACCAGATGTCTCGAGGGGACGTCAGCCTTCGTAGACGCGGACGTTCGTCACCTTGTACGTGAACGTGCCACCGGGCGCCTCGTAGGTGACCGAGTCCCCGGCGGTGGCGCCCATGAGCGCGGCACCGAGCGGGCTGTCCGGCGAGGCGAGCAGCAGGCCCGGCAGCTTGTTCTCGGAGGGGGCGACGAAGAACTCCATCTCGTCCCCATCCTCGTCCACGACGGTGGCGATGGAGCCGACACCGACGATGCCGTTGTCATCGGCCTCACGCACGACGGCGTTGTCGAGGATGTGGCGGATCTGACGGATGCGGGCCTCCATGAGGCCCTGGTCGTTCTTGGCGGTGTCGTACTCGGCGTTCTCGCGGAGGTCGCCGTGCGAGCGCGCCTCGGCGATCCGCCGTTCGATCTCCTCACGACCGGTCGTCGTGAGGTGGTCGAACTCTGCCTGGAGCTTCTCGAGAGCTGCCGGGGTGAGCCAGGTCTTCGCCTCGGGCATGTCGAACCTCGGGGTGGGATAAGGTCGGCGGGATCGGGGCGCCGTCAGCCGAGCAGGCTGTCGACGCGCCGGGTGAGGCGCGCCTTCTTGCGCGCTGCCGTGTTCTTGTGGACGAGACCCTTCGCCACGGCCATGTCGATGCGCTTCTGCGCCGTGCGCAACGCTGCGGTCGCCGCGGCGGCGTCGCCGGACTCGGCGGCGGAGACGGCTGCTTTGACCCTCGTCTTCAGCTCGGAGCGAAGGGCCTTGTTGCGCTCGTGTCGCCGCTCGTTCTGGCGGTTGCGCTTGATCTGCGACTTGATGTTGGCCATACGAGAACGCACCTCTGCGGTCGAAGGGAACGGTGCGGGAGAATAGCATCACCCGTGCCGCACGGAAAACCCCGGTGGACGGGGTTGCCGACGCCGCCGCCCTCGCTCTGCCGCAGCCGCGACATGTGCCGGTCGCGCCTTTGCCGGTCGCATCCGGCGGGACGCCGTCTCCGAGCCAGCGGCGGTGACGACGGTACACTGGCGAACCTCCTCCCCCCTGGGCCTCATGAGCGATCTCTCGCGTATCCGCAACTTCTCCATCATCGC
>DKBA01000218.1:0-1617 GCA_002450985.1 Acidimicrobiia bacterium UBA6912
ATGTGTGGCTGCCTGCCACCAACGAGGCCGGCATCGACTCGCTACGCGTTCATGACCTCCGGCACACGGCAGCAAGCCTGATGATCTCATCGGGCGCATCGATCAAAGCGGTGCAGCGCCAGCTCGGACATGCCAGCGCCACCATGACGCTCGATCTGTACGGGCACCTCTACGACGACGATCTGGACGCCCTCGCCGACGCACTCGACCGTCGTATCGCCGATTCTCCCGCGCCCCCAGCGCGCCCCCGGCGTGCCCCGAGAGGTCACTCCGAGGTCGTCGAGTTCCAGGCTGACCGGCCGCAAAGCCTTACGTAGCAACCGTTTCTTGGCGGAGGGAGTGGGATTCGAACCCACGGAACCCGCTGGGGGCTCGGCAGTTTTCAAGACTGCTGCCTTCGTCCGCTCGGCCATCCCTCCGAGCGCGCAGAACGGTAGCCGCTGCGACGACCGCCGGGTGCCGCGCCCGGGGCCGGGTCTGAACGGGTTGTGTCACGCCGCCACAGGTCGACGGGACCGGTGGCGGAAAGCCACCGGAGATGAGGTTCGGCTCCCTACATTTGGACGCACCGTTGAGACGAGAGAGGGGTTCTCCCATGCTCACCAAGCGATTCTTCAAGACCAAGGACGAGGTGGAAGTCACCTTCCAGGTCGACCGCAACGACGTGGACTCGGTCGAGTGGGTGGCGGAGGCAACCGGTTGGGAGCCGGTGCCCATGCAGCGCGCCGGACGGGGCAATGGCCCGCACCGCCTGCGGGTGCGGCTGCCGAAGGAGACGGCCGTCCAGTTCCGGTACCGGTTCGACGGTGGCCGCTGGGAGAACGACGAGGCTGCGGACGCCTACTGGCCCAATGAGTACGGCTCGGACAACTCGGTGGTGCTGACCCACAGCTGACGCCATCCCGCCATCGCACATCTGCATGGCGCAAGGGGAGCAGCGTCCTTCGTCTGCGGCTGCCGGCCGGCCATCACTGAACGCAGCAACCCCCTCAGGCGGGCCCTCCAGGCCCGCCAGTTCCCCTTGCAGGGGGAGCCATCCGAAGCGGAGGCGGGGTACCTGCGAGGCCTGCGTTCAGACCTGATTGAGCTCGCTGTGGGGCAGTTTGCGATGCAGACTGCCAAGGTGCTCGCTCCCGGCGAGTAGGCGCGGAGGGAGTGGGATTCGAACCCTCGCCCCCTTGGTGGTTCGTGCGGGCGGATCGGCCGTTGGTGGCGGTCCGGCGACGGTGGTAGGCGGAAGTGACGACAGGGGATGGGTAGCGGGGTGCGCCGGCGGGTAGCCGGCGAGGCCTGCGTGCACCTCGTTGAGGTCGCCGTGGAGCAGTTTGCGAGGCAAACTGCCAACCTGCTCGCCGGGGGCGAGCAGGCGCGGAGGGAGTGGGATTCGAACCCACGGGACCCCTAATGAGGCCCAACGGTTTTCGAGACCGTCGCCTTCGTCCGCTCGGCCATCCCTCCGGAGCGTTGGGATTGTAGGCGTCCGTCGGCCGGTCGCCTCCGTCAGCGGCGATCGGTGAAGAAGTCGTCGAGCAAGGCGCCCGCCTCCTGGGCCCGAACTCCGGCCACCACCTCGCACCGATGGTTGAGGCGGCCGTCCTGTGGGATGTTGTAGAGGCT
>DKBA01000218.1:1637-4648 GCA_002450985.1 Acidimicrobiia bacterium UBA6912
CAGCGCCTCATCCATCGCCTCATCGAATTCGCTACTCGTCTTCACGGTCGCCACGACCCTTCTCTACAATGACCGACCCCGGAGGGATCGCATAGTCTGGCCTAGTGCGCACGCCTGGAAAGCGTGTAGGTGGTGTAAGCCGCCTCGAGGGTTCAAATCCCTCTCCCTCCGCCACCGACGGTCGCCTCAGCGTCGCCCGCCGGATTCTCCTGGACAACCCCCGGCCGGTGCGGGGCCCCTTCGTCCGGTACGGTTCTGCCATGGGCACGCTGCCTCATCGCCTCGCCGCAGTCGTCATCATCGACCTCGTGGGCTTCTCGCGGTTGATGTCCGAGGACGAATCGGGAACGCTCGCCTCGCTGCGCGCTCACCGCAACGCCATCGATCCGGTGGTGCTCAACCACGGGGGTCGGCTCGTCAAGACGACCGGTGATGGCATGCTGCTCGAGTTCCCGTCTGCCACCGACGCCCTCGGAGCATGCGTCGCGATGCAAGACCTGATGCGGCAGCGCAACGCCGAGCTCCCCGACTCACGACGCATGCAGTTCCGAATCGGCATCAACCTCGCCGACGTTGCAGTCGACGAGGACGGTGACATCTTCGGCGACGGCGTCAACGTCGCCGCTCGCATCGAGCCCCTCGCCGAACCGGGCGGCATCGCCGTGACCACGTCCGTTCGGGAAGCGGTTCGCGGCAAGGTCGACGTCGTCTTCTCCGACGGCGGGGAACACGAGTTGAAGAACATCTCCGAGCCCGTGCAGGTGTGGAAGATCGGCGGCGAGGATGCAGTAGTGCGGACGGCCGCATCGAGTGAGCCGACCCGTCGCGTCGTGGCGACCGTCGCCGTCCTTCCGTTCGCCAACATGAGCGACGACGCCGAGCAGGAGTACTTCGCAGACGGGATCACCGAGGATCTCCTCACCGCCCTCGCCCACGAGCGCTACCTGGCCGTCGTGGCCCGGAACTCGGTCTTCGCCTACAAGGGGCGGGCGGGCGATGTCCGCACCGTCGCTCGGGAGCTCGATGCGACCCACCTCGTCGAAGGCAGCGTGCGCAGGGCCGGCCGCCAGGTGCGCATCACGGCTCAGCTCATCGACGCGGAGAGCGGCATGCACCTCTGGGCGGAACGCTACGACCGTGGCCTCGACGACATCTTCGCAGTGCAGGACGAGGTGGTGGATGCGATCACTGCGAGACTGCGGCCGACCCTCTGGGAGCGAGCAACGACCCGCCGCACCGGAGCCGCTGACGCCTCGATCGATGCGTGGGACCTCTACCTGCGGGCGCTTCACGAGTACAACACGCACTCCATCGAGGGCTTTCTCGCCGCGATCGAGCTGGCTGAACAGGCAATCGAACTCGATCCGCGCTTCGGCGCACCCGTTGGATTGAAGTGTGCGTGCTGGCTGCTGCTCGGGGTCTTCGGATGGCGCGGGGATGTCAGCCCGTGGCGGCTCGCCGTCGAGGCCGGTCGGACTGCGTACGAGCTCGATCCCGACGATCCCACGATCAACGTGGCGCTGGCGGCGTTGTGCACGACCACCGGCGAGACCGACCGAGGTCTCCGATTCGCCACAAGAGCGATCGAGCTCAATCCGCACTCCGCCGAGGGGTACCACATGCTCGGCGCCAACTTGAACTGCGCAGCACGACCCGAGGAGGCCATCGAAGCGCTCTCTGACGCATGGCGCCTCGGTCGCTACGAGCCGTTTCGCTACGACATCGCCAACGACCTCGCCTGGGCGCACTACCTGTCACGCCGCTACGAGCCGGCGCTCACGTGGGGGCTGCAAGGGTTGTCCTACAACCCGGAGTACCTTCAGCTGCACCTCGTTCTGGCCGCCACCTGCGGCCAGCTNNCACATCATCTATCAGGACGAAGCGGCAAAGGGCCACATCGCCGAGGGTCTGTTGAGAGCCGGCCTGCCACCGTGAGGTGCGGCGGCCGTCGCTACCACGGAGGCGTCAGACGATGGCGATGAGGATCACACCGATCCCGGCTGCCGCCAGCATCAAGCCCGAGTAGCGCACCAGGAACTCCGACGTCTGGAACCGCTCGGCGTCGATGTGCGTCAGCCGGCGAGGCCACACGCGTACCGCCTGTCGTACGACCCACAACGAGTTCGTCGCAGCGAGCACGCCGACGACGACCATCACGACCCCGATCGGGATTGCGATCACNNCTGGCCGACGCGCCGCGTCGCCGCAAAGCCGGGTGCCGTCGGCTGATAACCTGTCGACACCTGGAGAGGTGGCCGAGCGGTCGAAGGCGCTCGCCTGCTAAGCGAGTAGGGGGTTTAGCGCTCCCTCGAGGGTTCAAATCCCTCCCTCTCCGCCGGGTTGGATGACGTCCCCGCGACGTTCGACGACGGTTGGTCGTCGAACGTCGCTACCGGCCTCGGGTTTCTCTTCTGCCTGTCACCGTGGTTGGGGCGTTGCCGGCAGCCGATCTGTCGTGGTTGACGGCTGGGGGGCGAGGGTTCAAATCCCTCCCTCTCCGCCGGGTTGGATGACGTCGCACTGAATCACTCCCCCAACACAGGGGGAGCTGGCGGGCCCGCAGGGCCCGTCCGAGGGGGTCACTCTTCGAGGCGGGCTCGCACTGCGCAGCCGATCTCGTCGAGAACGTCTTCGATGCGCGTGAGCACTGCGCCGTTGTCGAAGCGCAGCACCTCGAACCCTTGGCATCGGATCGAGAGGTCCCGGTGTTCGTCCCAATCGCTGTCGGTGTGCTGTCCGCCGTCGACTTCGACCACGAGCCGTGCCGGGTAGCAGAGGAAGTCGGCGATGTAGGGCCCAATGGGTTCCTGGCGGCGCCACCTTACGTCGGGAAAGCGGTCACGCAGGTACCACCACAGCCTTCGCTCCTCGGGTGTCATGTCCTTGCGCATGGCGCGGGCGCGGGCGGTCGTGTGCGCTGGCCGGCGGCGTCGTTGCATGGTGCGACCGTGCCAATGCCGGGAGAACGATTCAAGGGGTCCGTCGGAGCCCCCTTCGTCCCGAGCCTGGCG
>DKBA01000293.1 GCA_002450985.1 Acidimicrobiia bacterium UBA6912
GCCTGCGAGCCCTGGCCGATGATCTCGACGACTTGGTGGCGGACTGCTTCGAGGTTGATACCGAGGCTTTCGAGACCCTTGGCCGCGACGCCCTCGCCCTCGTGGATCAGCCCGAGCAGGATGTGCTCGGTGCCGATGTAATTGTGGTTCAGCAGCCGCGCTTCCTCTTGCGCCAGCACCACCACGCGGCGGGCTCGGTCCGTGAACCTCTCAAACACGATGTGTCACCTTCCAATGCGGCAGCGCCCCGGTCTGCCCGGGTCGCCGGCCAGATTATAGCCAGGGGGTATCGGTAGCCCCCCGGCCGCTCTCACCAGTCGGCAACACCGGGACGGGCTTTCAGCATTCCCGGCGACCCGACGCATCTGTCGTTCCTCAGCTCATCACACCCGCTGTGGCCACCCACGGCAAGAGGCGGTCGACCTTTTCGACCCGACCACACGCCCGGGAGGTGCCTCGACGACACCTCACAACTCGGACGGGTCGAGCAGCCCGGCGTCGACCAGCACGCATGCTCCGGCGAGCCGGATTCCCTCGCCGAAGGTCGAGAAGTCCCGATCGAGGAAGTTGTCCCAGGACGACACGCTCTTGGCCAGCTCGTTCACCGCGCCGAAACCGACATCGACCGTGATGTCCTCCAGCGCAAACGATTCGGCGACCCACACCGGGGCATCGCCCTTCGCCTCGTACCCCGGGCCATCGAGCTCGGCGGCGATGTAGAACACGCCGGGGAAGCTCGGCGACTCGACCGCAAAGCCCACCGGCAGCGACGCGCCCTCGAGCGTGAGCCCCGATTCGAGGACGGTCATGACGTCGTCCGGAACCGGCTGACACTGCTCCAGCGAGGGTTCGGCCGGTGCAGGACCGCCCGAGTCGTCGCCGCCGCAACCTGCCACCACGATCAAGAGTGCCATGCAGAGCGTCAGCCTCGATCTCACGTCCGAACCTCCTGCGTCGAGAGCGTGCAGTCTTCCACGGCGCGGTCCCGGGATGCCACTCCAAGAGCAGGTTGCGGGCAGGGGCGGACTAGCCTCACCGCCATGGATCTTCCCCCGCTTCGCGAGCTCGTCGCCATACCCCGGGTGTGGGTTCGGCTGGGCCGCGTGGAGACGCGGCTGATCGAGGCGACGGAGGCCACGACGGCGTTCCTCACCGAGATCGCACGCCACGGGCTCCAGGCCGGCGGCAAACGATATCGCCCGCTCCTCGCCCAAGTGGCAGCGGAGCTCGGCGACAACGACGGCCCCGAGCCCGTCGAGGCCGGCGTTGCCGTGGAGCTGGTCCACCTCGGCTCGCTCTACCACGACGACGTGATCGACGAAGCCGCCACGCGCCGTGGCGCCGCCTCGGTCAACGCCAATTGGACCAACACCATCGCCATCCTCGCCGGCGACTTCCTGCTCGCCAGGGCGTCCGAGGTGGCCGCCCCGCTCGGCGAGGAGGCGGTTGCCCTCATCGCCCGCACGTACGCGACGCTGTGCGAAGGGCAGACACTCGAGCTTCAGCTCACCGACGACCTCGATCACGGCGCCGACGAGTACTACCAGGTCATCGGCGGGAAGACGGCGAGCCTGATCCGCACCTCAGCCCGTCTGGGCGCCATGACCGGCGGAGCCGACCCCCAGACGGTCGACGCCGTGTCCGAGTGGGCGTGGGAGGCAGGACTGGTGTTCCAGCTCACCGACGACGTGCTCGACCTGGTGGCCGACGAGTCGTTCCTGGGGAAGCCTGCAGGGTCGGACATCGGTGAGGGCACCTTCACCCTCCCCGTGCTCTATGCCCTCGCCGGGCCCGAGGGCGACGAGATCCGATCCCTGCTCGGGAACGGCAGGCCCCATGGCCGGACGGCCATCGACCGTGTGATCGACCTCGTCACCGGCGGCGGCTACGTGGATCGTGTCCTCGACGAGACCATGGAGCGGGTACGCATCGCAGAGAAGGCAGTCTCCGGCCTGCCGAGCGAGCGGCTCTGCGACGTGTTCGCCAACCTCGACCGCTACCTGCTCGCTCGAGTCGACTCCGCCCGCCGCCGCTGACCGCTCGCAGAACCCGGCGGGTCGCCGTTAGTGCTCTTCGATGTCCTCGATCATGGCGGCCTCGAGCATCATCTCCTCCTCGATGCTCACCGCCACCTCGACGACCTCTTCGATCTGATGGGCGACGACATGCCCGTCCGACAGGACGACCACCTCCTCTTCGACCTCTCCGATCACGATCTCCCCATCGGCCCGTTCACCCGCAGATGCATCCATGTCCTCCACGACCTCCCTCGGTACCACGCGAAGCGTAGTGAACGGCGGGGCGGCAACGGGGGGATGAAACCGGGTCAGGAAAGGACGGCGCCGGAGCGGGGACCCAGGTGCAGGCCATCGTCGCGCAGCTCGACATCTCCCACCGACCAGAGGACGTCGGCAGTGCGATCGCCGATCGGAAGCGCCGCGCCGCTCGCCCCGCGGTTGATCCCGATGACCACCCGGCGAACACCCTCCTCCCGGGAGAACGCAAAGGCGCCGCCCGAGTGTGCCACCAGCCGGAAGCTCCCGCTGCGCAGCGGCGACAGCCGCCGGCGGAGCCCGAGGAGGGTGCGTACCGCGTCGTGGTGCGCACCCCCCACCGCACCCCACAGGAAGCCGCGCCGATTGTCGGGATCCCCCGCCCCGACCATCGGCAACTCGTCGCCGTAGTACAGCCCCGGAGCCCCGGGAAAGCCGAGTTGAAACAGCGTCGCCAGCAGCAGCGATCGAGGATCGTCACCGGCGAGGGTGAGGAAGCGCGGCGTGTCGTGGCTCCCGATGAGATTGTGGTTCATGGCGGTGACGGCGGGTGAGTACATCGCGAGCAACTCGAGGACTCCCTCGAGGAACGTCTCGGTGCTGATGGCTCCGGTGGCGAAGTAGTCGACGCACAGGTCGCGAAAGGTGTAGTTCATCGTGGCGTCGAACTCGTCGCCGCGCAGCCAGCGCCGGGCGTCGCCCATGACCTCGGCGACGAGGTAGGCGTCGGGAGCGACGGCCTTCACCTCGCGCCGAAACTCCCCCCATAAGTCGTGATCCACGTAGCGCACCACGTCCATCCGCCATCCGTCGATGCCGAACTCCCGTACCCAGTGCGTTGCGACGCCGAGCATGTAGCGCCGGGCGGCAGGATCGGAGAGCTCGATGCGGGGCATGATCGGCACGCCGTACCAGGTGTCGTAGGTNNTCGACCACATCGGCGAAGGCGAAGAACCTGGGGTGGCAGTGGTTGAAGGACGCATCGAGGATGAGCCGGATGTCGGCCGCATGCAGCTCCTTCACCAGCCGGCGCAGCGCCTCGTCCCCACCGAGGGCAGGGTCGACCGAGAGGTAGTCCACCGTGTCGTAACGGTGGTTGGACGGCGAGGTGAAGATCGGGGTGAGGTAGACGGCATCGACGCCGAGGTCGGTGAGGTGGTCGATGTGGTCGGCGATCCCGGCGAGGTCGCCACCCAGCATGCTGCGGCTGGTCGGGACCGTGTCCCATGGCACGACGTCGTCGGGATCGAGCGAGCGATCGCCGTTGGCGAAACGATCCGGGAAGATCTGATAGATGACGGCGCCGGCCGTCCACCCCGGCGGCTGGTGGGTCGTCAGCCCGTCGGCGGCGACGGGGAACCGATCGAGCCGCTCGATGGCGCTGGTGATCCCCGTCGGGCTGAGATAGACGGGTGAGCCGTCCCGCAGCAGCAGCGCAAAGCTGCACGCAAGGAGAGGTGCGGGGGCGACGATGGTGACCTCCCACAGCGACGTCGTGCCGGCGGCGCCGACGAGCCGCAGCGGATAGCCCAGCACCTCCTGCCCCGTACGTACGGCCAGCGTGCCCTCTACGGCGTCGGGCGGGGCGAGCAGCCGAAAGGTCAGCGTGCCGTCGCCGTTGCGGGCGAGGAACGCTGGGTCGGCAGGATCGAAGCGGACACGATGCGGCCGGACGTTGCCGTTGCCGTAGAGCTGGAAGTCCGACGTCAGCCGGACCGGCGGTGTGGGGGCCACGTCAGCCCTTGACGGCGCCCTGGGTCAAGCCACTGACGATCGCCCGCTGGAAGACGAGGAACGTGAGCGCGATCGGAAGGGCTCCGACAACGGCGCCGGCTGCGAGCTGTCCCCACTTCGAGGCGTAGTCGGAGAGGGTGAACGTCTGCAGGCCGATCGTGTACGTGAACTGCGACACCGAGGTGAGGAGCGTCCTGGCGAGCACGAACTCCGAGAAGGTGATGACAAACTGGATCACGAAGATGACGGCGAGGATCGGCCGCGTCAGCGGCAAGATGATACGCCAGTAGATCGTCCATGGGGTGGCGCCGTCGACCCGAGCAGACTCGTCCAGAGAGGTCGGCACCGAGTCCATGAACCCCTTGATCAAGTAGGTGTTGAAGCCAATGGCGCCGCCCAGGTACACGAGGATGAGCCCGGCATGCGTGTCGAGGCCGAACGCCGGGAAGACCTCGCCGACTTGATCGAGGATGAGGAAGATGGCGACGAAGGCGAGGAATTGCGGGAACACCTGCACGAGTAGCAGGCTCAGCAGCCCCAGCCGCCGTCCCCTGAAGCGGAACCGGCTGAAGGCGTAGGCCGACATCGCCGCCAGCATGACCACGATCGCCGAGACGATGAGCGAGATCCGCCACGAGCTCCACAACCAGGTCATGAACGGCGACTCCGGCGGGTTCGCAAAGATGTCCCGGTAGTTGTCGAACGTCGCCCCATCGGGGATGAACCTCGAGCTGGAGAGGGTATCGATCGGGTTTATGGAGGCCGAGATCATCCAGGCAATGGGATACAGGGCGAACAGCACGACGGCAACGGCCACCACGTACCGCCATCCCACTTCGCGGACCCACCGTCGGAAAGGCAGCGGAGGGTACTGGATCTTCTCCTCCCGTCCCCTGCGGAAGCCGAAGAGGCGCCGAACCGGGGTCGCCTGTTGGTGCTCAGAGGCTGCCATAGATCTCCTCCAACCGGCGAGTGAAACGGAAGCCGATGCTCGAGATGATGACGACGATGAAGAAGATGAACACGGTGATGGCCGCCCCCAGACCGAACTGGTTGCCGCGCCCCCCGGCGATGGCGAGGTCGAAGGTGAAGGTGATGAGGATGTCGGTGGCGCCGACGGGCACGGCGGCATCGAGGATCGGCGGGCCACCAGTCGTGAGGAAGTAGATCATCACGAAGTTGTTGAAGTTGAAGGCGAAGGAGCCGATGAGCAGCGGGGCGAGGCCGACCATCAGCAGGGGGAAGGTGATGCGTCGAAACACATTGAACCCCCCCGCACCGTCCACGCGGGCCGCCTCTTGGAGTTCCTCGGGAATGGCCTGGAGCGCACCCGTCGAGATCAGGAACATGTAGGGGAACCCGAGCCACGTGTTCACCAGCAGCACGGCGACCTTTGCCCACGTCGGATCGGTCAACCATGGAACGCGACCAAGCCCGATTCCCTCGAGCAGGTTGTTCACCTGCCCGAACTGCTCGTTGAGCAGGCCCTGCCAGATGAGGATGCTGAGAAACGCCGGCACCGCGTAAGGCAGGATGTAGATGGAGCGGAAGAAGGTGCGACCGCGGAACCGGTTGTGCTGCATCGTGACGGCGAGGCCGAGCCCCAGGGCAAACGTCAACAGCACCGAACCGAGAGCGAATACGAGGTTCCACACGAACACGCCGAGGAAGGGTCGGCGAATCGCCTGGTTGGTGGCCACGTCGGTGTAGTTGGAGAACCCGATGACGGCCACCCAGCCGGGTGTGAGCACCGAGCCGTCCTCGCAGACGAAGTTCCCGACCGTCTCCTCGGTAGTCCCCACCGGGCACGTCTGGTCGTTCACCGTGTCGATCACCGCGTCGGCGTCCTCGTCGTAGACGTATTGCTGCGACGCGAGGACGACCCGTCCTTCCGACAGGCCCAGCACCTGCACCTCGCCCCGCTCGATGTCGACGATGAGCTGCTCGAAGGGAAGCGTCCCGGCGAGCTGGAAGAGCTCGCCGGTCGAGAGCCGGCGGTACCGACCGATCTGGTCGGGGATGCCGTCGCCATCGGTGTCCTCGACGCCGAGTTCCTCGGGATCTTCCTGTCCGGGCGCGAGGGGCTCCTCCGATCGGAGTCGGGGCTCACCGAAGAGGAGCTCGCCGCCGTCTCCGATGAGCAAGAAGCGGATCGCGCCCTCGTCGTCCTGGAACACGTAGAGGTCGAAGAGCTCACCCGGCGCGTCGGGGTCGGCAAAGACCCTGCTCTCGAGAATCTCGATCACCTGTGGCTTGCTCAGCACGTTGCCCGTCGCCCAGTTCGTGAACGAGATGTAGACCGTGTAGAGGATGGGGACCACCATGAACGCAAAGAGGAAGACCAGTCCTGGGGTGGTCCATCGCAGCGCCGTCGTACGCGGCCACAGGTAGACCCAGTTGATGAAGGCGGAGCCCACGACGAGCGCGGCGAGGAACAACCAGGCTTCGTCGCTGAAGAGCACGATGGCGGAGTAGACGGCAACGGCGTCGAGAAGGGCCAGCGCCAGCAACTTCAACCAGAAGCCCCGGCCGTACTCCATGCGGCTCCGCGGCCGGGGAGTCGAAGGTGTCTCCTTGCGCTCCTGGAGGTCCGTCATCGCGCGGCGATGCTAACGCACCGACGGCCGCCGCGCAGGACGCGACGAGGGGAGGGCCGAAGCCCTCCCCTCGGAGTGTCCATCGTTGGCTGCGATCAGCCGCCTGCGATGGCGTTTGCGATCTGCTCGGCGGCCTGGTTCATGGCATCGGCGGCCGTGCTCTGGCCCTGGCGGACGGCGAGCAGCTGGTTGCCGAGCGGCTCCCAGACGCTGCCCATCTCAGGCACGTTGGGCATGAACTGCCCATTGGCGCCCGATTGGCCGAAGGCCGAGAACACCGGGTCGTCGCCGATGGCTTCGAGCGTCGGCAGCCACACCGGGCCGCGGGGATCGGCCTCGTGCAGCGCCAGCATCGTATCGTCGGTGGCGATGAAGCTGCGGAGGAACTCCTGGGCGATGGCCGGTTGCTCGCCGAACTGGCTCACGTAGAAGCCGCGAACGCCGAGGAACGGCGCCATCGGGCCACCGGCGAGCGCGGGCAGTGGGGCCACGCTCCAGCTGATGCCCTCTTCGTTCCAGGTGTTGATCCACCAAGGACCCGACATGAAGAACGGCTCGACACCGTCGATGAAGAACGTCTTGGCGTCGTCCTCGTCGATCGGGGCGATGTAACCGTCGGCCACGAGTTGCTCGAGGGCCGACACGCTGCCGATGGCGCCGTCCGTGTTCACACCGATGTCGGTGACATCGAAGCCCGTTGCCGGATCGAAGCCGAAGATGTAGCCGCCGCCGGCGGATACGAACGGGAAGTTGTGGTAGGCATCGGCTGCAGTGCCGCCGCCCTGCACGCCCCAACAGTTGTCGATGGCGTCGCCCAGCTCGTCACAGATGGCCGTGAGCTCCTCCACCGTCGTCGGCGGCGTCGAAACCAGGTCCGTGTTGTAGTACAGCGCGACGTTCTCGGCGGCATACGGCAGCGCGTAGGTGGCGCCGTCGATCGTGAAAGCGTTGATGCTCACGTCGGTGAGGTTGGAGGCGATGCCGCCCAGGTCGAGCGGTGCGGCGATGCCGCTGGTCGCCATCTCACCCACCCAGTCGTGACCGCCGATGAAGATGTCGGGACCGGTGCCTGCCGGCGCTTGCTGGACGATCTGCTCGCGCATGTCCTGGTAATCGATCAAGGTGACCTCGACGGGCACACCGGTCTCCTCGGTGAACGGCGCGGCGATCTGCTCGATGACCGGAGCGAACTTGTCGTCGGCCCAGACCTTGAGGGCCGGNNGTCTCGGCCGCAGCGGTGGTAGTGGTCGACTCTTCGCCGGTGGTGTCGTCGTCGCCACCGCACGCTGCGATGACCATGACGAGCGCCACCAGAACGGCGAAGATCCTGATACGGGAGCGAATCACGTCGCCTCCTCTTTCGCACGATGAATCCCCGCCCCCATGGGGAGCGGCCCACGCAGTAAACCACATACTTCTGCAAGTTTCCAGTTCGTTTCTGCAAGCCTTTCAGGGATCTTGCAAGATGGCCGTTCTTCAGGCAGAGTTGTGGCTTCGCGAGGTGAAGGTAGATGCGCCCGAAGCTCTATGAGGTCGCCACAATCGCAGGCGTGAGCGAGGCAACGGTCAGCCGCGTCATCAACGGCAAGCCGGGGGTCGCCGAAAGGACGCGCCGCCAGGTGCTCGATGTGCTCAGCGAGCTCGGCTACCGGGACGTGCCGTCGCGTCCGCACCGGACCGGGGTGGTCGGGATCCTCACCCCCGAGCTCGACAACCCGATCTTCCCCCTGCTCGCCCAGTCGATCGAAGCCCGCCTCGCCAGGCACGACTACGTGTCCATGATCTGCCCGACGACGGCAGAGACCATCAACGAGCAGGACTACCTCGACCAGCTCGTCTCCAGCAACGCCTCCGGCGCCGTGGTGATCAACGGGCGCTACGCCAACATCGGCCTCGGCTACGAGCCGTACCTCCGGCTCACCCGCCGGAGCATGCGCATCGTGCTCGTGAACGCCGTCGACCCACCCGCACCCCTTCCATCGGTCACGGTCGACATCGCCGCCGGAGCGGCGATGGGGGTGAGCCACCTCGCATCCCTCGGGCACCAGCTCATCGGGTGCCTCGTCGGCCCCCGCCGCTACACGACGGCGCGCGACTTCACCGACGGCTGGCGCACGGCGATGATGGACCACGGTCTCGATGCCGGCGACTCCCTCGTCTCGGAGACCCTCTTCACCATCGAGGGCGGCCAGGCGGGCACCGCACGGCTCCTGGAGGCCGGAGCGACCGGGATCGTCGCCGCGAGCGACCTGATGGCGATCGGCGCCGTCCGCGCCGCACGGATGTGGGGCAGCGCCGTGCCCGACGACGTCTCCATCGTGGGATTCGACGGGACGTACCTCGCCACCGTCGCCGATCCCCCGCTCACGACGGCGCGCCAGCCGGTCGATCAACTGGCGGCTGCCGTGGCAACGCTGTTCGTCGCCCCACCCGAGCTGGATGGCCGGCCCACACCACAGGTCTTCGCCCCCGAGCTCGTCGTCGGCGCGTCGACCGCGGTGGCGCCGAGCCGGCAGCCGATCTGAACGGATCGCACGCCACCGGGCGGGAAAAATGGGCCGCTCAACCCGTCGACGGGATGCCGATATCCGACTAGCCTCATAACGGGGCCAGGATCCCGCAGCTCGGCCAGGACCTGCGGGGCCCGTGAAACGAGGTAGGGGAATGGATCACTGGGTTCAGGCCGCTCTGGTCGGGACGCTCATTGGCGTTGGCGCGGCGATCGCCGTCGTCATCATCGTCATCATCGCCGCAAGACGGAGGGCCCGTTCGGCGCGCACCGCAACCTCCCAGCGCCTCGCCGACCTGCACACGAGCTACGACTCGCTGAAGGCCGCCATGGCCGCCCTGGAATCCGGTGACAACGCGAAGGCGCTTGCGCTTGGCGAGCAGTTGTTCGCCGACTCCGCACTCGGTCCTCACACCGTCCAGGTCGCCCACCTCGTCGTGGGAGAAGCGGCATCGAAGGTCGGCGCCCACCGCACCGCGACCCGGCATCTCCCCGAAGCGATCGAGGCGGCGCGTCGCGGCGCCCTCGTGGCTCCGCTGTCCGAGCTGCTGCGAATGCAGGCGAGGGCCAAGGCCGGACTGTGTGAGTTCGACGAGGCGCTCGAGCTGGCTCGAGAGGCGCGACACACCGCACGGGTGACGAGGGACAGGGCGAGGTCGCTCATCCTCGAGGGCGAGATCCAGGTGACGAGAGGCGACCTCTCGGAGGCGGAGGCTGCCCTCCGCGCGGCCACCGCGGCGGCCGACGGCGAGCTCGAACGTGCCGCGGCCGACCATCTCGCCGGGCGCATCCTCGCTGCCAAAGACGAACTCGAGCCCGCCGCTGCACGTCTCGCGACGGCTCAAGCTCGCTACGAGCGCAACATGCGCCCCGACCGCGCGGCGAGCGTGATGGTCGATCTCGCCGACGTCGCGGAGCGGCGCGGCAACGCGGCAAAGGCGCTGGCGCTGCTGCGGTCCGTCACGAGCCGCACCGAGGGACCCGGGTTCGACCGGCCGGCCCGTGCCGTCGTGCTCGTGAGAGCGGCCGCCGTGGAGGCAACCACCGGCGACATCGCCGCCGCCGAGCGTCACGTCGAGGAAGCGGCGAAGCTGTTCCGCATCGCCGACGTGCCGTCGTCCGAGGCCTATCTCGAGTGGGCCCGCTCCCGCATCGCCTCGGCACGGGGGGATGCAGACGCGGCAGGCGCCGCCATCTGGAGAGCGGAGGAGGAGGCGGGGCGGCTCGGCATGGGTGCCTGGCGCGACAAGCTGCGCCGGGAGCGCGAAGCGGTCGGTTGACCTCCGCCCAGGTCGGGCGGGAGATCAGAGGTCGTTGACCGGCACCGGCTCCATGACGTCGGCCGGTTCGAAGCCGAGCACCTGACCGTAGAACGACAACTCGGCGCGCCGGGCCCGAGCGATCGTCTCCGCCTGGCGGAAACCATGCCCTTCGCCGGGAAAGGCGATGTAGGCGTGCGGGATCCGCTTCTCGGCGAGCGCCGCCGCCATCGTCTCTGCCTGCCCGGGCGGCACCACCTCGTCGTCGAGGCCCTGGAAGAGGATCACGGGACACGACAGCTCGTCGGTGTGGAAGAGCGGCGAGCGCAGCCGGTAGGTGTCCTCACTCTCGGGGTAGGGACCGACGAGTCCATCGAGGTAGCGCGACTCGAACTTGTGGGTGTGCTCGGCGAGGGCGGTGAGATCACCCACCCCGAAGTACGAGGCCCCGGCGGCGAACTCGTCGTGGAAGGTGAGAGCGCACAACGTGGTGTAGCCGCCGGCGCTGCCACCGGCGATCACGAGGCTGTCGGGATCGACATGTCCCGCATCGGCGAGGTACCGGGCGGCGGCGATGCAGTCGGCGACGTCGACGATCCCCCACCGTCCCCTCAGGGCGTCCCGATAGGCCCTACCGAAGCCGGACGACCCCCGGTAGTTCACGTCGACCACGCCGAAGCCGCGGCTCGTCCAGAACTGGAGACCGAGGTCGAGCGCCCCGTCCGCTTGCGACGTGGGACCGCCGTGGCTGAGCACGAGGAGCGGCGGCCGCTCCCCCGGCGGGCCCGTGTACTCGGCGTTGGTTGGCGGATACCAGAAGGCATGGGCCGTCGCGCCGTCGGTGGTCGGGAAGTCGATGGCGTCCGGTGCGCTGAGGTACGCCGAGGGCACGTCGACGGTCTGGGAGGCTCGCACCACCTCGACCGCACCGGCGTCGTCAACGGCGATCACCGACATCGGCATCGCGGCGCCACCGGCGATGAGGAACATCCGCCCTTCCGAGAAGGCCATCGCCGGCCACAAGGCGTCCGGGCCGATGCGCAGCGTGCTGAGGGTCCCGTCGGCGAGGCGCGCCACGTGTTGGCGTCCGTCGAGGTCGTAGATGCACATGATCGAGCCATCCGGAGCGAAGGCGTAGCGACGCATGCCGAACAGCCACTGCGGCTCTGCGAAGTCGGCGTCGGCGGGGTACAGATCGCCGGGTTCGCCGTCGTGCAGCCGGTAGAGGTTCCACCAGCCGGTGCGATCAGAGACGTAGTGGAGCATGCCGTGCGGTGACCACTCAGGCTGGAAGATCGACTCCGTCGCACCGCCGGCCACCCGCTCGGGTTCGGTGACCGCGCCGTCCTCGTCGAGGGCACCGACCCACAGCTCGGTGCCGTCCCACGGCATGTTGGGATGGTTCCAGGTGAGCCAGGCGAGGCGGGCGCCGTCGGGGCTGGGACGGGGGGTCGAGTAGAAGTCGTTGCCGGTGACGACCACCTCCGGTTCGGCCGAACCGTCCACCGGGAACGCCACCAGCTCGTTGACGGGCTCGCCGCTGCGGCGATGCCGCTCGCGCACCGCGATGACCGTGTCACCGTGAATCACGAGGTCGGCGTAGCGCAGGCCGGCGGCGACGGCCGGCTCGGGCGTGATGGGCTCCGGCCGGTTTCCGTCGAGGCGATAGACGCGCTGGTCGTCGAACCGGCAGGCCACGACGACACCATCGTGGACGGCGAAGGATCCTCCGCCGTACTCGTGGACGCGACTGCGGGCGTTGAAGTCCCGAGGCGTGACGTCCTCGACACCCGCAGCGGCGGACCAGCGCACGATGGCGGTCCGACCCTCCTCGTGGGGGCGGGACTCGGTCCAGTAGACGTGCCCGCCGTCGGCCTCGAGCAGCGCGAGACGAACGACCCCCGTCGTCACCTTGTCGACGGTGATCGGTGAGCGCCACGATCCGTAGGGAGCCACTGTCGCCATCAGCCCTCATCCTCCCCCGAGCGATGCTCGGGGCGCAAGGTCGGAAACAGGATCACTTCACGAATGTGGTGACGGTCGGTCAGCAGCATGACGAGGCGATCTACTCCGATGCCCAATCCCCCAGTGGGAGGTAGGCCGTACTCGAGCGCCATGAGGTAGTCCTCGTCGACCGGGTGCGCCTCGTGGTCTCCCCCGCGACGCGCCGTCGCCTGCGNNTCCCTGGCGAGTGGCGACACCTCCTTCGGGTGATCCAAGACGAAGGTCGGCTCCCAGATGTCATCGGCCACCAGGGCATCGAAGAGCTCCTCGATGAGCTTGCCGTGACCCCAGTGCTCCTCCGGCTCGATTCCGTGCTCCGTGGCCAGCGCTCGGGTCTCGTCCAGGGGTTCACCGAAGGAGATGGGCCGGCCCACCGCCTCCGCCACCATGTCGACCATCCGGGCACGGCGAAAGGGCGGGCTCAGATCGAGCCGGCGCTCTCGGTAGGTGACGACCGTGGACCCGGTGACGAGGCCGGCGAGGGTGGCGACGATCTCTTCCACCATCGTCGCGATGTCCCCGTAATCGGCGAACGCCTCGTACGACTCGAGCATGGTGAACTCGGGGTTGTGGGTCGCATCGATGCCCTCGTTGCGGAAGATGCGCCCGATCTCGAAGACACGCTCGAGCCCGCCGACGACGAGCCGCTTGAGATACAGCTCGGTGGCGATCCGCAGATACATCGGCATGTCGAGGGCGTGGTGGTGGGTCTCGAAGGGGCGGGCAAGCGCACCCGTCGCCTGGGCGAGCAGCACCGGCGTCTCGACCTCGACGTAGCCCCGCGACTCGAACTGGCGACGCAGCTCCGAGATGATGCGTGCGCGCGCCAACGCCACGCGGCGGGCCTCTTCGTTCACCATGAGGTCGACGTAGCGGCGTCTGCTGCGCAGCTCGACGTCCTGGAGCCCGTGCCACTTGTCGGGGAGGGGGCGCAGGCTCTTCTGGAGCACGTCGACGGCGTCGACGCCGACCGACAGTTCGCCCTTCTTCGTGGTCATGACGGTCCCGCCGGCGCCGACCCAGTCCCCGAGATCCACGTCGCCGACGGCGGCGAACGCATCGTCGCCGAGCGTGCGCCGGTCGATGAAGAGCTGGATCTGCCCCGAGGCGTCCTGGAGCGTCGTGAAGACGAGCTTGCCGAAGGAGCGCAGCAGCATCACCCTTCCCGCCACCACGACGTGGTCGTCGGTGGTGGTCCCCGGCGGCAGGTCGCGATACCGCTCGTGCAGGTCGGCGGCGAGCGCCGTGCGCTCGTAGCGGTACGGGTATGCCGCTTCGGCGAGCCTGGCCAGATGCTGCTCGAGCCGGCCGGCCGTGAGCGGGTCGTCGGCCAGCCTCGCCGCCTCCTCTGCGGCGCCGTCGGGCTCGGTCATGCGGGCTCCTGGTTCAAGGCGAAGATCATTCGGAGCCCTTCGAGGGTGAGGAACTCGTCGACGATGTCGACGCTGCTGCAGTGGGGCACGATGGTAGAGGCCAGCCCTCCCGTCGCCACACGCACGACGTCTCCGCCCAACTCGGCGGCGAGCCGCTCCATGATGCCGTCGACCAGGCCGGCGTGGCCGTAGATGGCCCCGCTCTGGATCGCCTCGACGGTGCCCTTGCCGATCGGCGATCGGGGAGGGACGAACTCGACGGTCCGCAGCGCGGCGGTGCCGCCGATGAGCGCGTTGGTGGAGATGGCGAGCCCCGGGGCGATGGCGCCGCCGAGGTACTCCCCCTCGGAACCGACCACGTCGAAGTTCGTAGAGGTCCCGAAGTCCACCACGATGACCGGGGCTCCGTACTTGGCGCGCGCCGCCACCGAGTTGACCACGCGGTCGGCGCCGACCTCGCGCGGGTTGTCGATCAGGATGGGCATGCCCGTCTTCACGCCGGGCTCGACCACGACCACGCGGTCGCCCGCGATCAACGCGGCGACCTTGCGCAGTGGTGCGGTGAGGGGGGGCACCACGCTCGACAGCGCGACGCCGGAGACGTCCTGCGGATGGAAGCCCTCGAGCTCGAGCATTCCCTTGAGCCACATGCGCAGCTCGTCGGCCGTCCGCTCTCGGGTGGTCGTGAGCCGCCAATGGCCGACGAGACGCTCGTCCTCGTAGAGACCGAGCACGGTCTGCGTGTTGCCGACGTCGAGCACCAGCAGCATCAGCCCTCCTCGAGGCTCTCGGCGTGGACGTACGGACGGCCCCGCCCCTCCCGGTAGAGGAGGCTGGGGGCGGTCAGCTCGACCCCGCGGTCGGCCGCAAAGCCGTCGCCGGCGGGGTCGAGGTGGATGTTGTCGATGAGGCGCGCCGGACCCACCCGGGCGGCGACGGCGAGGAAGGCGGGGCGGTCGAGGACGTCGAGCGGCGCGGCGTCCTCGGCGGCCGCAAGGGCGGCGTATTCGGGCTCGACACCGGCCGCCGCCGCCATCTCGTCCCAGACGAGTTGGGTGAGCGCGGCCGCATCGGTCACCCCGGCCTCTGCCGCATCTGCGGCGCCCATCAGACCTCGCGACAGCGCCGTCGCCCGCTGCCGCTCCTCGGGCGACAGGTACCAGTTGCGCGACGACAGGGCCAGGCCTCCCACCTCGCGCACGATCGGAACGCCGACGATCTGGAGGGGGAACGAGAGATCGCTCGCCATACGGCGCACGATGGCGAGCTGCTGGGCGTCCTTCCGGCCGAAGTAGGCCCGGTCGGGGTGGGTGCCGGCGAAGAGCTTCGCCACCACCGTGGCCACCCCGGTGAAGTGCCCGGGACGCCGACCGCCCTCCAGCCGCTCGCTCATCTCGGCGACCGTGACCCGGGTCAACGGCGCTCGGGGGTACATCTCTGCGACCTGCGGGGCGAAGAGGACGTCGACACCTGCCGCTTCTGCGAGCGCCGCATCGCCTTCCGGGTCGCGGGGATAACGCGCGAGATCCTCGCCTTCCCCGAACTGGAGTGGATTCACGAAGAGGCTCATCACCACCGTGTCGCACTCCCGCCGTGCGGCGTCGGCCAGCGACAAGTGGCCTTCGTGGAGGAATCCCATGGTGGGGACCAGTCCGACGCCGCCTCGGGCCAGGTCTCTCGTCTCGGCGAAGGTGGACGTGATCCTCATGCCCCGCCCTCTTCCCCCTGGGGCGGGCGCCACCGCTCGAGCAGGAGGCGGAAGTCGTCGCCCCGGCCGGCGACCCCGGCGAGGTGGAGGACGGTGGCGGCGAACGGAGCCACCCATTGCGGCGCCGCGATCGCCACCGCATCGAGCTGGGCGGCGACCGTGCCGACGTCGCCGCGAGCGACCGGACCGGTCAGCGCCGGGCGAGGACCCATCTCGAAGGCGTTGGCCACGACCGCCTCGACGAGGGGACGGGCCGCGACGAAGGGAACGCCGGCGGCGGCGAACAGGTCGCTCGCCATCGTGAGCGAGAGCAGCGGGAAGTTCGCGGCCGCCGCCGCACCGGCGTGATAGAGGGCCTTGGCGCCGTCCGCCAGATCGAAGGGATGGGCGCCAAGGGAGCGGGCGAGCTCGTGCAGCGTGCGCCGCAGCGGCTCCTCGGCCGTCACCGCCACCCAGGAGCCAGACAGCCTGGCGGCGCCCGCCTCGGGGCTCGGCAGGGTCTGGAGCGGGTGGAACGACCCGATGCGGCAACCTGCGGCGGCCAACGGCGCCAGCTCCGACACCGACTTCAGCCCGGACAGGTGCACCGCACTGCCGACGGCGCCGCCGAGACGTGGTGCCAGCTCGGCGGCGACGACGGCGATGGCGTCATCACGCGTCGCCACGATCAAGAGGTCGGCGGGCGGAAGATCGTCGGCCATGCCGAGCGCAGCCGCACCGCCCAACGAAGCGGCCGCCGGCGCAGCGTGATCTCGGCTCTTGCCGACCACTGCCGTGATGACGTGGCCCGACGAATTCGCTGCACCGGCGACGGAGCGCCCAGCCCTCCCGGGTCCGACCACGATGATGCGCATGCTGCCTCGGCTTCAGTCCTCTGCGGTACCGCTACCGAGACGCGAGTGTAGGGACCACCCGCCGAGCGGTCGCCACATCGAGAGCGTCACCCGCTCAACGCGGTGGACGCATGTACTCGATCTGGGGTGGAAGCTCGCGCGCGTCGTCGAGACCGGTGCGCTGCAACGAGTCGTCGCGGAGGTGGGCCGCCTCCTCGGCACGCTCGCGCAGACGCGCGGCGCGCCGTACCAACGCATCCTCGACGACCATCTCCGGGTCGACGCCTTCGCCGCGGAGCGCGACGAACGCCGCCGTGGCGCGCTCGGTGAGGGTGAGCGTGATGGTGTGCGCCATTCCGCAACCCTACCAACCGCCCCGAAGCGGCCAAGGGGCAAAGGTCCTGGCCCGTGGTGTCGCTCCGCCCCCGCCGATGGCTGGGTCTGCCGCCTCCCGTCTGCCGCCNNTCAGACGTCTGCCTGCTACTTCGTGCCGAAGATGCGGTCGCCGGCGTCGCCCAGACCGGGCACGATGTAGCCGACCTCGTTGAGGTGGCTGTCGATGGCTGCCGTCCAGACGGTGACGTCCGGATGGTGCTGGTGGAAGTGGGCGATGCCCTCCGGCGCAGCGACGAGGCACACGAACCGCACCTCACGCGGGTTGCGACGCTTGATCCGGTCGACGGCGGCGACGGCGGAGTGGCCGGTGGCCAGCATCGGATCGACGACGATGACGATGCGCTCCTCGAGCTTGTCGGGCATCTTGAAGTAGTACTGCACGGCCTCGAGCGTGTCGTGGTCGCGATAGAGGCCGATGTGGCCGACCCGCGCCGACGGGATCACATCCAAGACGCCCTCGAGGATGCCTCCGCCCGCCCGCAGGATCGACACGACCACGGGCTTGAGGCCCGCCACGATCGGTGCCTGCATCGTGGCGAGTGGGGTCTCGATCTCGACATCTTCGAGCGGGAGGTCGCGGGTCACCTCGTACCCCATCAGAGCGGAGATCTCGCGGAGCAGCTTGCGGAACTCCGCCGTGCTCGTCTCCTTGCGCCGCATCAGCGTCAGCTTGTGCTGCACGAGCGGATGGTCGATCACGATCACGTCGCCGGCCACGTCTCTCCTCGCTGTCGCCGGTACGCCACGATAGAGACGGCGCCGCTCCCCCGGCCAGCCCGGGACGGCGACTTCGGAGACCTCCTGCGACCCGACCGCAGGCAGCAGCTCGCAGATCGCTGCGCCTCCCGGCAGCGTCGCATCCGGCCACGCCGCAACCAGCGGCTCGAGCACGAACCGGCGCTCGGCGAGCCGGGGGTGCGGCACGGTGAGCCCCGGCTCGTCGATCGCCTCGTTGCCGTACACGAGCAGGTCGAGATCGAGCGTTCGCGGCCCCCAACGCTCCCGGCGCTCCCGTCCCTGTTCCCGCTCGATACCCAGCAGCTCGTCGAGCACCTGGCGAGGTGTCAGCTCGGTGTCGCACACCACGACGGCGTTCAGGTAGGCGCCTTGGTCGGGACCTCCGACCGGCGCCGTCTCGTACACGGGAGACACGCCGACCGCGTCGCCGACGCGCTCCTCGAGCGCGGCGACGGCGGCAAGGAGGTGCGCGGCCCGATCGCCGAGGTTGGACCCGAGCCCGATGGCGGCCCGAACGGTCACGTCACGGTGCGGTCGGGATGAGGCGACGGCCCTCGGGGCCGAGGGGCCGGCCGGTGATCTCCTGGATGATGGACGTGGCGATGATGGGGTTCTTGATGAGCCCGGCATGGACGAGGTAGCCGCCGAGGATCCCGACGATCGTGTCGTCGATCAGGTCGCGATGCACGAGGACCGAGGCCCCCTCCTGACTCGTTGCGGTGTCGAGAAGGCTGAACACTCCATCGATCTCGCCGGGATCGAGAGCGCCGACGATGGGGAGGTTGTAGTAGCCGAAACCGGCGCCCTCGTACGCCGCCTGGTTCTGGTTCCCCGGCAGCAGCGAGACCACGGTGTTGATCCCCTGGTCCTTCAGCCAGATGATCTCCTCTTCGCGCCGCACCCTCCGGTGCTGGAAGCCGTGGCCGCCGATCCGCTCGGACACGGCGAGCCTGCCGGCGATGACCCACTTGAAGCCTCTCGGCTCGAGACCCGCCACGTCTACTCCGTCTCCTCGTCGACGCGAGCACGAACGATAGCGTCGGCGACGCGGGCAGCTTGAAGGGTCGCCGCCACGTTGTGGACCCGAACCACGGCGGCGCCGGCGGCGACGGCCCGCGCCGTCGTCGCCGCGGTGGCAGGGTCACGCTCCGCCGCAGCCGCGGGATGCCCGGCCCGCTCGAGGATCCAGCCGAGAAAGCCCTTGCGGGAGGCGCCGACGAGCACCGGATAGCCGGTGGCGACGATGTGCTCCAGACCGGCGAGCAACGTGAGNNCTCGGCACGACCGGCGAGGTACGACGCCACGTCGGTCAGCACGTCGTCGTATGAGGGGTCATCTTGCATCGTCCGCGGCGTGCCCTTCATGTGCATGATGACGACGCCGGCCCCGGCGTCGGCACACAGACGGCGCATGTCCGCATCTGCCAACCCGGTGACGTCGTTCACGATCTCGGCGCCGGCGGCGAGCGCCGCCTCCGCAACCGCCGTTTTCGCGGTGTCCACCGACACCACCACCCCAGCCTCGGTCAGCCGCCACACCACCGGCACCACCCGCTCCAGCTCCTCGGCGGCGTCGACGGGAGGTGCCCCCGGGCGGGTCGACTCCCCACCGACATCGACGATGTCGGCCCCCTCGTTCCAGAGCCGCAATCCGGCGGCGACCGCTGCATCCGTCCCGGCGTGGAGCCCGCCGTCGGAGAACGAGTCGGGGGTGACGTTGAGCACCCCCATGATCAGCGTGTGGTCGGCGGTCGTGAGCATCTGGCTGCGCACGCGCCAGTCGACGGGAGCAAGGGTCATGGTCGGGCGAATCTAGCGCTGGGACGTGAACCCGGTTCTCGTCCCGGCCCGACGGATCGGCCGAAGGCCTCGATCGGTCGGAACAACGATCAGCCCGACGCAGTCGGGCCACGTCCCACGAGCGCAGCGAGTGGCTATGCCTTGGTGGGGTGGGGGTCCTCGCGGGGCGGCTGTGCGGCGACCCGGCCTTCGCCCACTGCCACGCCCTGTGGACGCTGGATGCGCAGGGCCCCGGTCTCGGTGTGCTCCCACTTGGGCACGTTGGCGAAGACCTCGGCCACCTCGTCGGCGTCGAGGGTCTCTTTGTCGAGAAGGGCGGCGGCGATGCCGTCGAGGGCGTCACGGTGGGTGGTGAGGATCTCACGCGCCTCGTCGTGCGCCTGCGTGATGAGCCTGCGTACCTCGTCGTCGATGGCCGCCGCCACCTCGTCGGAGAGGTCGGTGTTGCGCGAGTAGTCGCGGCCGAGGAACACCTCGCCCTCCGGCTTCCCGTAGCGGAGCGGGCCGAGCTTGTCGCTCATGCCGTACTCCATGACCATTCGCCGGGCGAGGTTCGTCGCCTTGTCGATGTCGTTGGAGGCGCCGGTGCTCGGGTCGCCGAAGATGATCTCCTCGGCGGTGCGGCCGCCGAGCGCGTAGGCGAGCTGGTCCACCAGCTCGCTGCGGCGGTTGAAGTACTTGTCCTCCATGGGCAGGGCGAGCGTGTAGCCGCCTGCCCGGCCACGGGGGATGATCGTCACCTTGTGGATCGGATCGAGGTTGGGCAGCACGTGGCCGACGAGCGCGTGACCGCCCTCGTGGTACGCCGTGAGCTCCCGCTCCTCCTGGGTGATCACCCGGCTGCGCCGTTCCGGACCTGCGATCACCCGGTCGACGGCCTCGTCGAGCTCGACCATCGAGATCTCCGACTTCCCGCGACGGGCGGCGAGCAGCGCCGCCTCGTTGATGAGGTTGGCGAGGTCGGCGCCGGTGAACCCGGGCGTCTGGCGAGCCAGGGCGGCGAGGTCGATGCCCTCGGCGAGCGGCTTGCCCTTGGCGTGAACGGCGAGAATCGCCTCCCGGCCCTTGAGGTCGGGGCGGTCGACCACGATCTGGCGGTCGAAGCGGCC
>DKBA01000162.1 GCA_002450985.1 Acidimicrobiia bacterium UBA6912
CCCACCTGGCCGGCATCCGATGCAGGGAGGGCGCTCATGCCGCGACGATACTGCAGCTCGGATCGAGTGGCTCGTCCTTCGGGGGAGCCGGCGGGTCCGTAGGTCCTGCCTGGGCCGTGTTCGATGGCTCCCCTTTCGGTGAGCTGGCAGGCGCGTTGGGGCCTGCCTGAGGGGGCTTCTTCCTCCCCCGCCAGCGCCCCGCCACCACCACCCCCCGGGCATGGGGAAGACACTGCTCGGACGGACGTTTGGAATCCGGTAATAGGCTGGACCACCACCCGAGCTCAGGAAGGTGCTGGTGACGGCCCCGGCCTCGATCGAATCCCGGCAGTGGTGGGTGGCCGATGCGGCCGCGGTGGCCGCCGCACTGGACACCGATCCCGAGCGTGGCCTGCGGGCGGCCCAGGTGCGGGAGCGCCGGGAACGTCACGGGCCCAACGAGCTCGAGGAGGAGCCGGTTCAGCCGCCGTGGCGGATCCTCGTCGCGCAGTTCGCCAACACGATGATCGTGGTGTTGCTCATCGCGGCGGCAGTGATGGTGGCGATCGGCGAGACCACGGACGCCATCGTCATCGGCGCCATCGTCATCCTCAATGCCCTCATCGGGTTCTTCCAGGAGTACCGCGCCGAACAGGCGATGGCGGCGCTGCGCACCATGACGGCCCCCTCGGCGCGGGTCGTGCGTGACGGCGCCGAGTCCGCCGTCGTCGCCACCGACCTCGTACCGGGCGATGTGCTCGTGCTGGAGGCCGGCGACATCGTCGCGGCCGATGCCCGTCTCGTCGAGAGCCCCAACCTCCGGGTCAACGAGGCGACACTCACCGGCGAGTCGGTACCGGCGGACAAGGACGCGGACCCGCTCCCCGAAGACGCCGGTCAGATGATCGGTGACCGGAGCAACATGGTGTTCAAGGGCACCTCGGTCGTGTACGGCCGGGCGCGCGGCATCGTGGTCGCCACGGGCATGGAGACGGCGCTCGGCCAGATCGCCGGTCTGCTCCAGAAGCACCAGGCGCCCCATACGCCGCTGCAGAAGCGGCTCGCCGTGCTCGGGCGCTGGCTGGCGGTGGCCGCCATCGCCATCTGCATCGTGGTGTTCGTGGCCGGCGTGGCGCGTGGCGAGGACGCCGAGCTGATGTTCCTCACCGCCGTGAGCCTCGCCGTGGCGGCCATCCCCGAGGCGCTGCCGGCCGTGGTGACGATCGGGCTCGCCCTCGGGGCGCAGCGCATGATCCGCCACAACGCGCTCATTCGCCGGCTGCCCGCGGTCGAGACGCTCGGTTCCGTCACGGTCATCTGCACCGACAAGACGGGCACTCTCACGCAGGGCCGCATGCTCGTGGAGCGCCTGTGGACCCTCGACGGCGAGGACGAGGTCACCGGCTCCGGCTACAGGCCGTCCGGGGATCTCCGGCGCAACGGTGGACATCGGGACGTGGCGCCGGACTCACCGCTGGCTGCGCTGCTCACCGCCGCCGCCCTCTGCAACGACGCCGTCCTGGTCCCGCCCGGCGACGACGGCCAGGACTGGACCATCGTGGGCGATCCGACCGAGGGTGCGTTGCTCGCCGTCGCCAGCAAGCTCGGGTTCGACCGGGAGCGGATGAGCGCTCGCTACCCGCGCGTCGCCGAGATCCCCTTCGATTCGGGCCGCAAGCGGATGGTCACGATCCACCGTACCGCCGACCGGGAGGAGCGACTCGTGGCGGCCAAGGGTGCCGTCGAAGCGGTGATGGAGGCGGCCACCCGCATCGCAACCGGTGCCGGCGACGCGCCCATCGACGAGGAGTTGCGTCGCACCGTGCTCGACCAAGCGGCCGAGTTCGCCGCCGAGGGGTACCGGGTGCTCGCCATCGCCGGACGGAGCGTCCACGACGGTCAGATCGGGCAGGTGCTGGAGTCGGAGCGGGATCTGGTGCTCTACGGCTTGGCGGCGATGGCCGATCCGCCTCGGCCGGAGTCTCGTGCTGCGGTGGAGGCATGTCGCACCGCCGGCATCAGCCCGGTGATGATCACCGGCGACCATCCGGCGACTGCGCTTGCGATCGGAAGCAGGCTGGGCATCGCCGAATCGGCCGATCAGGTCATCACGGGAGCGCAGATCGTCGAAGAGCACGCCTCGGGGCTGGCCGGCCATGTCGCCAATGTCGCCGTGTACGCCCGCACGTCNNTTCGCCTCGATCGTCACCGCCGTGGGGGAGGGACGGCGGATCTACGACAACATCCGCCGCTTCGTCCGCTACACGCTGACGTCCAACGCCGGCGAGATCTGGGTCATGTTCCTCGGACCCTTCTTCGGGTTGCCCCTGCCGCTCCAGCCGGTGCAGATCCTGTGGATCAACCTGGTCACCGACGGGTTTCCAGGCCTCGCCCTCGGGGTCGAGCCTGCCGAGAAGGACGTGATGAGGCGCCCGCCGCGCCCGCCCAAGGAGAGCATCTTCGCCCATGGGCTGTGGCAGCAGGTGATCGTCATCGGCCTGCTGATGGGCTTCCTCACCCTCGGTGTCGGGCTGTGGGGGGAGGCCACCGACCGGCCGTGGCAGACGATGGTCTTCACCACGCTGGCGCTGCTTCAGCTCGGCAACGCCCTCGCCGTCCGCTCCGAGCGCCAGTCGCTGTTGGCGCTCGGGCTGCGGACGAATCTGTACCTGCTCTGGACGGTGGTGATCACCACGTCGATACAGATCCTGATCGTCTACTGGGGCCCGCTGCAATCCCTGCTGAAGACGGAGGCCCTGTCGGCGCAGGAGCTGCTCATCGTGCTGGTGGTGTCCACGGGCGTCTTCTGCGCCGTCGAGCTGGAGAAGTGGGTCAAGCGGAGGAGAGACCTGATCGTTGGTCAGTGACCGGCGACGCAGAACTCGTTGCCCTCGGGATCCCCCATGACGGTCCAGTGGAAACCCTGGATCTCGTGGTCCTCGATCCGGCTTCCGCCCAGCTCTATCACTCTGGCGATGGTGGCTTCACGGTCTTCGGCGCCGAAGTCGAGGTGCACCCGATTGCGGCCGGGGGTGGGGTCCGGCACCTGCTGAAACGCCAGCGACGGGGCGCCCTCCGACGTCGGCGTCAGCCACACGAAGCCGGGGAAGCGCCGGGCCTCCTCGGTATCGAGGAGCCGGGACCAGAATTCGACGAGCCGGTCCACGTCGGTGCAGTTGATGACGATCGATCCGAGTTGGGGAACGTTGCTCACGAGCCGCCTCCAAAGTCGCGATGTACCCGGCTGGGTGTGGGCCCTGACTGGCCCTGGTACTTCGAGCCGGCGCCAGGCGAGCCGTAGGGGTGCTCGGCGGAGGTCGTCAGCTCGTAGAAGGAGACCTGGCCGATCTTCATGCCGGGGTAGATCGCGATCGGCAGGTTGGCGACGTTCGAGAGCTCCAAGGTGACCTGACCTTTGAAGCCGGGGTCGATGAACCCGGCCGTCGAGTGGATGAGGAGTCCGAGGCGGCCCAGACTCGACTTGCCCTCGAGCCTGGCGACGATGTCGTCGGCGAGCCCCAGCACCTCGAGCGTGGAGCCGAGCACGAACTCACCGGGATGGAGGATGAACGGCTCGTTCTCGCTCGCCTCGACGGCCGAAGTGAGATCCTCCTGGGGCGCCTTCGGGTCGATCAGCGGGTACTTGTGGTTCTCGAAGACTCGGAAGACGTCGCCGCAGCGCAGGTCGACGCTGGACGGCTGCACCATCGCCTCGTCATAGGGGTCGATCACGATGCGCCCTGCGGCGACGGCGTCCTTGATCGATCGGTCGGAGAAGATCATGGGCCGCTGATGGTAGCGACGCGGCGAGAAGGCGAGGCGGTCGCCGCCCGGTGGGTGGGGCCGGCGCCTGGGCGGAGCGGATGAGGGGAATCGAACCCCCATTCCAAGCTTGGGAAGCTTGTGTTCTGCCATTGAACTACATCCGCGAGGGGCGCCATTGTACAGCACGGAGTCCCCGCGGCCGCTCGTCGAGGTTCGGCTCTCTCCGGCATCCGGGCCGAGGCGCCGACGACCGCATCGAGGGGACCGGGCTTGGGTAGGGACGTCCGACCCTGGCGTGAGGATGGCAGGACGGCGCGACGATGTCAGGCGAGATACGCCAGCGCCGGTCGGCCCTGCGCGGGCGGCCGTGCGAGGAGAGGAGACGTCATGACACGTCGAATCAGCCGGCCGATCATCGTGTCCCTCGTCCTGGTGATCGCTGCGTGCGGTGACGCAGACGACTCGACGACCGGAGCGCCCATGAGCGATCCGGCTGCGACGTCCGCAACCACCACGGTCACCACGACAGCGGCCCTCACCACGACACCGACCGATGAGAGCGTCGTCTGGCCGACCGACGGATGGCCGGTGGCGACTCCGGAGAGCCAGGGCATGGATTCCGAGGCGCTCGCCGGCCTCGTCGAGAGACTGACACTCGCAGGCGGAGTCGACAGCTTGACGGTCATCCGCAACGGGTACGTCGTCGCCGACGCCGTGTTCTACCCGTTTCCCGCCGACGCCGGTCACAACATCTACAGCGTGACGAAGAGCTTCATCGGGACCCTGATCGGGATCGCAATCGATCGCGGGCTCCTGGCCGGAGTCGACGTTCCCGTGGTCGAGATCCTGGCGGATGCCGCCCCGGATGAGGTCGAGACACGGAAGGTGTCCATGACCGTCGAGCACCTGTTGACGATGTCGCAGGGTTTCGAGTGCCGGGATGACGCCGCCTTCGACTACCAGGGCCTGGTCGCGCTGTACGAGAGCGACGACTGGACGGCCCACGTCCTCTCGCTCCCGATGGCCGAGGAGCCGGGCGTGCGCTTCGAGTACTGCAATCAGGCGTCGTTCCTGCTCTCTGCGATCCTCACCGAGGTGACCGGCCTGCCGGCGTCCGAGTTCGCCGCCGAAGCGCTGTTCGAGCCGCTGGGTATCGGCGACTACGTATGGCCGTCGAGTCCGGACGGCATCACGGTCGGCTTCAGTGAGCTCGTACTGCAGCCGCAGGACATGGCGAAGCTCGGCTACCTGTACCTTCACGACGGTAGGTGGGACGGCGAGCAGATCGTGTCTCTCGAGTGGGTCGACGCGGCCACACGCGCGCAGATCGAACCAGGGGTCGCAGGTTTCGACCCGCGGCTCGCCGGCTACGCCTACGGATACCAGTGGTGGATCTCTCCCCCTCACGAGTACACGATGGCGCTGGGCCACGGCGGCCAGTACATCGTCGCGGATCCGGTCCATGAGGTGCTCGTCGTGACCACCGCCAGCGACGCACCCTTCACTCCCGAGGGCGTGACGAATGAGCTCGTCCTGAGTGCCGTCCTCTCCGACGCTCCGCTTGCCCCGAATCCCGAGGGCGAGGCCAGGCTCGCTGCGGCCGTGGAGCGCGCCGAGGCGGGGCCCGAGCCGAAGGCGATCGAGCTTCCAGAGGTCGCTACAACGATCTCAGGTGTCGAGTACCGCCTTCAACCGAACGACCTCGGCTTGGACTCCTTCATCCTCGAGTTCCGGGACCAGGCTGCGGTTCTCGAACTCAGCGACGGGCTGGAGCACGTGAGGTTCGACGTCGGCTTGGACGGGCGCTTCGCCGTGACCAAGGGTGAGGTGCCGACGGCGATGCGGGGTCGATGGCAGGGCGAGACCATGTTTGTGATCACCTCGCAAACCGTCGGGATGGCCGATCCGGCCACGCTGCAGCTCAGGTTCGTCGACGACAGCGTTCACGTGTGGGTGAGCACACCGGAAGCGAGTGAGGCGCTGACCGGAGAGCGGGTCGGCTGAGGCTGCGGCTGGGCCCAACCGAGGCGTTGCTGGGTGCGGCCCCTGCGTGTGCGGCTTCGGCGTCGACTCCGCCATGGGCCTCACCCTGCGACGAGGCTGGCGATCCCCCACACGGTGATGACCACGCCGACGCCGAGGAGCCACCACGCACGCGCCGGCCGGAACTCTCCCTCGGCCTTCTTCGGCCGCCGACCGGTGTAGTGCATCCAGACGGCGGCGCCGTTGCCGAGCACCATCGCCGCCCCGATGGCGAGCACGATCTGCGCCAGCAGGTCGTTCAGCCCGAGCAGCTCCACGATGTCCATTGCCGGGACGCTAGTGCCGCCTCCATCCCGCAGGTTCGAGAGGCAGCGCCCGGCGAGCGAGGGCGGGACGGGCGGGCGCGATCCCCGGCTCAGATGAATCGATGTGTTTCGCAGCTCCCCTATCATCCATGTTTCGCTCTTGGTGGTGCCTCCCCCCAGTTGGTGATCTCATGACGTCTCGCAACGCGGCCGCGCGCCGCACCGGCCTCTCGGTGGTGCTGTGGGCCTTCGGGCTCGCCACCACGCTGTTCCTCATCGGCATGTGGGGCCGCAGCGTCTCCACAGACCACTCGGCGCTCGAGGAGGCATTCCACGCCGTCGCCCAGGCGGACGCCGCCTCCGACCGTATCCAGGAGTGGCTCGCCGAGGCCCTCGTCGCCGGCGCCGTGTCCTCCGACGCCGAAGGCGCCCGCGTCGCCGCTGCGGTCGCCCAGGCGACGGAGACCGATGCCGTCGTCGACGGCGTCGTCTCGGCACTCGTGGATGCAGCCCTCGACGTGCCCGGCTCCAATCCAGAGATGGACGTGCGCCGGGCCCTCGACCCGCTTTCCCCGGTGATCGCCGCGCAGCTCGCACGGGGGAACGACGCCGCCACGGAGGCGGAGGTGGCGGTGGCGCTCGATCGGGTGGCCGCGATCGTCGGCGCATCGGATGGGAGGATGGAGATCGCTTCAGCGGCCGCGGACGCCAGAGGAGTGCTCACCCGCGTCGCCCTGATCTCCGCGACGAGCATGCTGCTCGCCGGCGCCGCCGCCGTCGCCCTTGCAGACGATCGTATGCGTATGGCCCGCTCCCTGGCGTTGAAGCTCGCCGTGTCCGGGTTCACGTTCGCGGTGGTGCTCCGGCTCGGAGCGTGGGCCGTCGACCCGAGCGGCGGACGGGCGCCGATTGCGGCGGGCGGCGCGGTCCTGTTGCGCAGCAACGGAGGGGTGCTCCTCGTGATCGCCGGCCTCGGGCTCGCCGTCGTCGGGGCGCTGAGCGCCGCGCTCGTGTTCCGGGTGAGACGCCGCCGCACGCTCGGCATGGCCCCCGGGTAACCTCACCCGATGCCTCGGGTATGCCAGATCCTCCGGGTCTTCACCCGCGATGGCGAGGGAGGAAACGCCCTCGGCGTCATCAACGACACCATCGGCCTCGACGACGAGGGCATGCAAGCCATCGCCGCGGAGCTCGGGTTCTCCGAGACGGTCTTCGTCGACTGGCCGGCGGGCGACATGCCGTCGGTGAGGATCTTCACGCCGCTCGTGGAGCTGCCCTTTGCGGGCCATCCTCTCGTCGGGACGGCGTGGACGCTGCTCACGATGGGCCCCGGCGGCGTCGGTCGGCTGCGGTGCGGGATAGGCGAGGTCGAGATCGGTCTGGACGGCGACGACGCGTGGATCGTGGTGGCCATCGATCCGGCCGCCGCACGGGCGGGTGATCTCGGCGACTACGCCCTGCGGGCCGGCCTCCCGCCCCCCGTTCGGTCGTGGCTGGTGGCGATGCCGAGGGACTACGTGGTGCTGGAGTATCCCGACGCGGCGACGATCGCGGCGATCGTCCCGGACGCCGAGGTCCTCGGCGAGCGGTTCGGCACGCTGGTCTACGCCAGGAGCGGCGACGGCGTGCGTGCCCGGTTCTTTGCGCCCTCGGCAGGGGTCCTCGAAGACCCTGCGACGGGCAGTGCCGCAGTGGCGTTGGCGACGGCGCTCCTCGCTTCCGGTGAGCCGTCCGGACGGCTCACCATCGACCAGGGTGGAGAGATCGGCCACCCTTCCCGGATCGAGCTGTCGTGGGACGCTCGCACCGCCCGCATCGGAGGGGGTTGCGTGCGGGACGAGGCCAGGCTCCTCGACACCTGAACGCGCTCAGGCGTCCCCGAAGCTGCGTGGTCTGCGCAGCGGCGTCTGCTGGTGCAGCACCATGAGCCACTCGTCGTTGCGTCGCACGTACACGCTGCTGATGACCGCCTCGTAGGCGGCGTCGGACCCGACGGTGCGCGCCGTTGTCGTGTAGGTCAGAGCGACGACATCGTCGGTGATCTGCGTCATCCGGACGTCGTCGATGGTGAAGCTGGCCCACGACGCAGAGCTCGCCACGGCAGCGACCACGGCGGGCTTGTCCATCACCCCGACGTCGAAGGCCATGACGCCGTCTTCGGCGAAGCGGTGTTCGTAGTGCTCGGGCTTCCCGGCGGCGTTCCAGAATGCCCGCTCGAGCTCCATGAGTGTGTCGAGCGTGTCCGTGATCATCCCCTCGGCTGGACGTCTCCACAGTACCGATCGGAAACGTCCTGCCTCGGGATCTGTCTCCCGGACGCCGTGGGTCAGGCGGGTGTCGCCGCGGCGAACCGGTGCAGCATCGCGTCCAGCAGCAACGGCCAGTGGAACTCGGGGAGGTCGTGGCCCATGCGGGGAATCTCGACGTATCTGGAGTGGGGGATCGCCGCAGCCGTGGCCCGCCCCCCGGACACCGAGACGAGCGGATCGGCGCTCCCATGGACGACGAGCGCCGGGCACCGGATCGACGCCAGCGCCGAGGTGCGGTCGCCCGACGCCCAGATCGCGGCGAGCTGGCGTCCCTTGCCCGCTGGGTCGAATGCCCTGTCGTACTCCCACTCCGCCTGCGCGGCCACGGCTGCGGCGTCGAAGGTCCCGGGCGTGGCGAGCAGCTCGGCGGCCTCGACCATGGCGGTGATCGCACCGTCCCGGTCGGGCGGCGGAGCACGGTAGAGCGCGCGCTCCCCATCGGCGTTGGGACGTCCCACGGTCGGGTCGCCGGTGGTCGACATGATCGAGGTCAGCGAACGCACCCGTGCGGGATGCTCGATCGCCATCGTCTGGGCGACCATGCCGCCCATCGAGACGCCCACCACGTGCGCGGTGGCAACCGGGAGGGCGTCGAGCAGTGAGGCGGCGTCGGCGGCCATGTCGGACAAACGGTAGGGGACGTCCGGTTCGGCGCCCCGGTCGAGCGCCGCCCGCACCGCACCGAGATTCACCTTGCCGGAGAGGTGGGTCGACAGCCCGGCATCCCGGTTGTCGAACGTGACCACGTGGTGACCGGCGATGGCCAGCGTATGGAGGAGCAGCGGCGGCCACGACACGAGCTGGTCGCCGAGACCGTTGACCATGAGGACCGCCGGGTCGGCGGGGTCTCCCCACCCCTCCCACCACACCGTTCCCGGTCCTGCCGCTGCGCCCGGCATCAGCCGGACACCTCCAGGATGCGTCCTTCGCCGAAGAGGGGCGGAACGTCGAGACCCATACGCCCCCACAGCGCCGGGGGAAGCCCGAGGTCGGCGAGGTACAGCGGGGTGAGGTGGCGCAACCCGTCCTTGGGAAGGGCGACCGTTGGGAACCGGCTCACGTGGCGACATCCCTGCGGTTGAATCCCCACACCGCGATCGCCACCAGCCCGGTGGCGACCAGAGCCATCAGCACGTTCGCCGGCCAGTCGAATCCGTTGGTGAGCGGGCTCCCCTGGAGGAACCAGTGGAAGGGGGAGACCCGCTGCGCGGGCTTCAACTGGTCGACCACCTCGGCGAGGCCGTTGATGAACCAGCCGAAGACGACCACGGCGGTGGCGACACCGAGCGTGACCGCTCGATTGCCGGTGAGTCCGCCGACCGCCAGCGCCAGGGCGCCGTGGAGCACCGCAAGCAGCATGACCCCGACGTTTGCGGCGAGCACGGCCGTCACCGTCAGCTCGAGGTCGAAGGCCGGATTGGTGGCGAGCAGCACCGCGAGGAGGGTCGCCGCCAGCACGGCAACGAGCACCACCATCGCCGCCGCCCCTTCGATGACGATGCGGGTGCGGGTGACCGGCTGGGCGAGGAGGAGGTCCATCGTGCCGCGGTCCTCCTCGCCGGCAACGACACGGGTGCCGATGCTGATGGCGAACACGATGAGCATGATCGGCCCGATGCTGGCGTACAACCGGCTGCTCACGAACCCGGCGGGCGTGAAGAGCACGTCGATGTCGGCGCCTCCGAAGAGCGCGAGCAGCCCAGGGGGCAGTGACTCGAGGAACTCGGTGAGGTCGGGCTGGTCACGCAGCGTCGGCCAGAACGCCACGGTGAGCATGGCGAGGGCGGCGATCCCGAGCACCCACCAGACCAGACCGATGCGCCGTTCCCAGATCGTCTTCCCGAAGACGCTACGGAGCATCCGGCACCGCCTGGTAGTAGCTGAGGAAGGCCTCCTCGAGGTCGCCGTCGTGGCTCACCAAGCTCACGACCTCGCGTCCTGCGGCAGCCTTGAGCACGGCGTCGACCGGACCTTCGACCACGACCTGGGCCACGAGGCCGTCGTCGAGGATCGCGGTCGACTTCACACCGGGCACCTGGGTGAAGGGGTTCACGTCGGTGAGCGGCGCAGCGAAGCGGAACTCGATGCGCCGCAAGGCCCGCGCCTTGAGGTCGGCGATCGACTCGACGGCGACCAGGGTGCCGTGGCGGATGATCCCCACCCGGTCGGCAACGCGTTCCACCTCGGGAAGGACGTGCGACGAGATGAACACACTGTGGCCGTCATCCCGCACCTCGTCGAGCATGCGGTAGAACTCCTGCTGGATGAGCGGGTCCAGGGCATTGGTGGGCTCGTCCAGGATCAGCAGCTCGGGGTCGTGCATGAACGCCTGCACGAGCGCCAGCTTCTGCCGGTTCCCGCTCGAGTAGTCCTTGATGCGTCGCGACAGGTCGAGGTCGAGCCGCTCGGCGACGTTGCCTGCCGCCCGTGCGGTATCGCGGCCGCGGAGGGCGCCGAAGAAACGCACGAGGTCGTACCCGGTCATCGTGGCGAACATCGCCAGCTCACCGGGGAGGTAGCCGACGCGGCGGCGAATGGCGAGGCTTGCGGTGCGGGCGTCCTGTCCCAGGACCTCGATGCGGCCGCGCGTCGGGCGGATGAGGTCGAGCAGGAGGCGCAGCGTGGTGGTCTTGCCGGCACCGTTGGGCCCGATGAATCCGAATACCTCGCCGGACCGAACCTCGAGGTCGAGGCTCTCGACGCCACGGGTCTCGCCGTAGTACTTGGTGAGCCCCGTCGTGCGGATCACGGCGTCCATTGCGCAGAGGCTACCCGGGTGCGGGTGTGACGCTCTGCGGTGGCAGGGGTACCCTCGCCGTCGACATGACGAGCCATCGCGAACCTCGGAGCCGCCGCCGCGGCGGCAGGCGGCGGCGCTGATGCGCGGCGTGGCCTCGGCGCCGGCGTCGTCCGGAAACCTCGGGCCCGGGTTCGACGCGCTCGCCCTCGCCCTCGAGCTGCGCTGCCGTTGCGAGGCCGAGCCCGCCGCCGAGTGGTGGCTCGAGGAGCATGACCGTCGTTATCGGCCGGCCTCCGGCGACCTGGTGGTCCGGGCGATGGTGGCGGCGGTGGGAGAGCACCCCATGCGATTGACCATCGACAACGCCATCCCCCGCTCGCGGGGCCTCGGGTCCAGCTCGGCGGTCGCCACCGCTGCTGCCGCCGCCGCAGCTCGTGCCTGCGGGGAGGAGCCATCCGACCGCTTCCTCTTCGAAATCGTCACCGAGCTCGAGGGCCATCCCGACAATGCGGCGGCCGCCGTCTACGGAGGCCTCGTGGCGGCCCGGGACGGTGTGGTGCGTCGGCTGCCGTTGTCGGCCGAGCTGACCGTCGTCGTCGGGATTCCCGAGACCCACCTGTCGACGCACAAGGCGAGGGCGGCGCTCCCCGGAGCGGTCCGGCATGCCGCCGCCGCCCGCAACGTTGCCCGAGTCGTGATGCTGCTGGAGGGCTTGCGTACCGGCGATGCCGAGGCGCTGGCGGCAGCGGGTGGCGACGAGCTCCACGAGGGTCCCCGCCACGACCTGTCGCCGATCACCCACGAGCTGATGGAAGCGGCAACGGCGGCCGGGGCGCTCCACGCCGCATGGAGCGGCGCCGGGCCGACCGCGATCGCGTTCACGACCGCCGTCGCCCAGGACGCCGTGGTCGAGGCGATGACGAAGCGTCTCGACGGCGCCGGTGAGGTCGCCGTGCTCACCGTCGCCGACCGCGGCTGGGACTAGGGGCGGGCCGGGATCGGCTGTGTGCCCCTACACGGCTGCGGCGGGAGACGAGAATACGCCGATGCGCACGCCGTGGGCCTTCGTCCGCCTCAGCCGGCCCCACTTCCTCCTCGGTGGTGCCCTCATGTTCGGCTTCGGGGCGGCGGCGTCTGGCGCCTTCACCGTCACCGGCTACGTGATCGGGCAGCTCATGGTGACGGCGGCGCAGGTCACCGCCCACTACGTGAACGAGCACGCCGACGTCGTCCCGGACCGCACGGTGGCGCATCGCACGCTGTTCTCCGGGGGGAGCGGTGTCCTCGTGGGTGGCGAACTGGCGGCCGCCGTGGCGCACCGTGCGGCGCTCGTCACGAGCGGGATCGCCGTGGTCGCCGCCGGTCTCCTCGCCACGAGGAGTCCCATGGCGGCGGCGCTCGGGATCGTGGCGCTGGTGGTCTCCTGGGCGTACTCGGCGCCGCCGCTCCGTTTGCTGGACACCGGCTTCGGTGAGCTGGCGACGACGGCGGTCGTGGCCGGCCTGGTGCCCTTGATCGGCGCCTTGTCCCAAGGCGCATCGCCGACGGCCACGCTGTGGTGGGGCATCGCCCTGCTCGTGCCGGTCCACATGGCGATGATGCTCGCCTTCGAGATCCCCGACCTCGCCTCGGACGCCGCCGCAGGCAAGACCGTGCTCGCCGTGCGGATCGGGCGCCCGACGACGGAGTGGCTGGTCAAGGGGCTGCTCGCCGCAGGCGGGCTTCTGGCCGTGGCCGGCCTCGCCGCGGGCGGCATCGCCCACGCCGCCATGCTCAGCCCCGGGTTCGTGACCGCGCTGTACCTCGGCGATGCAGTCCGTACCGATCGGTACAGCCGGATCACGGTCGCTGCCGTCGCCACGCTGGCGTTCGCCGGTGCCGGGCTCACGATCAGCGCCATTCTCTGACTGGCGGGCACGACGATCTCTCGTCCGGTCCGGCTTGCGAGCGAGCCGGAGATCCGCGATCCTATGGGCCCCGCCCTCGGCGGCTACCGCCGTGGGCGTTTCGATTGGACCTCTCACCTCAAAGGATCTGCATGGGCTCGTTGATCAAGAAACGCCGCAAGAAGATGAGCAAGCACAAGTACCGCAAGCGCATCAAGGCGAATCGCCACAAGCGGCGCAAGTGATCACGAGCCCCGGTCGACAGACCGGGGCTCTCTCTCGCCGGNNCGCTGCGATCCCCCCTCGAGGGGGCATCATCCGGACACCGGGAGCGAAGCGAGCGGTGGCACCGCTAACGTCGCCGCCATGGCCGGATCCATCCTCGGTGCTGCCGTCAAGCGAGCGGAAGACCCTCGCTTCATCAAGGGCGAAGGTACCTATATCCCCAACCACCAGGTTCCGGGTGCGCTGTTCATGGCGCCGGTGCGCTCCCCGATCGCCCACGGGACCATTCTCTCGATCGACACCTCTTTCGCCGCCGAGATGCCCGGCGTCGTGGGGGTCTTCACCGCCGCCGACCTCGACGTGAATCCGGGTTCACCCGGGGTGCGGGGCATCGACCGCGCTTTCTCCCGTCCCCCGCTCGCGGTCGACACGGTGCGCTTCGTCGGCGAGGTCGTGGCCGTGGTGGTGGCCGAGACGGAGCGCCAGGCCGAGGACGCCGCCGGGTTCGTGTTCGCCGACATCGAGCCCCTGCCGGCCGTCGTCGACCCGCGCACGGCGCTCGAGCTCGGCGCCCCGGTGCTCCACCCGGCGGCCGGCACCAACCTCGCCTACGAGGAGCCCGCCGAACCCGTGCCCGACCTCTTCGCCGGTGCCGACGTGGTGATCCGGGCGTCGATCTTCAACCAGCGGCTGGCGGCCGTCCCGCTCGAGCCCAACTCGGCGCTCGCCATCCCTCACGACGACCGGCTCGAGATCCGGATGGGTAGCCAGAACATCTTCGGCCACCGCATCCTGGTCTCACGCGCCATCGGCGTCGATCGTGAGGAGGTCCACGCCGTGGTGCCCGACATGGGGGGAGGCTTCGGCGCCAAGTTCTACACCTATCCCGAGCAGGTCCTCGTGGCTGCGCTCGCCCGCCGGCTCGGTGCCCCGGTGCGGTGGCATGAGACCCGGCGGGACAACCTCGTGGCGATGACGCAGGGCAGGGCGCAGCACATCGAGCTCGAGCTCGGCGCGACCCGCGACGGCCGGGTAGTCGGGGTACGCGTCGACATCGTCCAGGACGCCGGGGCGTATCCGCTCTTCGGGGCGTACCTGCCGGCCTGGACCAGGACCATGGCGGTCGGCCCGTACGCCATCCCCAAGGCCGAGGTGGGGTTTCGCAGCGTGGTCACCAACACCACGCCGATCCACGCCTACCGAGGGGCCGGACGTCCCGAGGCGACGCACTTCCTCGAGCGAGGGATGGATCTGCTTGCCGCCGAGCTGGGCATCGACCCCGTCGAGATCAGGCGCCGCAACCTCATCGCCGCCGACCGGTTCCCGTTCACGACGCCCACCGGCGCCGTCTACGACAGCGGCGACTACCAGCGGGCGCTCGACGAGGCGCTGCGCATCTCGGGGTACGAGGCGCTGCGGGCGGAGCAGGCGAGGCGGCGAGCGGCCGGCGATCCCGTTCAGCTCGGGATCGGGGTGAGCTGCTACGTCGAGATCACGGCGCCCGAGGGTCCGCAGGAGTGGGCCGAGGTCGAGGTGCACGAGGATGGTCGGGCGACGGCTCGGGTGGGGACGTCTGGGCACGGCCAGGGCCACGAGACCGCCTTTGCCCAGATCGTGTCCAGCCTCACCGGGATCCCGATGCACTTGATCTCGCTGGAGCAGGGCGACACCGACCGCATAGCGCGCGGTGCGGGCACGGGCGGGTCGCGCTCGCTCCAGCTCGGCGGGTCCGGCGTGTACCTCGCCACGGAGGAGGTGGTGGCCAAGGCGAAGCGAATCGTCGCCGACCGGCTCGAGGCAGCCGTCGCCGACATCGTCGTCACCTCTGAGGGGCTGCTCGGCGTCGCCGGAGCGCCCGGGGCCACGATGACGTGGGCCGAGGTGGCGGCCATCGCCGCCGATCCCGAGGGCTTCTCGGACGAGGAGCCGGGACTCGCCGCCCAGCTCGTCTTCGACCAAGGGGCCTCGACGTTCCCCTTCGGCGTCCATGTCTCGGTCGTCGAGGTGGACACGGTGACCGGCGCGGTGCGGCTCGTGCGTCACGTCGCCGTCGACGACTGCGGCACGGTGCTCAACCCGATCCTCGTCGGTGGCCAGGTGCACGGCGGGTTTGCCCAAGGCGCCGGCCAGGTGCTCTTCGAGCAGGTCGTCTACGACGACGACGGCAACCCGCTCACCGGCAGCCTCATGTCGTACCTGATCCCGACCGCCGAGTCGCTGCCGAGCGTTGAGCGCGGGGTGATGGAGACGCCAACGCCGTTCAACCCGCTGGGCGCCAAAGGGATCGGCGAGGCGGCCACCATCGGTTCGACGCCTGCCATCCACAACGCCGTGATGGACGCCCTGTCGCCGTACGGCATCCGCCATCTCGACATGCCGCTCACCGCATCACGGGTGTGGGAGGCGATCCAGGAGCATTCGTAGCCCGAAGCCGGTAGCCGGTAGCCCGCCGGGCGCAACGAGG
>DKBA01000069.1 GCA_002450985.1 Acidimicrobiia bacterium UBA6912
ACGCTGCGCCAGGTCCGGACGTTTACCCTTCGGCGCCATGACGGACGACCGGCGCCAGCGTTTCGTGATCGTCGGCGGTGGGCCGGCGGGGCATGCTGCGGCAACTGCGGCGGCGACACTCGGGGCCAAGGTGACCCTCGTCGAGGACTCGATCGTCGGCGGCGCCGCCCACCTGTGGGACTGCATCCCGTCCAAGGCGATGGTGGCCAGCTCGATGCGTATCGCCGCCATCCGCAACGCAGCGCGCCTCGGGCTCAGCGACGCCGGGCACGTCGACCTCGACATGACCAGGCTCGTCGAGCGGCTCGACCACATCACCGGGTCGCTCGCCGCCGGATTCACGACGATGCTCGAATCGCAGGGCGTGGAGATCGTGCGCGGCCGCGGCAGCTTCGTCGACGAGCACACGGTCGAGCTGACAACGGGGAGCGGCACGCATCGCCTGTCCTTCGACGTGGCGCTGGTGTCCACCGGATCCCGGCCGTGGGTGCCGGACTGGGCGGCGGTCGACGGGGAGCGCATCCTCACCACGCGTCACGCCTACCACCTCGCCGAGCTGCCGGAACACATCGTGATCGTTGGATCCGGGGTGACGGGGGTCGAGATGGTGCACATCTTCTCGAGCCTCGGCTCGCAGGTGACGCTGCTGGTCAGCCGCCACCACGTGCTGCCGCATCGCGACGCCGAGGTGGCGACCGTGCTCGAGGAGGACTTCCTCGAGCGGGGCGTCCGCCTGCTCAAGGGCAGCAGGGCTGCGGCGGCTCGGGTGACGGGCGACGGCGTGGAGGTGGACACCGAGGACGGCCGCACGGTGCGGGGGTCGCACATGCTGCTCGCCGTCGGATCGGTTCCCAACACCGAGGGTCTCGGCCTCGACGCAGCCGGGGTCGCCACGAACCGTGGCTACGTGACCGTGGACGAGTGGCAGCGCACCTCGGTGCCCCACATCTATGCGGCGGGGGACGTGACCGGGCAGATGCCGCTCTCCTCCGTGGCGACGATGCAGGGCCGCAAGATCGGGTATCACGTCACGGGACACGAGGTGACCCCGCTCGACCTCAACCGGGTGTCGCAGGCGATCTTCACCGAGCCGGAGATCGCGTCGGTCGGGCTCGAGGAGGTCGATGCGGCCGCCGTAGGGCGCAAGGTGCGCATCACCAAGGTGCCGTTCGCCGCCAACCCTCGGGCGCTCATCCAGGCCAACCCGCGAGGCTTTGCCAAGGTCATCTCCGACCCGGCGACTCGGGTCGTGCTCGGTGGCACGATCGTCGGGCATCACGCTTCGGAGCTCATCGGCACCATCGCCCTCGCCGTCCAGGCCCGACTCCGTGTCGACGTCCTCGTCGAGACGCTCATGGTGCACCCTTCGTTGATGGAGAGCATCGTCGAGGCCGCCGAGTAGTCCTCGGGCGGCCGCCCCAGATGACTGTGGCAGATGGCTGTGCCCGTGGCCCTTCGCCGCCGGCGACCTCAGGGAGTCGAGGATTCGTCCTGCGGGTCGGGTGAACCGGCCCCGTCGGGCCACGAGGCGATGCACACGCGGTTGCCGGCGCGGTCGGACAGCGTCCACCACCGGGGGGCCTCGGAGTCGTCGACGATCCGGCCACCGGCCGCGAGCGCCGCCGCGAGGCGCGGTTCGGCGAACTCGCGAGCGACCGACACGTCGACATGCATGGCGTGCCGCAGCGGCTTTGCGGGGTTCAGCTCTTGCATCCACACGGTGGATCCGTGACCCAGCGGGTCGACGGCGTTGTCGTCTGCCATCGGCGCATAGCCCAGTACCGCCCGCCAGAAGGGGACATCGATCGAGTCGGGATGGGCGGCGATGGCCAGTTGGACCTCTTGCACGGCGCTGCGGTCCGGAGTTGCCCCGTGGGCCCTTGCGATCGCCGAGATGGCACGTGCAACCTCGACGTGCTGGGGTTCGAGCTGCCACACATCGCGGGTCAGCCGCACGGTGAGCCGGTCGGACGTCACCGTCATCAGCACTCCCGGTTCCTCGGGTGAGGTGCCCTCCGCCACAGCTCTCGCCAGCTCGGCCGCCTCGCCGAGGGATCCGACGATGAACACCGCAGTTGCGCCGCCGTGCAGCACCGCCCAGTCGTCGACGCCGTCCGCGGCGAGGAATCCACGCCAACCTTGCTCGCTCATGCCACACCTCCGAGTCGGACGCTACCTCGCTCCCCGGCGGGGACGATCGGTACGCTTGGACCATGGGCTCCCGCAAGGCGTCGGGGGAGGACGGCCGCATCGAGGTGCTGACTCCCGACGGCCGTCACGTCCCACGCGCACGGACGGACTCGGGACGGATGCGGCTGTTCGCATGGGCGGCGACATCGCTCGTGCTCACCGGCGCGGTCGCCCTGTTTGCGAGCGCGGCGAGCCCCGAGCCCGATCCCGACGTCCCGCCGCCGGAGGCCTTCCCCGAGCCACCGCCGTTCGGTGCACGCGAGTTCAACGTCTCCCGCAGCCGGCTCGTGGTGCCCCTCCCCGTCGTCGTCGACTCCGAGATCACGCTTCCCGAGCCATCGGTGAACGTGTGGGGACCGGTCCCCGAGACCACCCCGGATCGGGTACACAGCGCCGTGTACGCAACACCGGATGGCAACGTGTTGTGGCTCACATCAGACGCGACCTCGCGGGCCCGCGTGACCGCGGCCACCGCCAATGCACAGGTCGGAGATGCCCCGGCGCGGGTGCTCGAGTCGCCCGACGCCTACGTCCTCGAGTGGGATGCCGCCGGCTACGGCTTTCGCCTGGTCGGCTGGCACACGCACCTCGACGTCCTGCTCGACGTCGCTGAGGGTATCGAGCCCGCTGCCGTGTGGTCGCTCATCGCCGGCATTCCGCCGCAGCCCACGCGCCTGCCTCCGGGCGCCGAGTTGGTCGTCGTCAACTCCGCCCAATCCGGGATGGACGGCGTTGGCACCCTGGGGTGGAGCACCCGGTATCGGATCCCCGGCCAGGCCGGGGTGGTGGCTCGGATCACCGCCGCGGCCGGACGTCCCGAGCCGGTCGACGTGATCGGAGCGCTCGTACCCGACGCCGTCGTGCAGGTACACGGGCTCTCTGCGCTGGGGTTCGATTTCGCCGACACGCCCGAGAACACGGCGTTCGGGGTGCGTTCCCGGCTGCTGTGGGGCGACGAGGCCGTGATGTTCGAGGTGACCTCCGCCGTGCTCGCTCTTCCCGATCTCGTCGGCGTTGCCGACGCCGCCCAACTCGAGCTCGATGGCCCGACCGGATGAGCGCCGCGGGCGTTCCCGCCGACCCGGAGGCATCGATCGGTCGCAGCGACGGTGAGCCGACGGAGTCGGGCCACTCCCACGAACGCGGTGAGTGGTGGCACTAACCGGTGATGCGCTTCTCCACCGGAGTACGGAAGCGGGGTGTGATCTTCGAGTCGCCGAGCCACCTCGCCAGGCGAGCTGCGGCGTCGGCCACCTTGGCGGCCGCGTCGCCGCCGATGTCTTCGAGCAGGTGGATGGCGATGTCCCCATCCGGGTGCTGTGCCCACCCGCCGACGATCCGTCCGTCCACCCAGACGGTGGGTCCGGCGTTGCCGTTGCGGTCGAACAGCTCGCTGCCGTGGTCGCCCAGGTACCAGGCGCGATGTTTCCAGCCCATCACCGTCGGGTCGAGCGAGGGAAGCAGCGCGACCCACGGCGCCGGGGCCGCAACGGGATCGAGGTCGTCCGGCAGCACATAGCCGGCGGCACCGTCGATGGTGACCTCGACGGCGTCGACCGCGGCCAGGGTGGCCCGTGTGTCGCGCACCGTCCATCCGGTCCACCACTTGAGATCCTGCTCGGTACCGGGCCCAAAGGCAGAGAGCCAGCGCCGGGCGAGCTCGACCCTGGCCGGCTTGGTCTCGAGGTGGGGGAGCCCTCCGATCCACCGCTTCGTCGTGGCCCACCGGTACTGACTGGAGATCCACGTGCCGAGGGGCCGAGCCCGCACGATCTCGCCGGCGGTGGCGAGCAGGAAGAGCACCCGGGTCGACACCCCGAATGTCCCGCCCCACGTCTTGCCCTCTCCGAACACGATCTGCTGCTGGAGCTCCGGGACGTCCTCACGCAGCTCCATCGCGGTCGCTTCGCCCCTCCGGTCGATCGCGGCGAGCGTCGCCTGCTCGACGGCGGCGAGCCAGGCGTTCCCGTCCTCGGCGATGTCCTGGTCCTCGAGCATCCCGACGAGCCGTGTGCGCTCGGCAGCCACGAGGTGGCGGGTGCAGGCGGCGTCCATCACCGCGGCGAGGTCCTGTGGGACCACGAACATCGTGCGTCGCATCCCGAGCATACGAAGCAGGGTGCGTTCGGTGTACAGCGCCGCTTCGAGCATGTCGTGCGTGAAGCCGGCGACCCGGGCCAGGGCCGACAGGTACACGGTGACCGGGTCGCTCGAGTGCAGTCCGCACAGTCCGCCTGCCACCTCGGTGACGGTTGCGGCCGGAGCGGCGAGAAGATGCCGCCGTCCCAGGCGCGCCCTGCGCTCCTCCGTCGAGATGTGACGCGTCACGGCTTCCTCGCCACGATGCGGACGATCGGCACCCAGACGACCGGTATCTGCCGGCGAATCTCGCGCAGCATCGACCGCACCGCACCGGGTCGCGTGTACGGATCTGCGGCTTCGGGTGACAGCAACCACCGGCGTTTGATCGCCATGACTTCGGCTCCGAGACGGCGCACCTCGGCCTCGGCGGTCTCGAAGCGCTCCCACACCCCGAGAGGGAAGGTGAAGGGCTCGGCGTCGTCGACGGCTTCCAGAGTCAGTCCGGAGCGGATGAAGGAATCGACGAGCAGGGGTACGCGCAACCCGTAGCCGGTCATGCCCGCAGATGAGTCCCGTGGGGGCAGACCGAGGTACTGCACCATCTCGGCGAGCCCGGCGAGCCGCTGCGCCTCCTCGGTGAGGATCTCGTGGACGTCGCGTGGCGCCCCGGTGGCGAGAGATACCAGCTTTGCGACGAGCGCCTCCGAGTCCTTCTCGGTGGCGAGCGAGCTGTACGTCTGAAGGGGGAAGAAGGCGTGGCTGGCGATGACGATGCGGCCACCGGGGGCGAGCACGTCGCGGATCTGGTCGAGCATCACATCGACGTCGACGCGGCCGTCCTCCCACCGTGGGAACTGGAAGACCATACGAGCGCAGAACAGGTCGACGGAGCCGGGAGCGAACGATTCCCGGATGCGGGACGCCAGCACGCCCGGCCGCCACTCGACGCCGTCCACTGCGGACGCTTGGTCGAGCGAAGCTTCGGGCACGGTGGCGATCACCGAGGCGGCCCCACCGGCGACGAGGTATCGGCTCAGGTCGCCGAGCCCTGCGGAGAAGTCGACGGCCCTGGCGCCGGCGACGAGGGAGGGCGGTGCGAAGTTCTCCATCAGGTAGTACACGAACGGGCGCATCAGCGGCCAGCGTCGCTCTCGCTCCCACAGCGGGACGGTCGCAGTCACACCGCCATCGTACGGGCGCACGCCGTACCGCCGTGCCGCCACCACAGGATGGTGTCGCCACGGTCCCGGGACGTTGTGCCCTGGTTCCCGATCCACCGGTCGGCGAACATGGCGTCGACATGGATTCCGACGCAGAGCCGCGCCTGCCCCCAGGACATCAACCGTACGACCCGCTCAACGGCGTCAGGATCGGTGCGATCGCCGGCGGCCTCGTCGGGATCTTCGTTGCGGCCCTCACCGGTTTCGGAGGCATCGGTACGGTGGCCGGGGCCGCCATCGTCGGCGGTGGCGCAGGCTATGCGTATCAGAAGAGGCACCAAGCCTCACCGTAGGGTGAACGAGGAGGCTGAGGCCTCGGCTGCTTCGCCTACTTGATCACCATGATGACGGCGCCCGAGGCCACGGTGTCGCCCGGCTGCACGCGGAGATCGACGATCTCGCCCGAGACCGGCGCCTTGATCTCGTTCTCCATCTTCATGGCCTCGAGCACGCAGATGGCGTCCCCTGCGGAGACGGAGGTGCCCGCCGGATGGTGGACCTTCACGATCGTCCCCTGCATCGGCGCCGTCACCACCCCGGCGGAGTCGCTCCCGCTCTCGGCGCGCTCCAGCTTCGGTGGACGGCGGCGTGGGGCGAGACGCTGCCCCCCGGCCGGCGCAGGCGCCATCACCGGTGCCCAGAACCGAACGCCGTAGCGACGCCCACCCACCTCCACGGTGATCGAACGCTCCTCGAGCTCCTGCTCCTCGGGGAGGGTCGGTGCCGTCGACGGGGTGAGATCGGTGAAGTCGAGCGTGTCCTCGACGAGCTTCGTGTAGTGGGTCCCCGTCCGGAACTCCTCGGTGTCGAGGATCCGCAGGTGCGCGGGAATGGTCGTGGCCACCCCGGTGACGGTGAACGCCTCGAGCGCTCGCCGGCCCCGTGCCATGGCCTCCTCCCGGTCCCGCCCCCACACCACGAGCTTGGCGATCATGTTGTCGTAGTACTGGCTGATGGCCGACCCGGCGTTCACGCCCGAGTCGACCCGAACCCCGAAGCCACCCGGCTCCCGGTAATCCACGATGGTGCCCGGGTTGGGGAGGAACCCGGTGCTCGGATCCTCGGCGTTCACCCGGAACTCGATGGCATGGCCGCGGATGTCCGGGGCGGTGAACGAGAGCGGCTCCCCTGCAGCGATGCGGAGCTGCTCCTTCACGAGATCGATGCCGGTCACCATCTCTGTGATCGTGTGCTCCACCTGGATACGGGTGTTCATCTCGAGGAAGTAGAAGTCTCCGTCTTCGACGAGGAACTCGACCGTGCCGGCGTTGACGTAGTCGGCGGCACGGGCAACGGCGACGGCGGCCTCGCCGATCGCCGCCCGCAGCTCGTCGCTCAGCCTCGCNNATGTGCCGCGGCCTGGCGAGGTAGCGCTCCATGTAGACCTCGGGGCTGCGGAAGTACGCATCGGCTTCGCGCTGCGCCGACTCGAAGGCCGCAGTGATCTCTTCAGGGCCCCGGGCGACCTTGAGCCCCTTGCCGCCACCGCCATGCGCCGCCTTGATCGCTACCGGGTAGCCGTGGGTGGCGGCGAATGCCTCGACTTCCGACACGTCCCGGATCGGCTCGAGCGTGCCGGGCACCCCCGAGACCCCTGCCGCCTCGGCGGCGCGGCGAGAGGCGATCTTGTCGCCCATCGTGGCGATCGACTCGGGCGACGGGCCGACCCAGGTGATCCCGGCTTCGATGACCGCCCGTGCGAAGTTGGCGTTCTCGGCCAGGAAGCCGTAACCGGGGTGCACCGCATCGACGTGCGCTTCCCGGGCGACCTGCATGATGCGGGCGATGTTGAGGTACGACTCGCCGGCCGGCGCCGGGCCGATGTTCCACGCCTCATCGGCTGCTGAGACGTGGAGCGAATCACGGTCGAGCTCGGAGTAGACGGCGACGGTGCGCAGTCCGAGCTCCTTGGCGGCGCGGATGACACGGAGGGCGATCTCTCCGCGGTTGGCAATGAGAACCGAGTGCATCGGCAGCATCCTAGAAGGGCACGGTCATGCCGACCGGTCCTGCGCCGGCGTGCCTCACAGCGGGATGTTGCCGTGCTTCTTCGGTGGCATCGCCTCGCGCTTGTTGCGCAGCATCTCGAGGGCGCGGATGAGGCGGGGCCGGGTCTCCCTCGGCTCGATGACGTCGTCGACGAGGCCGCGCTCGGCGGCGAGGTACGGGTTGTTGAACCGCTGCTCGTACTCGGTGATGAGCTCGGCGCGTCTGGCGTCGGGATCGTCTGCAGCGGCGATGTCGCGGCGATGGATGACGTTCACCGCACCTTGCGCTCCCATCACCGCGATCTCGGCCGTCGGCCACGCGTACACCACGTCCGCACGCACCGCCCTCGAGTTCATCACCACGTAGGCACCGCCGTACGCCTTACGAGTGATCACCGTGAGCTTGGGCACGGTCGCCTCCGCGTAGGCGTACAGCAGCTTGGCGCCNNTTGGCGCCGTGGCGGATGATGCCGTTGTGCTCTTGATCGACACCGGGCAGGAACCCGGGGACGTCCACGAAGCTGATCACCGGGATGTTGAAGGCGTCGCAGAACCTGATGAACCGGGAGCCCTTCACCGATGCGTTGATGTCGAGCGTCCCGGCGAGGACGCTGGGCTGGTTGCCGACGATGCCCACCGTGTAGCCGTCGAGGCGGGCGAACCCGACCACGATGTTGCCGGCGAACTCCTCGTGCACCTGATAGAACTCACCGTCATCGACCACCATCTCGACGACGTCGACCATGTCGTACGGCTGGTTCGGCGCATCCGGGATCACCGAGGTGAGGTCCTCCTCCATCCGGTCCGGGCGGTCCATCGGGGTGAAGAACGGCGGCACCTCCATGTTGTTGGCCGGGAGGAACGACAGCAGGTAGCGCACCTCGTCGAGGGCTGCCCTGCCGGTGGGGGGGACGAAGTGGGCCACCCCGGATTTCCCGGCGTGGGTGTGGGCGCCGCCCAGCTCTTCCATGGTGACGTCCTCGCCGGTCACGGCCTTGATGACGTCCGGGCCGGTGATGAAGAGATGCGCGGTGTCGGCGACCTGGTACACGAAGTCGGTGATGGCAGGGGAGTAGACGGCCCCGCCGGCGCACGGGCCCATGATGACGGAGATCTGCGGGATCACCCCCGAGGCCCGGACGTTGCGTTCGAAGATGCGTCCGTAGCCGTCGAGCGAGACGACTCCCTCTTGGATCCGGGCGCCGCCGGAGTCCTTGAGACCGACGAGGGGGGCGCCGTTCTCCATCGCCAGATCCATCACCTTGCAGATCTTGTCGGCGACCACCTCGCCGAGGCTGCCCCCGAAGACGGTGAAGTCCTCGGCGAACACGAAGACGGTGCGACCGTCGACGGTGCCCCACCCGGTCACGACGGCGTCGCCCGCCGGTCGGCGGTCTTCGATGCCGAATCCACTCGCCTGATGGCGGGCGAACATGTCGAGCTCCTGGAACGAGCCCTTGTCGAGGAGCAGCTCGATGCGCTCACGCGCCGTCAGTTTGCCTTGGTCGTGCTGCCGGTCGACCGCCCGCTGGGTGGACGGCTCGAGGGCCTGATGTCGAAGCCGGCGGAGCGCTTCTATGCGTTCGTCGGTGCTCACTGCTTCCCCGGGTAGTGTCGCCTGGTCAGACTCCAGAGGGCTGAAGTTGGCTACACCTTACGCGTTCGTGGCGCTCCCGAGCGTGGGCTCGACGCAAGACGAGGCGCGGCGCCGGGCGAAGGACGGACAACCGCTGCTCGTCGTCGCCGAGCGCCAGGTCGCCGGCCGAGGACGCACCGGCAGGGTCTGGTTGGAGGCGCCGCGCGCCATGTACGCCTCCCTGGCGATGACGCCGCAGTGGCCATCCGACGCGTGGCCGCGTCTCACCCTGGTCGCCGGCCTGGCAGCTCGCACCGCACTGCACGATGCTGCGGGGCGGGACATCGGGCTCAAGTGGCCGAACGACCTGGTCGATCCTGAAGGGAAGCTGGGCGGCATCCTCACCGAGGCCGAGGGCGATCTCGTCGTCATCGGGTGCGGGGTGAACCTGTGGTGGCCGGATGCGCCCGACGGGATCGCCGCCGCGCTCGACGCCGATCCCGGACCGGCCGCTGCCGCCGAGGTCGCCTCGCGCTGGGCCTCCGAGATCCTCGCCGTCGCCGCCGCCGACCCCGACGAGTGGGGCGTCGCCGCGTATCGAGCCGCGTGTGTCACGGTGGGCACCGACATCGTGTGGGACCCCGGCGGGGCAGGCCGCGCCGTGGCGATCGACGCCGGCGGCGGTCTCGTCGTCGAGACGGCGCACGGCGTGATCACCCTCACGTCCGGCGAGGTGCGGGCGGTGCGGGGGGCTACAGTTGCGCCCGGCGGCGACAGGGAGGCTGACGGGTGAGCGTCCTCAAGGGCGAGGGAAAGGTCGAGATACTCTTCGGCTCGACGAGCATCGCCGCCGGGTCGCGGGTGCATCGCGGCTACCTGGCTCGTCCCGATCGCACGGGTGAGTGGCCGACGATCGTGCTCGTCGCCTCGTCGTGGGGCGTGACCTCGAGCGTGAAGGACGTCTGCAGGCGGATCGCCCGCCAGGGCTTCGCCGTCGTCGCTCCCGACCTCTACCGGGGCACGGCCCCGACTCGGCGGGCCTCCCGGGCCGAGGCCGAGGCGGCCGCGGCCGGCGTGCCTGCCCGCCAGGCAGACCGTGACCTCGCCGACATCGTCGCCTTCATCACGAACCCTGCGGGCTTCTGGTCGAGCGCCGAGCACGGTTTCGGGGTCATGGGGATCGGCATCGGTGGTCCCGTCGCCATCCGTACCGCAGTCGCCCACCGGGCGGCTGCGCTCGCGCTGGCCTACTCGCCGCTCGGCGCCGACGACGTGGCCGCCCTCGGCCGGTACCGCGGTGCGACGCTCGGTCTCTACGGGCGCAGGGACGAGGTCATGGCGCTCG
>DKBA01000294.1 GCA_002450985.1 Acidimicrobiia bacterium UBA6912
GCGCCGACCATCAGCCCGCTCACCGCCACGTTCCCGCCGAAGAACTCGTTACGGACGGTGAGGAGACGCAGAGAGGTGCCTGACAGCGCTTCGAGGCGAGGCAGCACCGGCGTGAGCGCCGCCGCGCCGTACTCGGAGGTCACCACGACGACCGGGCCGCCATCGGCGCCCTCGGGGTCGGGGCCGGTGTGGCGCGGGGCGCGGTACCCCGTCGCCGGGGCGGCGGGGATCGAACGCCATTCGCCTGTCACGATCGGCGCCTCGCCGTCGCTCCCCCGCTCCAGCCGCTCGATCTCGTCGTAGAACGCCCGCACCATGCCGATCCCGTTCTCGTGCTGCGCATAGGCCTCGTAGGCGGCGCTCTCCGGGAACGGCCGCCCCGCCATGAGGTACAGCTCGTCAGACGCGAAGAACATGCGGGTGCCGAGCCGCTCCAGGGCCCGCTCCTGCCAGGCGTGGATGATGTCCAGGTCGCGCCGCGCCTCGTCGGCGCTGTGCGTCGCGAGCGTCGTCTCTTTGTTGAAGCGAGACAGCCCGAGCGGCACGATCCCCACCGAGGCGAGCCGCGGGTAGCGGATCACCACCTCGGCGCAGGTTCGGGCGAGGACGTCGCCCCCGTTCACCCCGGGGCACAGGACGATCTGGCCGTGGACCACCACGCCGCCGTCGAGCAGCGCCCGCAGCCAGCGCAGGCTGGTGGCCCCGCGTGGATTGCGCAGCATGCGGCTCCGGACCTCGGGATCGGTGGCGTGGATCGACACGTACAGCGGGCCGAGCTTCTCTTCGAGCACCCTCGTGAGGTCGAGCTCGGTGAACCGGGTGAGCGTCGTGAAGTTGCCGTAGAGGAAGGAGAGGCGGTAGTCGTCGTCTTTCAGGTAGAGCGACTTCCGCATGCCGGGCGGGAGCTGGTAGATGAAGCAGAACTCGCAGTGGTTGTCGCACGTCTGCACCCGGTCGAAGATCGAGGCATTGAGGCGAATACCGAGCGGCTCGCCCGCTCCCTTGCCGACCACCACGTCGCGCGCGAGCCCGCCGCGGCGGATGACGATCTCCGGATCGGGTTCATCGACGAGCTGCTGGTACTCGATGACGTCGGTAGGTGAGATCCCGTTGACCGCGACCAGCTCGTCGCCGGCCGTGAGGCCGGCGACCGCGGCAGGACTGCCCGGCACCACTTCGAGGATCGTCGGATACGACATGGGGAGACCCGAAGTGTAGGGGGCGGTCGCACACTGAACCCCCGGTGGCCGGCCCTCAGACGCAGATGCCGTCTGACAGACCCCGCCCGCACAACAGTGTCTGCTCGACGGTCGTCAGCACGAAGCCCTCACCGCTCGCCGAGGGCTGCCCGAAGACGTGGAGGCGGACGCCGAAGAGCGCATCGTCACCGAGCCCGATCACGTCGTAGGTGACCTCACCCAGATCGCCCACGCTCGGGGCCACGCTCACCACGAGGGTCGACGGCGGGTCGGTCGACGCCACCGCCTCGGCGACGACCATCCCCAGATCGAGCATCGTCTCCGCCTCGGGCGTCTCGCCGAGCGCGGCGATGATGCGGGCCGTCTCGTCGCCGGTGTCGCCGAGATAGGCGACATACCGCAGATTCACCCAGCCGACGGCGCCGGCCGCCTCGACCTCGATCCAGAACGCTCCCGGGATCTGGCGGGTGTTGCCGCGAGCGACCACATCGTCCGCCGTGGCACCCAAGGTCGTGACGATCGGATATGCCACACCGGGGCCGGAGCGCACGTTGAGCACGTCGTCATAGCGCACCCCGACGACCCCGAGGACGTCGCCTTCACGGGGACCGAGGTCGATGGGTTCCCCCGCCAAGGTCGTCGTGGTCGGCGCCGTCGTGGTCGTCGTGGGGGCCACCGTCGTCGACGTCGTGGTCGTCGGAGTGGCGGGGCCTGTCGTGGTGGGACGGCTCGTGGTCGAGGTGGTCGGTGCGCTGGTGGTCGAACCCGGCGGGACCGTCGTGCCGGCGGCTCCGTCGTCGCCGCCCCCGCACGCCGTTGCGGCGAGCGCGACGGTCAGCAGGACCACGGCGCGGCGTGCACGTTGCGGGACTCGCATGACGATGCCTCCTGATTGCGGCTTTCCCCTACGCTCGCACATCTCCCGGGACTCCGCCTAGAGGCGACCGGCCGCGTCTCAGCCCGCCGCGGCTGCCTACCATCGCGCCATGCCAGCAAAGGTGCTCCTCGCCGAGCCGCGTGGCTTCTGCGCCGGGGTCGAGATGGCCATCAAGGCCCTCACGTGGATGGTGCGGATCTTCGAGCCGCCGGTCTACTGCTACCACGAGATCGTGCACAATGCCGCCGTGGTGGCCGCCTTCGAGCGCGCCGGTGTGGTGTTCGTCGACGACATCTCCGAGGTGCCCAGCGGCGCCCCCGTCATGCTGTCGGCGCACGGCTCGGCCCCCGACGTGGTGGCCGCCGCCGAGCAGCGGGCGGCGGTGATGGTCGATGCGGTGTGCCCCCTCGTCACCAAGGTCCACCACGAGGTGAAGCGGATGGCGGGCCAGGGCTACGACATCATCTACGTGGGTCACGAGGGCCACGACGAGGCGGTTGGCGCCGTTGCCGAAGCCCCCGATGCGGTCACCCTCGTCGACCCCCGCATCGGTCTGGGTGGCTTCTCGCCCGCGGACCCCGCCAAGGTCGCTCTGCTCGCTCAGACCACGCTCGGGCTCTACGAGTGGGAAGGCGTGCTCGCCGACGCCGAGGCGTCGTACCCGGAGCTGTGGACGGCGCGACGCAGTGATCTCTGCTACGCCACCACCAACCGCCAAGCAGCGGTGCAGCGACTGGCCGAGGAGGCCACCCTCGTGCTCGTGGTCGGCTCGGAGAACTCGTCCAACACCCAGGCGCTCGTCCGGGTCGCTCGCAACGCCGGCGTCGAGGCGTATCGGGTCGACGGCCCGGATGGCGTCGACCCGGAGTGGCTGGCGAGGCACGACGTGGTCGGGGTCACGGCCGGTGCGTCCGCACCCGACCAGCGGGTGCAGGCGATCATCGCCGCCATCGCCCCGACCGAGGGGGTCGAGCAGGTGCGGGTGACGCAGGAGGACGAGTATTTCCCGCTGCCCCCGGCGCTGCGCAGACTCGCCCAGACGCTCCAGGCGCTTGTCGAAGGCGCCTATGCCTGCCGCACCCCGGGCCGCCCCGGCCCCATCGAGCAGGATCGGGATTGGGGCGCCACGGAGGCGCTGGCCCTGCTCGAGGCGTGACGGCCGGCGATCCGGATCGGGAGGGCCGCCGCGATACCGGCTCAGCGCTCCCCGATCGCTTCGACGAGCCCCATGATCTCGGCGACCACCTCGTCGATTCCCAACTCCGACGTGTCGATGATGGCGGCGTCTGCCGCCGGCTGGAGGGGTGACGCCTCCCGGGTCGAGTCGAGGTGGTCGCGTCTGGCCAGCTCGGCGGCGATGTCGCCAACGGCACGGCCGGCGGTCTCCGCATCCCCGGCCCGCCGCCTCGCCCTGACCTCCGGTCTGGCGGTGAGGAACACCTTGACCGCGGCATGAGGAAAGACGACGGTCCCGATGTCCCTGCCCTCCACGACGGCACGGCCACCGTGGTCGGCGACCCACCTGCGCTGGACGGCGACCACCAGCGTCCGCACCTCGGGAATGGCCGACACCGGGCTCACCGCGGCGGTGACCTGGGGGGAACGAATCGCCTCGGTCACGTCCCGGCCGTCGAGGGTGGTCCACCCGGACTCGTAGCCGATGTCGACTGCCGCCACGACCGCGGCCACGGCCCCCGCATCCTCGATCGCAGCCCGTGCCTCGAGCGCGGCCAGCGTGGCCGCCCGGTACGTGGCGCCGGTGTCGAGATGCGGCAGCCCCAACTCGCCGGCCACCCGCGACGCCACGGTGCTCTTTCCCACGCCGCCAGGCCCATCTATGGCAATGACCACAAGCCCTCCACCGCTTCGTAGAACCCGGGCCACGACACCCCGGCGACCGCGGCATCCGCGATCTGGACCTCCCCGTCGACGCCGGCCGCGGCCACGGCTGCCGCCATGGCGATGCGATGGTCGCCCTCGGTCTCGACTCGTCCGGGCTCGAGGAAACCGGTGCCGACGACGACGAACCCATCCTCGGTGGGCTCGGCGCCGCCGCCCAGGGCGCGGACCATGTCCACGGTCGACACGATCCGGTCGCTCTCCTTGGCGCGTAGCTCGGCCGCCCCGCCCACCACCGTGATCCCCTCGGCGAGCGCACCGAGCACGGCGACCAGCGGCAGCTCGTCGAGGGCCGCAGTGGCGAGCTCACCGCCCACCTCTGTGGCGAAGAGCCCGCGACCGCGTACGGTGACCGTGCCGACGGGATCACCGAGCAGGCTCCCGGTCACCTCGGCGGCGATCTCGGCGCCGAACGCCTCGAGGATCTGGAGGAACCCGATGCGGCCCGGGTTGAGGGACACGTCCGGCGTCGTCACCGCGGCGCCACGGCGCATCGCCGCCAGTGCCCAGAGATAGGCGGCCGACGAGGGGTCGCCTGGGACGGCATAGCGGCCCGGCGGAACCGGGCCGGGACGGACCTCGAACCGCGTTGGGGACAGCCGCACCCCCAGACCGAACGCCTCCAGCCACCGTTCCGTGTGATCGCGGTATCCGCCGGGGCCTTCGATCCTCGACGAGCCTTCGGCCTGGAGGGCCGCAAGCTCGAAAGCGGAGCGCACCTGTGCCGACGCCAGGTCGACCGTTGTCTCCGCCCCCCGCAGCGCAACTCCCCCGCCGACGGTCACGGGCGGCGTGCCCCCGGGTTCCGTGACCCGCACGAGGCCGCCGAGCGCACCCAGCGGAGCGACGAGGCGGCGCATCGGTCGCCGTCGCAGCGAGTCGTCCCCGGTGAGCGTGCTGGTGAAGGGGCGCCCGGCGAGGGCGCCGGCCAGCAGCCGCAGCGTCGTCCCCGAATTGCCGCAGTCCAGCGGGCCCGGCGCCGGCCGCCAGCCGTCGATGCCGGGCGAAGTGACCGTCGCCCCTTCGATGGAAACGCCGAGCGCCCCGAGGACGTGGCGGGTCGAGACGACGTCTGCGCCCGGTCCCGNNGGGGCTCACAGGGCGGTCTTCGGTGGCGATGCCCCATCTTCCCACGGCGCCCCGGCCGTCGCGTACAGACTGCGCACCTCCTCCAGAGTGAGGCTGCGAGAGGCGCCGGGCGCCAACCCCGGATCGCGCAGCGGCCCGATCGCGGTCCGCACGAGCCGCACGACGGGGTGCCCCACCGCCTCGCACATGCGGCGCACCTCACGTTTGCGGCCCTCCCCCATCACGATCTCGAGCATGGTGCGGTCCGGGCGGCGGTCGATGATGCGCACCCGCAGCGCCGCCGCCGCGCCGTCCTCCAATTCGACGCCCGTGGCGAGGTCTCGCGCCGCCGCGTCGCTCACCCGCCCCTCCACCAGCGCCGTGTACGTCTTCTCCACGCCAAACCGCGGATGGGTGAGCCGGTAGGCGAGGTCGCCGTCATTGGTGAGCAGCAGGAGCCCTTCGCTGTCGGCATCGAGGCGGCCGACCGGGTAGACCCGCTCGGGAACGTCGACGAGGTCGACGACGGCGCGCCGGCCCTGCGGGTCGGAGGCCGTCGACACGACGCCCGCCGGCTTGTAGAGGACCAGGTAAACCAGCCCGGGACGCACCGGGAGCGGGATGCCGTCGATCACGATCGATGCCGTCTCCGGGTCCACACGTTGCCCGATCGTGGCCGGCTCGCCGTCGACCGTGACCCGGCCCCGCGCGACGAGCTCCTCGGCGCGCCGCCGCGAGGCGAATCCGGAGCGGGCGATGACCTTGTGGATGCGGTCGGTCATCCCTCCGGCCGGAAGGGCCGCTCCAAGGCATCGACCACATCCGCGGGCGGCACGTGATCGGCGAGCGGCGGCAGCGCATCGAGACCGTCGACACCGAGCTTCTCGAGGAAGAGCTCGGTGGTGCCGTACAGCACCGCCTGACCGGGCCCGCCTGCCCTCCCGACCTCCATGACCAGGCCTCGCCGCTCCAGCGTCTGCAACGCCCGCTCGGAGTCGACGCCGCGGATCTCGGTGACCTGGCCCCGAGAGACGGGCTGCTTGTAGGCGACCACCGCAAGCGTCTCGAGTGCCGCTGCGCTGAGCCGGGTGGCGCGCTCCGTGGCGGCGAACCGCTCCAGGTACGGGTGCGCCTCTGGCCGGCTGTAGAGCCGCCAGCCCCCGGCGACCCGGCGCAGCACGATGCCCCTCCCCGTGGCCTCGAGGTCGACGCTGAGCTCCTCCAGCTCGGTCTCGATCTGGTCCTTGGGAAGCTCGAGCAACTCGGCGAGCTCGCCGGTGCGGACCGGCGACTCGGCGACGAAGAGGATCGCTTCGAGCACGGCTCGGGTCTCCATGATCACCACTCCGATTCGGTGAGGTCGAAGGCTGCATCCTCGCCCGAACGGCGGCGGACCTCGATCGCCGCCCCGGGCGTCTCCTGGTCGAGCTTCACGATCCCCCATCGCGCCAGCTCGAGCAGGGCGAGAAAGTAGGCGATCACCTCGAGCGACCTGGTGCAGTGAGCAACGAGCTCGTCGAACTCGGCGATGGCGTCGGCGTGGAGCCGGTCGCGCAGATCGGCGATCGCATCCTCGACCGATGGGAGGTCGAGCTCGAGGTGGTCGAGATCGGGCTCTTCCGGGCTGCGCTGCAGCGCTCGCTCCCCGATGAGCGCCAGCTGGGCCGGGGTGACGCCGAGGTGCAACTCGGGCGGGGCGGGGGTCAGGTCGGGATCGAGTCCGGCGAGGCGCGGCACATAGCGGGCGTGGCCCTCCATGCGGTGGGCGAGCACGGCGGCGACGTCCTTGAACGTGAGGCAGGCGAGGAGGCGGGACAACAGGCGGTCTCGCTCCTCGGCAAGGGCGAGCTCCTCGTCGAGATCGATCTCGCCGTCGCCGGGCAAGAGATGCCTCGCCTTGAGCTGGATGAGCGTCGCGGCGATGAGGAGGAACTCCGAGGTGACCTCGATGTCCAGGTCGCGCATGGCATCCAGGTAGGCGAGGTACTCGGTGACGAGGGCACCGAGGCTCAGCTCCGTGATGTCCACCTGATGGGACGTGATGAGCTGGAGCAGCAGATCGAGCGGGCCTTCGAATACCCGCGTCTTCACCTCGTAGCTCATCGCGTTGCCTCGCCGCCGGACATGGCCTTCATCGTAGGGACCGCCCCGGCGGACACCGTGGATTCACACGTGATCTGCCTCGAGGAGGATCCGCCACAGGGCGGGGTCGTTGCCGCCCGGGTCGGGGTCCGGATGGCGCCGGGCAAAGTCGATGGCCAGCGGCTCGGCCCCCGCGGTGGCGAGGAGATCGGCCCCGAGCGGGCCGTGATTCCGGTACGCGGCATACCGTCCCCGCAACGGGACCCGGAGGGCGTCGAGCACGGTGGCGACGCTCCTCCCGACGGCACCGAGCTCGACCAGTCCCTTGCCGACGTCGTGGAGCAGGGCGGCCCTCAGCACCAGGCGATCTTCGGCGTGCTGCGCCGCACGGCGCATCGTGTCGTAGGCGTGTCGCTGATCGGCAGGCGTCTGGGCCCAGAACAGCGGGCGCTCGGCGGCCATCAGGTGGCCGGCCACCGTCTGTTGCTCGGCGGGCGACAGCGGGCGGGCGCGCACGAATCCGAAGAAGCGACGCACCAGGTGGACGAGCGGGAAGGCCAGGCGCCCGACCTCAGCGTTTGCGCTTGCAGTCCACGCAGAAGCGCGACGTGGGGCGAAACTCCATGCGTGCCGCACCGATCTCCCTGCCGCAGGACTCGCAGCGTCCGTACGTGCCGTCCTTGACGCGAGCGAGAGCCTGGTCGACGTCGGCCAGCATGCCGCGGAGGTTGTCGACGATGCCGAGTACCTCGGTCCGCTCCGCCGTGGTGGCCGCAGCGTCGGCGAACCCGTCGCCATACTCGACGTCGCCCGTGAGCTCACCGGCTTCGTTGGCGCCCAGTTCGGCGAGTTGGCGCACGAGCTTCTCGCGTTCACTCGTGAGAACGGCGGTGGCTGCGTCGAAGTCCAAAATGGATCACTCCTCGAAGGCGTACGGGCTTCGTCAACCACTCCTGGGATGGGAGGTGACGAAGACCTCGTACAGATGCTGCGGGCTCACCCGCGTGTAGATCTGCGTCGTGGAGATACTAGCGTGCCCGAGCATCTCCTGGACCGACCTGAGGTCGGCACCACCTTCCACCATATGGGTCGCCGCCGAGTGACGCAAGACGTGTGGCGACACCCGCCGGGGATCGAGTCCCGCCCGAACGGCGTGGCGGCGGACGATGGTGAAGACACCCTGGCGCGTCAGCTTGCCCCCGCGTGCGTTGAGGAAGAGCCATCCCGGGTCGCGGCCGCCGGCCTTGAGATCGAGCCGGACCGGAAGGTAGCGATGGATCGCCTCGACCGCGTAGCCACCGAGTGGGACGTACCGCTGCTTGGCGCCCTTGCCGGTGACGAGTGCCGTCTTGCCGTCGAGGTCCACGTCCTCCACCTGGATGCCGACCACCTCGGCGACCCTGGCTCCCGTCGCATACATGAACTCGAGCAGTGCGCAGTCGCGGGAGCCGAGCGGCGTGGCCGGGTCGGGGGCGGCGAGGAGCGCAAGCACCTCGTCGACGGTGAGGGCCTTCGGCAGCGAGGTCGTGCGGCGCGGGGGCTCCACCCGCACCGTCGGGTCGTGGCCCGCCATCTCCTCGGCAACGGCGAAGCGGTGCAGGCCGCGCACCGCGGCGAGCTTGCGTGACACGGTGGCATCCGCGATCTCGGCGGCGGCCAGCGCGGTGAGAAAACCCCCGACCTCCTCCGCCGTGACCTCCGCCACACTGCCCAGCCCGCGTTCGGCGAGGAACGCCGCGTACTGCCCGAGATCGCGTCGGTAGGCGGCCACCGTGTTGGGCGACAGGCCCCGTTCCGATCGGAGCGATGCGAGGTACTCCTCGATCGCCGACTCGATGGTCACGACAACGAACGGAGGTAGGCCAGCAAGCCCACCAGCGTCTTGGCGTCGGCGACGTCCCCGGCGGCGATGAGCGCGGGGAGGTCGTCGACCGGCACGTGCACGATCTCGGCCGCCTGCTCCTCGGGCCCATGGGGGTGCATCGGGGTGGCGATGCACCCGGTGGCGACGTACACCCGCATGTACTCGTCGGTGAAGCCGGGGCCGGTGAAGAACGTGGCGAGCGGCTCGAGCGAACCCGGGCGGTACCCGATCTCCTCCTCGAGCTCCCGAGCGGCCGCCGCTTCGGGATCCTCACCCGGCACGTCGAGCTTCCCCGCGGGCAGCTCGAGGAGGGCGGCGTCGACGGGCGCCCGGTATTGGCGGATCAGGACGACCGCACCGTCGACGACCGGTACGACGGCCACCGCTCCGGGATGGCGCACCACCTCGCGCTGGAAGACGGAGCCGTCGGGTCCGGAGACGTGGAGCCGGTCGAGCCGCAGGAAGGCGGAATGGGCGATGGTACGCGCCCCGACGATGCGAAAGCCGTCGCGGCGAATCAGGCGTCGACCTCGGCGCCGACATCGACATCGACGTCCACACTCGCCGCCGTCGCGGCGGCCCTGGCGTGGGCCAATGCGGCGGCGACGAAGCCGGCGAACATCGGGTGTGGGGCGTCGGGCCGCGACTTGAACTCGGGGTGGAACTGGCTGGCGATGAAGAAGGGGTGGCTCGGCAGCTCGATCATCTCGACGAGCCGGTCATCCGGCGAGACCCCGCTCAACCGCAGGCCGGCGGCCTCCAGCTCCTTGCGGAACTTGTTGTTGACCTCCCAGCGATGGCGATGCCGCTCGTAGATCAGCGGCTCGCCGTACAGCTCCTCGGCCAGCGAGCCTGGCTCGAGCTTCGCCGGGTAGACACCGAGCCGCATCGTCCCGCCCTTGTCCTCGACGTCGACCTGATCGGCCATCAGGTCGATGACGGGATGCGAGGTCGTGGGGGCGAACTCCGTGCTGTTGGCGTCCTGGTAGCCGAGCACCGCCCTGGCGTACTCGATGACGGCACATTGCAGACCCAGGCAGAGGCCGAGGAACGGCACACGCTCCTCGCGAGCGAACCGCACCGCCTGCACCTTGCCCTCGACGCCTCGGTACCCGAAGCCACCGGGCACCACGATGCCGTGGACACCTTCGAGATAGGTGGAGCCGAGCAGGCCGTCGACGTCCTCGGCGGGGATCCAGCGTAGATCGAGCTTCACGTCGTTGGCGGCGGCGCCGTGACGGAGCGCTTCGACGACGGACAGGTAGGCGTCGGGGAGGTCGACGTACTTGCCGACGATGCCGACCGTCAGCTCCTCGGAGGCGCGGTTCATTCGCTCCACGATCGCCCGCCACGACGCCAGGTCGGGCTCCGCGGTGTCGAGCGCCAGCTCCCGGCACACCACGTCGTCGAGACCGGCGGCGTGCAGCTCGAGGGGCACGGCGTAGATGTTGCCAACGTCGATCGCGTTGATGACGGCGTCCGTCTCGACGTCGCAGAACAGGCTGATCTTGCGTCGTGCGGCCTCGTCGAGCGGCCGGTCGGAGCGCACCACGATGACCTCGGGGTGGATGCCGCGCGACCGCAACTCGGCGACGGAGTGCTG
>DKBA01000302.1 GCA_002450985.1 Acidimicrobiia bacterium UBA6912
CTGGGCCTCACTGGCCGACGACGCATTGGCATCCGACACCCATGAACAGAGGTGGGATCGCCGCCACCTGTACGCCTCGGTCACCTTGGACGGATGGATCGAAGGCCGGTTCCGCCTCGACCCGGTGGGGGGCCAGACCCTGGTGCAGCGACTCGATCATCTCGCCCCACCCGACCGCGCAGGCATCCCCGAGGGACCTCGCAGCCTGGCGCAGCGGCGCGCCGACGCCCTCATCCACCTCGCCGATTACGGAGACTCCGATCGACCGGTCACCCCGCCACCGAGCCTGAACGTGGTGATCGACCTGCCCGCCTTGACCGGGGAACCCGCCGACACGGTGGCGTCGCGGTGCGACCTCGACGGCATCGGACCTATTCCCCGCCCCGTGTTCGAACAGCTCGCCTGTGAATGCAGCCTCACCCGAGTCGTCACCGCCGGCTCCGTCGTCTTGGACATGGGACGCACCGTGCGGGTCGTCACCCCCACCCAGCGGCGCGCGCTCGCCATCCGCGACCGGCACTGCCAGTTTCCCTCCTGCCGCCGCGCCGCTGCGTGGTGTGACGCCCATCACATCAGATCGTGGCTCGAGGGTGGCGAGACGAACCTGGGCAATCTGGTGCTGCTGTGCCGACGCCATCACACCTTGGTTCACAACTCGCATTGGACCATCACCCGGGCAGCCGACGGAACCCTCACCTTGACCCACCCGGCACGCGGACCCTGACCGACCCGGGCCGAAGCGCCCATCAGCCATGATCCCCGTACCGCCCGCGCAATCGAGCGATCCATCGGCTGGCCCTGATTCCGCACGGCCCCTAGGTTCCTCCCATGGAATCGATCATCGACGGCGTCTACCAGGTGGGCGGCGCCGTGAACTCGTTCGTCATCGACGGTGACCAGGGGGTGACGCTCGTCGACACGGGAATGCCCCGCCGCCACGGTGCGATCGTGAGCGCCCTCGAGTCGATCGGGCGCACACCCGGCGACATCAAGGCCATCGTCGTCACCCATGCACACTTCGACCACGTCGGCGGCGCCGCCGCCTTGAAGCACGAGTCGGGTGCGCAGGTTTTCGTGTCGCAGGGCGATGCTGCAGCGGCGCGGGGCGACGAGCCGCATCCGCTCGCCCCCGTATTCGGCTGGGTGCCGTTCATGGCCCCGCTGTTCCAACGCATCGTGCCGAGCGGGCAGCCGGTCGACGTCGACCACATCGTCGCCGAAGGCGCACGCGGCCTCCCCGAGGACCTCGCCGTCCTCGACACCCCGGGCCACACGCCAGGACACGTGTCCTACCTGCTCGATCGTGGCGGCGGCCTGCTCTTCGTCGGCGACGCCGCCGTGGCCACGAAGCAGGGACGTGTGAAACGCGGCTATATGAACCGGTCCAGCCCGACCTTCGATGCCAGCCTGCGGCGCATCGCCGAGCGCGACTTCGCCATCGCCTGCTTCGGGCACTCCGCCCCGCTCAGCACCGATGCCGCAGGTGCCTTTCGCAGGTTCGCCGCCGGCCTTGGGTGAACTGCCGTCGGCGTCGACGCGCTGCGGTTGCCGAACGCTGCTACACGGCCCGGCTGCCTTCCGGGCATCGCGCGGGAGAAGGGCCCCCCAGCGCCGACACGACGCGAGCGGTACAGATAACGTACGCCGATGACATGGACACAACTGCAGGCGGAGCCTGCGTTTGGCTTCATGGTGGTCGGTCTGATCATCGTCTTCGGCCCGTTGATCGCCGAGCGAATGCGCCTTCCCGGCCTGCTCGGCTTGCTCGTGCTCGGCGCAGCGGTTGGTCCGAACGTGGCGGACCTCTTCCCCACCTTCACCACGCTCCGATCGATCGGCAACATCGGGGTTCTGTACCTGATCTTCCTCTCCGGGCTGCAGCTCGACCTCGACTCGTTCGCCAAGCACTGGCGGATCTCCGCGGGGTTCGGGGCACTGACGTCGATCGTCCCGCTCGTGCTCGGCACTCTCGCTGCGTTGGCTGCCGGCATCGACCTCACTCCGGCGATCCTGATCGGGTCGTTCTGGGCGTCGTTCACGCTCATCGCATACCCGGTGATCACCCGGTACGGCCTGACGAAGAACCGTGCGGTCGCCGCCATCATCGGTGCGAGCTCGATCACCGACACCGTGTCGCTCGTGATCTTGGCGCTCGTCGTCGGCTCCGTCACCGGCGATGCGGGGGGCATCCATCTCGTGGTGTCACTCGCAGTTGGGTTCGCGGTTCTCGCCCTGTACTGCTTCGTCGTCATTCCCGCCGTTGCGCAGTGGTTCTTCACCGGGCTGGGGCAGGAGCGCACGCTTCGTTTCATCCTCGTGTTGGTGGCGATGACCTCTGCGGCCGTGGTGTCCGATCTGGTCGGCGTCGAGCCCCTCATCGGCGCCTTCTTCGCCGGCGTCGGCCTCAACCGGATCGTCCCCAACGCGAGTCCCTTGATGGCCGCAACCGAGTTCTTCGGCAACTCGTTCTTCATTCCGACCTTTCTCGTGTCGGTCGGGCTCCTGTTCGACCCTCGGCTCATGTTCCTGGGATCGACCATCCGGCTCGCGCTCGGCTTCTCCGTGGCGCTCATCGCCGGCAAGGTCATCGCAGCCGTCGTCACGGGGCGCATCTTCAGACTCGCCCCCGCTGAGGTCGGACTGATGTTCAGCGTTTCGGTCGCCCAGGCTGCGGCCACCTTGGCGGCCACCATCGTGGGGCTCGAAGCCGGGCTGTACGGGGACGACGTCGTCAACGCCGTGATGGTGGTCGTCTCGATCAGCCTGATCGTCACTTCCGTTGGGAGCGAGCGTTTCGCCCCCCGCATCCACCCACCCGCAGTCGATGTTCGGGCACTCGGTGAGGCAATTCTCCTTCCGATCGAGCGTGAGCCGGCCGAGCTCGAGGCTGCCTTCCGCTTCGCCGCCCGATTGGCTGCGTCCAGCGGCGGCGTCCTCCAACCGCTCGTCGTGGTGACTTCGACCGACCCGCGAGAGGTCGACCACGGTCGCCGCATCCGTGACGAGACAGACCGGCTGCTGCGCGCCATGGGTCAAGACGTCGAGCCGTCGCTGCGCGTCGACCGATCGGTTGCGACCGCCATTCACCGGGCGTCGATCGAGGCGAACTCGTCGATGCTCCTCCTTCCCTGGCCCGCTGCGGGAGGGGTGCGTTCATGGCTGCTCGGCGCCAGCGATCGTGAGATCATCGCCGCCTCGGCGATCCCCACCGCCATCGCCGCTCTCCACGACGACGCTCATGGTCGGATCATCCTCGTCGGGCGCTCGTCCGATCTGCTCCCTGGTAGAGCTCCGTCGCTGCTCGTGGCTGCCCAACTCGCCGTCAAACTCACCGATCGTGACCACCCGCTCGCTGTCGGGCCCATTTCCCCGGGCGAGATCGAGGCGATCGGGATGTCATTGCCTGCCGAGGTGACGCGCCTCGAATCAGACGCCGACATCTCCGCTTGGCTGTGGTCTGCGACGCGCCCCGGCGACCTCGTCGTCATCCCGATCGAAGGGGGGACCACGGCCACCCTGATCTCGCTGCACGAGGATGGACGATCGGTGCTGGCCGTGACCCACAACCCGGCGAGCGACTCGCAGCTGACCGGTGGCCCGCTGACCTTCCCCGTGGGCGGCTCCGTCGGACCGTCGTGACCGCGGAGGCAGCGGCCGTGATGGCGACGGCACGCTTTTCGCCCCCGACACCGGTCGCTCGCGCGCTCTACGCTCCGGCGCATGCGGGCGCTCGTCTACGGGGCCATGAACCCCGACCTCGTTCACGTCGTCGACCGCCTGCCCCGAGCAGGGGAGGACATCCGGTCGCAGACCTCCCGCCTGATGTGGGGAGGGAAGGCGGCCAACGCGGCGATGGCGCTGGCGACGTGGGGCGTCGACACCCGGCTGGTCGGGCTCGTGGTCGGCGAGGATCCGCTGGGTGACGTCCTGCTCGAGGCGCTCCAACATCGCAAGCTCGACACATCGTGGATCGAGCGGAGCCCCCAGGAGCGCACCCGCCACTGCGTCATCCTCCTCACCCCCGATGGCGATCGCACCATCGTGTGCGCCGGGTACGACGGTGCCCGCTGGCAGCACGTCCCGGACGCAGCATGGGACGGCGTCGATGTCGCCCTCGTCGACGGGTTCGGCGGCCGCACCGCCGCAGCAGTGGTCGCCGCCGCCGGGGACCGGAGGATCCCGGTCGTGTGGCTCGATGCGCCGAGCCCCCCTCCGGTCGACGTCGACCTCGTGGTCTGGTCACGCCACGAGCGTGCCGAGGGGGAGGCGGCGTGGCTCGGTGTCCGGGGGCGCAACGTGGCGCTGACCGGTGGCGCCGGCCCGGTGCTCGCGCTCTGGGCGGGCGAGCGCATCGAGATTTCCCCACCTGCCGTTGCCGCCACCGACACGACCGGCGCCGGCGACGTGTTCGCCGCGGCGTGCGCCTTCGGCATCGCTTCGGGGTGGGCGCCCCGCCGTCTGCTCGGCTGGGCTGCCGCGGCAGGGGCGGCGTCGGCGAGAGGCGGCCGGGCGGCGCTCGCGGGGCGACGGGCCATCGACACCCTCGCCAGGGGCGCCGTCAGCCCCTGAAACGGTTGACGATGGCGATGATCGCGCTCGCCACGACGCTCACCACGATCATCGACGTGATCGGGATGAAGGCCCGACTCGAATCGCCCTCGTAGCGGATGTCGCCGGGCAGCCTCCCGAACCACGACACGAGCCACGGGGCGTAGCGCACCACCAGGCCGACGCCGACCAGCACTGCGCCGGCCAGGATGAGGGCGGTTCCGGGGCGCATCTCCCGGAGGCTATCGGCCTTGCTGCGCCGTCCAGGTCATGAGCGCCGCGGCAAGCCGTTCGTAGTCGGTGAGGGAGTTGTACGCCTGCGCCGAGACGCGTAGCCAGCGGTCGTCCGGTTTGGGCCCATGCGTCACCGGCGCCTCGATGTGCCGCTCCACCGCGAGGTACGTCTGGAGCGGATCGGGCACGAACCCGTCGGCCGCCTCGAGCGCGGGTGGAAGCGGGATGATCGCCATCGATCCCGTCAACTCATCGGGGACGACCTGCGCTGATCCGATCGCTCGGGCCACGACGCCGCGACCGGCCCGCACGAGCTCGTGGTTGTGGCGCCGCAGCTCGGCCCAGCCGCCGGGGAAGATCCCGCCCATGACGTCGATCGCGGTTGGTACGCACAAGTAGGCCGAGGGGTCGTCGGTGCCCACCCAGTCGAACTCAGCGTGGTAGCGGGAGCGCCCGGGTGGCACGCTGGTGCGGCCCCAGCCGATCGCCACAGGAGCGACCGCGGACCGCACGTCCTCCCGGGTCCACAGGAAGGCGGCGCCCTTGGGGGCGCACATCCACTTGTGGCAGTTCCCCGTGTAGTAGGCCGCCCCGATGCCGGCGACGTCGAGGTCCAGCATCCCGGGAGCATGCGCACCGTCGACGAGCACGGGCACGTCGCGCTCGGTGAGGGCGCCCACGATGTCGGCGAGGGGGAACACGATGCCGGTGGGACTGGTGACGTGATCGATGACGGCGAGGCGCGTCGCCGGGGTGGCCGCTTCGGTGACGGCAGCGACGATGTCGGTGGGACTCGTCACCGGAACCGGCACATGGGCGACGGTGACGGTGGCGCCGGCCGCACCGGCCACGAAGTCGACGGCGTTGCGGGCGGCGCCGTACGCGTGGTCGGTCACCAGGATCTCATCGCCCGGGAGCAGCCCGAGCGAGCGCAGCACGGAGTTGATCCCTGTCGAGGCATTCGGCACGAACGCCAACCCGTCGGCATCGGCGCCGACGAACTCGGCCAGGCGGTGGCGGGCCTCATCGAGATGACCGAAGAGCTCGCGGCCGAAGAACCGCACGGGGTTGGCCTCGCTGCGGCGGCGCCACTCGGTCTGCCGGTCGAGCACGGCCCGCGGCGTCGCCCCGAACGACCCGTGGTTGAGGTGGAGCACGTGGGGGTCGAGATCCCACAGGGCCGCATGCGGCGAGGTCATACCAGCGCCCCGATCGCAAACAGCACGCCCACGGCGAGCTGGAGTCGAGCGGTGCCCTTGAGTGCGGCGATGAGAGGAGGCCCTTCGACGGCGCTCGCCACGATGCGCACCACGGGGATCGCCAGGGGCAGGGCGAGAAGGGCGAGGGCCGACCAGGGCGGCACCCAACCGGCGACCGCTGCCACGGCGACGAGGACGAAGGCGGCGAGCACGACCACCGCGAACAACATCCGGGTCCGGGTGCGGCCGAGCTTGACGGCGAGTGTCCGCTTGCCCGCCGCCCTGTCGGTGGCGAGGTCCCGAATGTTGTTGGCGACGAGGATCGCCGTGGCCAGGCAGCCCATGACGATGCCGCCGATCCAGGCGTCGAGCCCCACGGTCTGGTCGTAGACGTACCGGGTTCCTGCCGTTGCCACGAGACCGAAGAACACGAACACGAACACCTCTCCGTAGCCGCGATAACCGTACGGCACCGGGCCGCCGGTATACCCGAGGGCGGCGACGATCGACAGCACCCCGATCACCACGATCACCGGTCCGGCGATCGAGGCGAGGTAGCCGCCGATGAGCACTGCGGCTCCGAACACGGCGGCGATTCCGATTCGCATCTGGCGCGGCGTGATCAACCCGGAGGCGACGGCGCGTTGCGGCCCGATGCGGTGCTCGGTGTCGGCGCCGCGCACGGCATCGGAGTAGTCGTTGGCGTAGTTCACGCCGATCTGGATGAGCACGGCGGCAACGAGGATCGCGACGAAGGGCAGCCAGCGGAACACTCCGGCACGATGGGCGAGGGCGCTCCCGATGAGCACGGGCGCCACGGCGGCCCACAATGTCGGGGGCCGCGCCGCCATCACCCAGGGTCGGAGGCTGCTCATCGGCTCAGAAGTGCCACGGAAAGCGTGAGTAGTCCTGGGCTCGTTTCTCCAGGAACGCATCTCGGCCCTCCTGCGCCTCGTCGGTGCCGTAGGCGAGCCGGGTGGCCTCACCGGCGAAGAGCTGCTGCCCGACGAGGCCCTCGTCTGGCAGGTTGAAGGCGTACTTCAACATGCGCTGGGCGGTCGGGGACTTGGCGACGATCTCCCCTGCCCATTCGAGCGCCACTCGCTCCAGGTCGGCGTGGGGCACCACCGCGTTGACCATGCCCATCTCGAAGGCGTCCCGCGCCGAGTAGTCGCGGCCGAGGAAGAAGATCTCCCGGGCCCGTTTCTGTCCGACCTGGCGGGCGAGCAGCGCCGAGCCGTAGCCGCCGTCGAAGCTGGCGACGTCGGCATCGGTCTGCTTGAACACGGCGTGCTCCTCGCTGGCGAGCGTGAGGTCACACACGACGTGGAGGCTGTGCCCACCGCCGACCGCCCAGCCCGGGACCACGGCGATGACGACCTTGGGCATGAAGCGGATGAGGCGCTGCACCTCCAGGATGTGGAGCCGGCCCAGCCGGGCCGGGTCGACGTCGAGCCCCTCGGCGTACTTGTAGCCGTCCTTGCCGCGGATGCGCTGGTCGCCGCCGGAGCAGAAGGCCCACCCTCCGTCCTTGGGTGACGGCCCGTTCCCGGTGAGCAACACGCACCCCACGTCGGGTGTCATGCGGGCATGGTCGAGCGCCCGGTACAGCTCGTCGACGGTCTGCGGCCGGAACGCGTTGCGCACCTCGGGCCGGTCGAAGGCGATGCGCACGGCACCGACGTCGACGGCGCGGTGGTAGGTGATGTCGGTGAAGTCGAAGCCCGGCACGTGTTCCCACACAGCCGGATCGAAGATCTCGGAGACCATGGTCGGTGGATACTGTAGTGACGGCCATGGCACACCCTCCCACCACCGATTGGCTCCGGCTCGCCGCCGCCGTCACTCCCGAGACGACGGCCCTCGTCGCGCAGGGAACCGCCCTCGACTACGCGGGCTTCGACCACCTGGTCGACCGCACCGCCGCCTCCCTGGTGCGGGAGCTCGGTGTGGGCGAGGGGTCCCGGCTCGGGATCGCCTGCGCCGCCGACCGTCGGCTCGACACGGTCGTCCTGCTCTGGGCGACGTGGCGTCTCGGCGCCGTCGCCGTGGTGCTCGACGCGGCCGGCCGTGCGGTGCCCGCCGACCCCGTGCGGGAATGGGGACTCGTCGACGTCGTGACCTCCGTGCCGCCGGCCGATTCGGCAGTGGACCACCAGGTGGCTTTCGATGCCGCCGCACACCACACCTGGGTTCCCACCTCGGGCTCTGCCGGTACGCCGCGTCCCGTGATCCTCACCCACGGCAACGTGGCCACTGCGGTTGGCGCATCACGGAGACGGTTGGGGAACGGGCCGGCCGACCGGTGGCTGCTCGTGCTGCCGCTGTTTCACGTCGGCGGTCTGTCGATCCTGTGGCGTGCCGCCGAGGCGGGGGGAACCGTGGTGCTCCACGATCGTTTCGATGCTGTCCGGGTGGCCGCGGCGCTGCGGTCGGGCGAGGTGACCGTGGTCAGCCTCGTCCCGACGATGCTCCATCGCCTCCTGGACACCGACCCCGGGCCCTACCCACCGCTTCGCGCCGTGCTGCTCGGCGGGGCGGCGGCGCCCCGGTCGCTGGTGGAACGAGGCCTGGACGCCGGGCTGCCGGTCCTCGCCACCTACGGCATGACGGAGACCTGCTCCCAGGTGGCGACGGTCACCCCCGGCGAGGAGCGGGAGAGCCTCGGCACTGTCGGGCGGCCGCTCGACGGCTTCGCCGTCACGATCGATCGCCCCGGCGAGGACGGCGTCGGCGAGATCCTCGTCGACGGCCGCGCGGTGTCGCCAGGGTACGCCTTCGAGCCGCCTCGCTCCGGGCCGCATCGAACCGGAGATCTCGGGCGTCTCGACCCGGCCGGGCGGCTCGTCGTGGCTGGACGTGGCGACGAGACGATCATCACCGGCGGGGAGAACGTGTCACCCGCCGCGGTCGAGGCCGTGCTCTGCGCCCACCCGGCCGTTGACCAGGTGGTGGTGCATGGTGCGCCGGACGCCGAGTGGGGCGAGCTCGTCGTCGCAGTCGTCGTCGCCCCCGGCGACACGAGCACGGTGTCCGATCTCGAAGGCTTTGCGCGCGATCACCTCACGGCGGCACAGCGNNGACAGGAGGGCCGTTCGGACCGAGACACTCGCCGCCGGCACCTGATACCGTCGCGTCCATGGATCTTGGACTCACCGGCAAGCGAGCCCTGGTCGCGGCATCGTCGTCCGGGCTCGGGTACGCAATCGCACGCGACCTCGTCGGCCAAGGTGCCGTCGTCGCCATGGCGAGCCGTGATCGAAACCGGATCGAGCAGGCCGCCCAGCACATCCGCGGCGAGGTGGAGGACGCCGTCGTCTTCCCGGCGGTGTGCGACGTAGCCGACGACGGCTCCATCCACGCCTGGGTGGAGGAGGCTGCGGCGGCGATGGGCGGGATCGACCTCGTCGTCCCCAATGCAGGGGGTCCGCCGTACGGGACTTTCGGCGAACTCCGCGACGAGGACTGGGACACCGGCTACCGCTTGACCCTCGCATCGGCGGTGTCGTTCGCCAGGCACACCCG
>DKBA01000119.1 GCA_002450985.1 Acidimicrobiia bacterium UBA6912
CCGCCGAGGTAGACGATGCGCTGCACGTGGTTGGCGGCCGCGGCGGCGGCGAAGTTCTCCGCTGCGGTCCGATCCGCCTCGGCGAAGTCCGACGCACTGCCCATCGAGTGAACGAGGTAATAGGCGATGTCGCAGTCGGCCAGGGCTGCGTGGAGCGACTCGGGCTCGAGGACGTCGCCGTAGCGCACCTCGACACGATCACGCCAGGGCCGCCCGTCGAGCTTCCCCGGGTTGCGAGCGAGGCACACGACCTCGTACCCCTCCTCGAGGAGACGGGGCACGAGCCTGCCCCCGATGTAGCCGGTGGCCCCGGCGACGGCGATTCGCATGTCCCCACCGTACGGGCCCCTGAGACGCTACGTCGAGGCGCGGCCGCAGGGCCGGTCGATCACGAGGTCTCGGCTGCGCGNNCCGTCGAGCTCGCCCGCCGTCGGCTCGTGGGTCCACACGTCGACGCCCACAAGCATGTCCTTGTGCCGGTCGTAGACATCCGGCGCAACGATCACCCGCACCGGCACCTCGGGGTCGATCACCTCGAGATAGCGCCGCAGGATCCTCTGGTGGGTCTCGTCGTCGAGGTCGAACTCGAACACCACGCCGTGGGCGTCGTTGATCAGCGGGCACTGCCCTTCCTCCTCGAGGATCGGGCAGATGCCGTCCTCGCCCGGGCCGTGGCAGACCGTCGCCGGGTGCCCGAGGCGCTCCATCAGCTCGGCATGGGAGTCCGCATCGCCATGAGGGACGTCGAAATGGATCAGCGTCGGCTTGGTGTCCATCTGCACGCTCCTTGCGGCGAATGGTACGACCGGCGGGGTCTGCGACCAACGGGACCAAGGTCCCCGATCCGGCGCCGGATGCGGACTGGCCGGTCGGACCTGCCCACAATGCCTCGATGCAGACTGCAGGCGTCGATCTCGCAGCCCAGGCCGCCCACACCGGCCTGTGTGTCATCGAGTGGGGCGATGCGCCGCGTTGCGACGAGCTGAAGGTAGGCGCCGGAGATGACGAGATCATCGCTGCCGCCGCCGCGAGCGTGAAGTGCGGCATCGATGCCCCGTTCGGCTACCCGGTTGCGTTCTCCGCGTTCGTCGCCGGGCATGATGCGTTCGACCCCGAGGCGCGCCCCGGGGTCGACACCGAGCCGTTCCGGCTGCGCGCCACCGACGTGTGGGTGTGGCGGCAGCACGGTCGCCGCCCGCTCAGCGTGTCCACCGACCTCATCGGGGTGACGGCGTTGCGCTGCGCCCGGCTGCAGCTCATGGTCGCCGCAGAGACGGGCGAGGCCGTCGATCGCACGGGCCGGGGGCGGCTCGCCGAGGTGTATCCCGCCGCCGCCCTCGCCGCCTGGGGTCTCGATGCGGTGGGCTACAAGCGTCGCACCGAGGGCTCCCGTGCCCTCCTCGCCGATCTCGCAGGCCGGGTCGTCACCCGCTTCGGCATCGAGCTGACCGTGGCGCACCGCAGGCTCGTGGAGACCGTCGACGACGCCTTCGATGCGCTCGTGGCCGCCGTCATCGCCCGTGAGATGGTCGCCGGACGCACCCAGGGTCCGCCGGCGCACCTGGAGGAGGCGGCGCGTCGCGAGGGCTGGATTCACGCTCCCCGGCCCGACCCCGACGACACCGCCGCCGCTGTGGAGTCGTAGGGTGGTCGCAGCACAGGGGGTTCGTCCATGAGAGCCGCAGTCTTGATCTTCGGCGTCTTCGCAGCCGTCGTGGCCGGCGCGGCGACCGCATTGCTCGCGGGAGATGTCGCCGGCTATGTCGTGGCAGGCGCGTTGATGGCCGTGGCGGTCGCCGGCCTCTTCGTGTCGCGAGGGGCCCAGCGCGGGCTGCTGGCAATCGCCCTCGTGGCGCTGGCGGGCGGCGTCGCCATCGCCGCGTGGGGTGGCTACACGGTGGTGAACGCCCTCGGCACCACCGACGGCCCGGTCACCGAACCGGACGCTGCGATGCTCGCATCGGCCGACGCCAAGATCGACGCCGCGGCGGATGCCACCGCGTTCCGGCTGGTGCTCACCGAAGACGAGCTGCGGGCGTACTCCCTCGATGCACTGCGCAACGAGCCGGACAATCCCATCGCCGACATCACGTTCGACGTCGTGCCCGGCGATACGGACAACGGCGGCGAGCTGCGCTTCGACGCCGAGCTGAAGAGCGGGGGGACCTCGACCCAGGGGGCGGTCGCCGCCGAGCTGACGGGTGGCAGCGTCCAGGTCGATGTGATCGACGTCGGCCTCGGTGCCTTCCAGGTACCCGGTCTCGCCAAGGGCGCCATCGAGGATCTGGTCGCCCGGGTCGCCGACTTCGATGCGATCCTCGGCGAACGGCGCGCCGACGTCCAGGCGATCGACTTCACCGACGACAGGATCGTCATCGTCGGCACCCAGGCGAGCACCGACCTCCTCACCTCCGACTCCTTCCTCGCCGGTTTCGCCGATCAGGCGGCATCGGCCGTCGACGTCGTCGCCCCACCGCCCGAGCAGATCGGCCCCGGTGTGGTCGACTCCGTCAGTGAAGGCGGCGCACCGTTCTACGTGGCCCTCGGTGACTCGCTGGCCGCCAATGTCGGCGTCACCGACCCTCGCGACGGCTACGTGTCCCGGTTCCACACGGCCCTCCAGCAGCGCGACGGTACGACGTACGGGCTCCGCAACTTCGGCGTGTCGGGCGAGACCACCGGCACGATGGTCCGGGACGGGCAGCTCGACGCCGCCGTCGCCTTCATGGAGGCGAACCAGGTCTCCTACGTGACCATCGACGTCGGCGCCAACAACCTGCTCGGCCACCTCGGCAGCGGCGACTGCAGCGCATCGCTCGACGATCCGGAGTGCCGGGAGCGGATCGACAACGCCTTCGCCGCCTACCCGGCCGACCTCGAGATCATCATCGATGCCGTCACCGAGGCNNACGCACATGCTCGACGCCGAACCCGACATCCACCCCCTCCCCCTTGGCTACGACATTCTCGCGGTGGCGCTGCTCGACGCCCTCGGCTGAGACATGCGGCGGATGGCACCGGTCGTGACCTTCGACCCTAGTCCACTACCTGGTTATCCCCGACAGTGTCGGCATCGGCATCCGTGGTGGAGGAAGGAGCTGCGATGAAGCCGATCGCCGGGCATCCCCACGACGCCGGCGTGCCGGAGCTGCACCCCGAGCTCGCCCAGATCGAAGGCGCCCACCTGTTGGCCAATGCGGCGAGGGACCGCCTGCACGAGTGCGGCTTGTGCGACGACGAGATCCTGGAGTGGGCGCTGTCCTACATCGCCATGGAGGGATCCGGCGACGTCGACTCGTTCGTCGAGTGGCTCTGCGCCAAGCAGCGTCGAGCGAGCTGACGACCACCGCCCGTTGCCCGTTCAGGCGATGAGACGAACGGGGGCTCCGACCGCACGATACGTCGATGCGGCTCGGCGGTCCCGGGACACGAGGATGAGTTCGTGCTCGATGGCCGTCAGCGCGATGAGCGCGTCGTAGGTCGCTCCCCCGTCGATACCGGCCGCACCGCATCGGGCGGGTGCGTCCCGCAGCGTGCCGGCAGCGAGCACCAGCCGGGTTGCCGGGGGAAACGTTCTGTCGAGGAACTCCGCCACGATCCCGGCCGGTACCCGAT
>DKBA01000118.1 GCA_002450985.1 Acidimicrobiia bacterium UBA6912
CCTCACCCACCTCGCCACCACCACAGCTGGCGACGAGCGGCCGGTGGCGCCACCGCCGAGTTTGAACGTCGTGATCGACCTGCCCGCCCTGACCGGGGAACCCGCCCACGTGGTGGCGTCCCGGTGCGACCTCGACGGCATTGGACCCATACCCCGCAACGTGCTCGAACAGCTCGCCTGTGACTGCACGCTCACCCGGGTCGTCACCGCNNGCCGACGGCACCCTCACCTTCACCCACCCCACACGCGGACCCTGACCGACCACCGCGGATCCGAGTCTGAGAGCCCGCCGCCTCGAACGCAGCGTCGCTACGAGCGCATGCAAATGGGTCCCGTGCACCAGCTTGGCGCTCAGGCCCCGTGCAACGAACGACGAGCCGAGCGCCAATACCAGAGCGGAGACCACCATCCTGGATGCCGGTGGGCGCACCGGGGTGGTCTCGTAGACTGCATGTCGCGCCGAGCAAAGAGGGATTCCGATGCAGTACGGCCTCTACTTCCCCAACTTCGGGATGTTCGGCGACTCCGCAGTCGTCGTGGAGATCGCCACGACGGCAGAGCGAGCCGGGTGGGACGGGATCTTCCCGTGGGACCACATCCAGGCCGGGCACTGGGCCGGGCCGGTGATCGACCCGTGGATCGCCATGGCCGCCGCGGCGGCGGCCACCGAGCGGATCCGGATCGGCCCGATGGTGACGCCGGTGCCCCGGCGGCGGCCCGCCAAGCTCGCCCGCGAGGCGGTGACGCTCGACCACCTGTCAGGGGGGCGCCTCGTCCTCGGGGTTGGCATCGGCTGGCCGCCCGACGTGGACTTCGGCAACTTCGGCGATGCGGCCGACAATCGGACGAGAGGCGAGCAGCTCGACGAGGGTCTGGAGTTGCTCGCCGCACTGTGGAGCGGCGAGGTGGTGAACCACCAGGGCACGCACTACACGGCCCTGGATGCCCGATTCCTCCCCCGACCCGTGCAGCAGCCCCGGATCCCCATCTGGGTCGGCGGATTGTGGCCCCACAAGCCGCCGTTCCGGAGGGCCGCTCGCTGGGACGGCGTCTACCCGCTCGCCATCGGCGACACGCCCGACGACTTCGTGGCGATGACGCCGGACGTACTCACCGACATCCTGGCCTACGTGACCGCCCATCGCGAGACCGGCGGCCCATTCGACGTGGCCGTCAACGGATCGTCCTTTCACGGCACCGAGAGTGGCGCGCCCGAGGACTTCGCCGCGGCGGGAGCCACCTGGTGGATGGAGAACATCGGCTGGCCTCCCGACGTACCGCTCGACGCGTGGCTCGAGTTCATCGCCGCCGGACCGCCCTCATGGTCGATCCCGTCGACGGCGACGAGCGATCGGCAGGCGTAGCGCCCCCGACGAGGCGGGCCAGGGCCGGTCAGGGCTCGTAGAGATCGAGGGTGATCGCCACGATCGTGCCATCGTCCGCAAGGAACACATCGACGGTGAACCACTCGAGGCAGCTCGTCGCGTCGGCCGGGTGAACGCTCACCCTGCGGTAGGTCTCGTAGCCCTCCGGCGGCGGCACCGGTGGCGAGGCGCAGTGGTTGTGGGGTCCGATCACCACGACGTGAGGACGCTGCTCGGCGAGCAGCTCGAGCGCCGAGAAGGGCCCGGTGCGGGCGCGGAATGCATCGAGATCGAGCACCCACGCAGCAGGGTCGGTGAGCTCGGCCGGGGTCCTCGTGACGAGCAACGTGGCAGCGAGCCCGAGCTCGACCTCGTCGGCGAACGGGACGGAAGCGAGATCTCCCTGACCCCGGGCGAATGCCGAGAGCATGTCGATGAGCGCGATGTCCGGCCCGGTTGGCTCAGGAGCGTCCGTCCCTTCCAACACGAACACGTCGCCATCGAGGAAACCGGTGAGCTCGACGGGCCGATCGATCCACGAGATGCCGCCCTCGGTGATGATGTCGCCCTCCGGTGGTGCGGTCAGGATGAGCCACCTGCCTGCGCACTGCGGCGGGTAGGACTCGGCGAGAGCCTCGCACAGCAACGGGCCCGCACCACCGTCGTAGAAGAGGCCACCGACCGACACCCGGCCGGCCAGCTGCCCTTCGAGGAGCTGCGAGACGGTGAGCGTCTCGGTCACGCCGTCGGTTCCGGTCGTCGAGGTCGTCGAGGCCGGCGGCGACGCCGTGGTGGCCGTCGTGGAGCCGGCTGCTGCGGTCGTGGTCGTCGCATCGTCCGACGAGTCGCAGCCTGCGGCGACGAGCACGAGCACGATGAGAGAGGCGGTGATGCGTCGCATACTCATGCCCCAAGCATGCACTGCGAGGCGCATCGAGGAGAGGGCCGATCGTCCCATCGTGACGGCCGCTCAGTCGGCAAGGTCGACGAGCAGCGGGGCGTGGTCCGACGGTTTCGACTCACGCACCTTCGTCGGCTTGCGGTAGTCACGGTCGACCCTGGCGGCGACGAGCCGCAGGGCGAGCGGCTTGCTGAGGAGGGCGAGATCGATGCGCAGCCCGAAACCCTTGTGGAAGTGCCCGGCGCGGTAGTCCCACCAGGTGAACCCCGGCTCGGCCGGCTCGAGCGTGCGAAAGGCATCGACGAATCCGGTGCCGACGACGGTGCCGAGGGCGCGACGTTCCTCAGGCGTCACGTGGGTGGAGCCGTGGACCGCCCGCTCGTCCCACACGTCGAGGCCGGACGGGCACACGTTCATGTCGCCGGCGATCACGGCAGGCCCGGCCGCCAACTCGCCGGCGCGCCGCGCCATCGCATCGAGAAAGGCGAGCTTGGCGGCGAAGGTCGGAGTACCGAGCGCCCTGCCGTTCGGCACGTAGGCGCTGACGACTCGGATCTCCCCGACGGTTGCCTCGACCCAGCGAGCCTGGTCGGGGTCGGGCTCGCCGGGCAACCCACACCGTACATCGGCAACGCCCAGGTCGGTCTTGGCGAGGACCGCCACGCCCTCCCACCTGCCTCCCGAGTGGTGGCCGGCCGCGTATCCGGCACGGGCGAGCGCCTCGTCGGGAAACGCCTCCGGTGCGACCTTCGTCTCCTGCAGACACACGATGTCGGGCTCATGCTCGGCGAGCAATGCGAGCAGACGCGGGAGGCGCGCGGTGAGCGAGTTGACGTTGTAGGTGACCATGCGCATCGCAGGCGAGGGTACTCATGCCCGCTCGAACGGCCTGGCCCGAGCCACGTTCGTTGGCTCCCCCTCAGGGGGAGCTGGCGAACCCGAAGGGCTCGACTGAGCCACGTGCGATGGCTCCCCCTCAGGGGGAGCTGGCGAACCCGAAGGGCTCGACTGAGCCACGTGCGATGGCTCCCCCTCAGGGGGAGCTGGCGAACCCGAAGGGCTCGACTGAGGGGGTCTCTTCGACGCGCGAGGTGGGCAGGGCT
>DKBA01000320.1 GCA_002450985.1 Acidimicrobiia bacterium UBA6912
GTGACGATCAAGCAGGTCGAGGTCGAGATCATCGACAGGGCGTGGGACGAGGGCTGGGTCGTGCCGCAGGTGCCGTCGGTGCGCACCGGCAAGCGCGTGGCCGTGATCGGCAGCGGTCCGTCCGGTCTCGCCTGTGCCACCGACCTCGCCAAGGCGGGGCACGACGTCACCGTCTTCGAGGCGCTCCACGAGCTCGGCGGGGTCCTCGTCTACGGCATCCCCGAGTTCCGCCTCCCCAAGGAGATCGTGAAGGTCGAGATCGACCAGCTCGCCAAGCTCGGCGTCANNGTGCACGGCCGCCGCGTCGCCGTATTCGGCGGCGGCAACACGGCGATGGATGCCGTGCGCACCTCCGTCAGGCTCGGTGCCGACCCGGCGTCGATCATCTACCGGCGATCCGAGGAGGAGATGCCCGCCCGGCGCGAGGAGATCGAGCACGCCAAGGAGGAGGGAGTGCGCTTCGTGACCCTCGCCGCACCCGTCGAGCTGCATGGCGATGCCGAAGGCCGGCTCACGGGCGCGACGATCCGGCGGATGCAGCTCGGCCCACCCGACGAGAGCGGCCGGCGCCGCCCCGAGCCCATCGCGGGCAGCGAGTACGACGTCGACGTCGACGTGGCCGTCGTGGCGGTCGGCAACACCCCGAACCCGCTGCTGCCGAAGACCGACCGCGAGCTGGAGCAGACGAGATGGGGGACGCTGGTCGCAGACGACACGACCGGGCGCACCACCAAGCGAGGCGTGTTCGCCGGCGGAGACATCGTCACCGGGGGCGCCACGGTGATCCTGGCGATGGGTGCCGGCCGGCGGGCCGCCGCCTCGATCAACGACTACCTGGCGACGGGAGTCTGGGAACTTCCCGTCGAGGAGGAGGCGGCGGCCGTCGAGGCATGAGCCCTACAGGGCGCGCCCACTCCCACGGGCCGCATGGCGCGCCGCGCCGCTACAACGCTACGGCACCCCAAAGACGATGACGTGTCCCGTGGTGGTCAACGTGGTTGGGATGGTGACGATGCCGAGTGATCCGTCGAGGTCGATGGCCCCGAGCATGGCGGCGCCGGCGAGGTCGACCTCGGAGCCGGCCCATGACCCACCGACCTGCTCGTACACCCAGAACGACCCCTGCTCGTCGGAGGCTCCCTCGGCGAGGATCGTGTCGCCGCTCAAGCGGGCGGGGCTGCCGAATCCGCTCGTGCCTTCGGCCACCACCTTCCCCACCCAGGTCGTCCCGTTCCATGTGTACATGTAAAGGCCCGCCGGCCCGCCGGGGCCTGGCGATTCGCCGCTGGCGCCGACGAGGATGCGGCCGTCATCGACGTCGACGGCGGCGCCGAACCACTCCCCGGCCCAGGGATGGACCAGCCGGCTCACCTCCCAGGTGCTCCCGTTCCACCGGGCGGCGTAGGCGTTCTGCGCCCACGGATCGCCGAAGGCGATGAGGTCGCCCTCGATGGCGATGGGTCCCTGTCCCGCGTTGGGGTCATCGACGTCGAGCGCGTACAGCCGGTGGCTCCACTCGGTACCGTCCCACTCGAGCACCACGAACTGGAGCGGGTCCCAGCGCACGACGACGCGGTCGCCGTCCATCGCCACCCCGCCGTCGAAGCCCCCGTCGTAGGGAAGCGGCACCCGCTGGTCGACCCAGCCGGCGCCGACCTTCTCGAAGATGTAGACCGCCGGGCAGTGACCGGAGGCGGTCACCGCGACCCGGTTTCCGGAGGCGGCGACGCCGCGCGGGAACTCCTCACCTGCGTCGGGTGTGGCGCGTTCGAGCGTGGTGGCCTCCCACCTCCCGAAGACAGGCGTGAAGTACTCGACGGAATCTGCCGTCGCCACCGCAACGCCGGTCGCTCCGATCGCCGCGGTCCATCCCACCATCTCGTCGACATCGCCGCTCGCCGCGAGCTCGATCGACCACGCCATTCCGGGGATGACCTCGGGTCGGGGCCACGGGACGGACGGTGTCAAACCGAGCCCCCTGCCGAGGAACGACGCCATCTGGTCGCGCGTCACCGTGTTCCCGGGACAGTACTGCGTGTTGTCCGGTGGGTTGCAGCCCTTGGTGATGCCGGCGGCGGCGAGGGCGTTGATGTCGTCCTCGAAGATCGAGCCGGCATCGTCGACGAATGCGTTGACGGACGTCGGCGCCAGGTCGAACGCCCGGGTGAGGAATGCCGCCATCTGCCCGCGAGTGACCACGTCGCCAGGGCAGTAGCGCGTGTTGTCCGGTGGGTTGCAGCCCTTGGTGATGCCGGCGGCGGCGAGGGCGTTGATGTCGTGCTCGAATATGGACCCCTCGTCATCGGTGAAGGCGTTGTCCGCACCCGCGGGGAGCTCCAGCGCTCGCACGAGGAACGCCGCCATCTCGGCCCTGGTGACCGTTCTGGTCGGGCAGTAGTGGATGTTGAGGGGTGGATCGCACCCGCGCGTGATCCCCGCCAGGCCGATGGCATCGATGAAGCCCTCGTGGGTGTTTCCGTCGTCGTCGACGAAGACACCTCCAGGGGGCAGCTCGTCGACGGCGACTGCCGGCGCCGGCGCCAGGAGGGCGACGGCGAGCATCAGCACGGCCACATCGACAGTTGGATGGCGCACGACACACCTCTCTCCCGTGGTGGCCGCGCTCAGTCGTATCGTGCGGCGGCGTGGGCGGCAGCGGTAGTGCCGGAAGGCCTCGGCCCGTCCCGGAGACAGGCGGGTTCCCCGCCGCAGGGGGACCGGCCGATGCGGACTTTCGTCCCCTTCTGCGGCGCCGGCATCGTCGTACCGTGGATTGGAGAAGTCGCTCGCCCGACCGTCCATCCGAGCGGCGCCACAACCGATGAGCCCCACATCCGTCACCGAGCATCACGGCCATGGTGGGCTGGGCGCCCTCCACGCCGACACGCCGGTGCTGACCGATCCCTTCGAGGCCCGGTGCCGTCGCATCGCCCGCCTGTGGTCGCCGGGTGTCGTCGCCGTCTTCGTCATCGCCGCCATCCGGTATGGCGCTCCGGCGGCGCCCGACTACGAGCCGTGGCAGACCACGGCGTCGTTGGTGGCGCTCGGCGTGGC
>DKBA01000074.1 GCA_002450985.1 Acidimicrobiia bacterium UBA6912
TTTGCCGGCAATCTCGTGCATTTCGTCCGCTACCTGCGCCACCGGGGCCTGCCGGTCGGTCCGGGAACGGCTGCCGATCTGGCCGGGGCGATCGACGCCGTCGGGCTCGACGATCGCACCGACCTCTACTACGCGCTGCGCGCCGTGGTCATGACGCGCCCCGGCCAGCGCCAGATCTTCGACGAGGCCTTCGACCTCTACTTCGGGTCNNGGAGGTGGGCGCCGAACCGCAGCGGCTCCCGCCCCGACCTGCGCCGCACCTTGCGCACCGTCAGCGGCCCGCACGGCGACCTCGTGCCCTTGGCGTGGTCGGACCGGCGGCTGCGGCGCCGGCCGCTCGTCGTGCTCGCCGATGTGAGCGGCTCGATGGAGCGATACACGGAGCTGTTCCTGTACTTCGTCCACGCCGCGCAGGGGCGGCTGGGGCGGGTGGAGTCGTTCGTCTTCTCGACGCGGCTCAGCCGCATCACCCGTCAGATGCGGCTCCGCCAGTCTCACCTCGCCCTGCGCCAGGTCGCCGGCGCCGTCACCGACTGGTCGGGCGGCACCCGGATCGGCGAGGCGCTCGCCGCCTTCAACCGCGAGTGGAGCCGGCGGGTCACCCGGGGCGGCGCCATCGGCCTCATCATCTCCGACGGCTGGGACACGGGTGATCCCGAGCTCCTCGACCAGGAGATGGCCCGTTTCGCCCGCTCGGTCCACAGGGTGATCTGGCTCAACCCGCTGGCCGGCCGCGCCGGCTTCGCCCCGGAGACGCGCGGCATGCGCACCGTGCTTCCCTACGTCGACGATTTCCTGCCCGCGGGCAATCTCGTCGACCTCCGAGGCGTGGTCAGGCTTCTAGAGTCTCTGCCGACGAGACGAGGTGCCAAGACATGACCAACGAGCTGGACACCTACGACAAGTGGACCGCCGAGGGCAAGGCGGTTGCGGTCGCCACGGTGGTGCGGGTGAAGGGCTCCGCCCCCCGTCCCGAGGGCGCCAAGTTCCTGGTGTCGTCGGCAGGTGACATGGAGGGGAGCGTGAGCGGCGGCTGCGTCGAGAACGACGTCGCGCTGCACGCCCAGAAGGTGATCGAGACGGGGGAGCCCATGCTCGTCACCTACGGTATCGCCGACGACGAAGCCTTCGAGGTGGGACTCACCTGCGGGGGCACCATCCAGGTCTACATCGAGAAGTGGTGACCGAGCCGCTCGCCGCGGTCCGCGCCCTCGTCGCCGACGAGCGACTCGGGGCGGTGGTCACCATCGTGGCCGGTCCCGACACGGGCGCCAAGGCCGTGATCGACGCCGAGACGGGCTACGTCGCAGGCGGGCTGCCGTCCGACGTCGCCGGCGATGTGCTCGCCGACGCCCAGGAGCTGATGGCGCACGAGCAGAACCGCACGCTCGAGTACGGGGCGCGCGAGGCGTTCATCGAGACGATCCCCCCACAGCCGCGGCTGCTCATCTTCGGGGCCGGTCACATCGCCCAGTCGCTCGCCCGCATCGCCCCCGAGCTCGGTTTCAAGGTCATCGTGGCCGACGCCCGCAAGGCATGGGCGACTCCCGAACGTTTTCCAGACGTCGACGAGCTCATCGTGGGCTGGCCCGATGCCGTGTTCGAGCAGGTCGCCCTCGACCGCCGCACCTACGTCGTGCTCCTCAGCCACGACGCCCGCTTCGAGGACCCCGTCCTGCCGGCGGTGCGCCACGCTCCGGTCCGCTATGTCGGCGCGCTCAGCAGCCGCCGCACGTCTGCGGACCGCGCGAAGCGCCTTCGTGCCGCCGGCTGGACCGACGACGAGATCGCCCGGATCCATGCCCCGATCGGCATCGACATCGGCGCCGAGCAGCCGAGCGAGGTCGCCGTGTCGATCCTCGCCGAGATCATCCGGGTTCGCTACGGTGCCGGCACCGGCCTGTCGCTGCGAGGCGTCGAGGGCCGCATCCATCCCCAGCGCGGCGAGGAAGAGGGCACGACCTGAGCCGGTGCCGGGTCGGGCGCTGCTCGTGTCATGTGGCTGCGTCGAGCTGGGTGAGGTAGACCTCGCGCACTGCGAAGACCTGCCTGACCTCGTCGACGACGGGCTCGAAGAACTCCTCACGGTACGACGGGTCGATCACCGCCGTGACCGCGAAGTACAGCCCGGAGAAGGCGGCGAGGAAGCCGGCCACCCTCAGCAGCTCCTCGGTGAGCTGGAAGCGCCGGTCGAACAGTGTGACGGCAGGCCCGAGAGCGGTCGTCGTCGCCGTCTGTGTCCAAGCGAGGATCACGTCGGTGCGCATGATGAGCAGGCCGAGCAGGACGAGGAAGGCTCCCACCAGCACCGCCACCAGCAGGATCTGCACCGCCTGGCCGAACAGCACGACCAGCCCGACGTTCGCCCATTGCCTGCGTGACAGTGGCGGTTGCGGCGGGGGCGGGCCGTCGCCTGCGGCGAGCCCGGCCACCGGTGTGCCGGCGCACGCCGCCTCCAGCGCCTCCCTGCTCTCGAAGTGGCCCAGGCCGGCGACCTCCCGCGGCAGCCGGGCGACGAGGAAGATCGCCCCGGCGGCGCCGAGCAGACCGAGGGTGCCGACGAAGGTGACACCCTCCAGCCCGGCGGCGATCTGCCACAGCTCGGCGTTGATGAACAGGAAGGTGACGAACAGGAGGAGCAGTGGCACGGCGCGGGCGAAGAGCATCAAGGTGCTCCCCAGCTCCCGAGCGGCCCGGATGATCGCCCAGCGGGTGATGGGGATCACCCCGTAGCTCGTCACGACGTAGATGAGGCCGAGCAGGCCGAGGTTGGCGGCGACGACGCCGGCGGCACGGGCGAGATCGCCGCCGAACACGGCCGGGACGAGCGCCGGGAGCAGCACGAAGGCCCCCACCTCGACCGGCCCGACCGACCTCGGGCGGGCGAGTGGTGGCCGGCCCCGCCAACGGTTGAGCAGCGCCCAGCCGCCGAGGACCAGGCCGAGACCGCCGAGGACGGCGAGGGCGTTGGCCCACCATGCCGAGAAGCTGAGGGCGAGCAGGACCTCGACGAGGGCGATGAGCGTCAGCAGGCCGGCGGCACGGGTGAAGATGTCGTGCACGGCCGAGTAGCCCTCGATGAAGTGGGGGACGCCGCGGCGGATGAACCACCGCTCGACCGCGACGGGATCGAAGTTCGGCTGCATGGGACGATTGTCATGATCGATTGCCGCAGGTCCAAGCACCCGGTGCCCGGTCACCACACCGCCTGGAGCAACCAGAGAGTGCCCATCCCGGCGACGATCGTCCACGCCACCGACTTCGTACGCAGCGCCACGAGGAGGGCGACGACGGCGGCGAAGAACCGGGGGTTGCCGGAGGTGACGTCGATGGCGTCGCCGGGTGCGATCACGGCGGGGGCCGCCAGCGCCGCCAGCACTGCCGGGCCCACGTAGCGCAGCGGCGCCGCCAGCCATGGCGGGACGCCGAAGCGGCCGAACACGGCGACGAAGGAGAGTCTCGTCAGGTACGTGCCCAGCCCGATGAGGCCGACGATCAGCCACGGGTTCATCGCCGAACCCGCTCCACGATCACACCGGCGGCGATCCCGACCATCGCCGCAACGATGAGCCCCAGCCGGTAGGGGATCCCGCGTCCGGCGATTGCGGCGGTCGCGCCAACCACCGCGGCGACGAGCCCTGGGCGGTCTCGCACCGAGAGGGTGAGCAGGACGAGGAACACGAGCGGGATGGCGAAGTCGAGCGACCACGACTCCGGCACCTGGGCGCCGAGAACCGCCCCCACCGCCGTGACGACCTGCCAGGGCGCCCAGAGCCCGAGACCCGCGCCGAGGAAGAACCAGCGCTTGTACAAGGGGTCGTCGGTCGTGGCGTATCTGGTGATCGAGACGGCGAAGGCCTGGTCCGTCATCAGGTAGGGGAGGCCGTACCGCCAACGCGTCGGGAAGGCGCGGAAGTGGTCGGCGAGCGCCGCCGAGTACATGAGATGGCGGGCGTTCACCACGAGGGCGGTCGCGATGACGACCGCAGCGGCGGCGCCGGCGTTGGTGAGCTCGATCGTCACGAGCTGTGCGGCTCCGGCGAAGATGATCGGCGAGGTCGCCCACCCGAGCATCGTCCCGATGCTGCTGGCGGCGGCGGCCACCCCGAGGATCAGCCCGAACGGGATCACGCCGACGAGCAGGGGAGCCACGGCGCGCACTCCGTCGACGAGCGCCCGGCGTGGCGGAGTCCGCGGCTCGGGCGTTCCTGGGGGAGGAGGGGTGTCCACGGACGGGCCAGGCTACCGCCGGCCGGAGGAACGGCCGCACGGTGTCCCGCTCATCTTGTCGCCGCTTTCCTCGACATCGCGGTGGTCGCGTTTGCTACCTTCCGATCAAGACTCCCAGACGAAAGGGGTGTGATGGAGATATCCATGACCGTCAACGGGAAGGCGGTTTCCGGCAGCGTCGAGCCCCGCACGCTGCTCGTGCACTTCCTGCGGGAGGACCTGCTCCTCACCGGTACCCACGTCGGGTGCGAGTCGGGGTACTGCGGTGCGTGCACCATCCATCTCGACGGCGTCCCCACCAAGTCGTGCATGGTCCTCGCCGCCCAAGCGGACGGCTGCGACGTCACCACCATCGAGGGTCTCGCCAAGAACGGTGACCTGCACCCGGTGCAGGAGGGGTTCTGGGAGCGCCATGGGCTGCAATGCGGCTTCTGCACGCCGGGCATGATCATGTCGGCGGCGGGGATCCTCGCCGAGAACGGCAGCCCCACCGAGGCGGAGATCCGCCACGGTCTCGAGGGCAACCTGTGCCGTTGCACGGGGTACCACAACATCGTCAGGGCCGTCGAGTACGCCGCCGCCAAGATGCGCGGCGAGGAGCCCGCACCGCCCGAGTGGGAGACGGATCTCGTATGAGCACCACGACAAGCGCACTCGGCGGAGTCATCCGCAGGAAAGAAGACCCGGCCCTGATCAGGGGACGGGGTCGCTACGTCGACGACATCAAGCGCACCGGGGAGCTGGCAGCGGCCTTCGTGCGCAGCCCGTTCGCCAACGCCCGCATCAACTCGATCGACGTCTCGGCAGCGACCGCCATGGCTGGGGTCCACGCCGTCTACACCATCGACGACGTGCGGCACCTCGGCCCGCTGATCGCCCAGGTCCCGGTCGGCAAGCTACGGCCGCTGCTCGCCGACGGTGCCGTCAAGCACGTCGGCGAGGCGGTGGCGATGGTCGTCGCCGACAACCGCTACATCGCCCAAGACGCCGTCGATGCGATCTTCGTCGACTACGAGCCGCTCGAGGCCGTCGTCGACCTGAAGGATGCAGCGAGCGATCGGGTGAAGGTCCACGACGACCTCGACTCCAACGTGCTCCTCGCGTGGGTGGGTCACGAGTGGTGGGCGGATGTCATCGCCGTCGAAGACCCGAGGCCGAAGATCGAGGAGGCCAAACAGCGCGACGACGCCGTGATCGTCGAATTGGAGATGGTCAACCAGCGGCTCATTCCCGTCGCCATCGAGCCCCGCTCCGTCGTGGCGTCGTGGAATGAGGGATACGAGCGGTTCGAGGTCTACTCGTCGAGCCAGATTCCCCATGCGCTGGGCGGCGCCATCGCCAAGACGTTCGGGCTCGCCTCGAACGCCGTGCACGTGCGGGCGCCCGAGGTGGGAGGGGGCTTCGGCTGCAAGCTGAACGTCTATCCCGATGAGATCCTCGTCTGCTTCGCCTCGATGCGGCTGCACCGGCCGGTGCGCTTCACCGAGACGAGGCGGGAGTCCGCCGTCTCGACGATTCAGGGGCGGGGATGGGTGGCCACGGCGACCCTCACCGGCACGCCCGACGGGAGGATCCTCGGTTACGAGCTGAGGGCGCTCACCGACATGGGCGCGTACAGCCAGAACTTCACGGTGGCGATCCCGTTGCTGGGGCTCTGGGTGTCCGCAGGCCAGTACGACATCCCGGCGTACTTCGAGGCCAAGTGTGTCGTGACCAACACGCAGACCACCGATGCGTATCGCGGCGCCGGCCGTCCCGAGGCTCTGTACTACATCGAGCGCATGATCGATGCGTACGCCAGGGAGATCGGGATGGATCCGGCCGAAGTGCGGCGCAAGAACTACTGGAAGAACGACCAGTTCCCTGCCGTCAACAACACGGGGCTCGCCATCGACTCGGGGGACTACGAGACCAATCTCGACAAGCTGCTCGAGATGGCCGACTACGAGGGTCTGAAGCGGATGCAGGCCGAGGCCCGCGCCGAGGGGCGGTACATCGGGATCGGCTTGTCCACGTATCTCGAGATCTGCGGATTCGGGCCGTCGGTGTTGTCTGAGATCGGGTTCGGCTGGAACAACTACGGCCTGCCCTCGTCGTTCAGCGGCTCCGGCCTGGTGCGGGTCAACCCGGATGGGTCGGCGACCGTGATCATCGGCACCGGCCCGAGCGGGCAAGGTCACGAGACCACCTGGGCGCAGATCGCCTCGAGCGTGCTCGGAATCACGACGGACAAGATCCGGGTGAGCCACGGTGACACCGCCGAATCCCCCATGGGTGTCGGCACGTTCGGGAGCCGCTCGGCCGCGGTCGACGGCACCGCCACGTACGAGGCGGCGGTCAAGGTGCGCGACAAGGCAGCCGAGATCGCCGCTCACCTGATGGAGGCGGCGCCGGAAGACATCCGGTTCGCCGACGGCGGCGCCCACGTGGTGGGCACGCCGGGCCGGGTGGTGACGTGGGAGGAGATCGCCGATGTCGCCTACCGGCCCCATCGCGGTCCCGACGGTCTCGACGCCGGTCTCGAGGCGCACGCCGTCTTCAGCCCTGGCAACGCCACCTGGCCCTTCGGATCGCACATCGCCGTGGTCGAGGTCGATCCGGAGACGGGGAACGTCGAGTTCCTCCGCTACATCGGCATCGACGACTGCGGCAATGTCATCAACCCGATGATCGTCGACGGGCAGGTCCACGGCGGCATCGCCCAGGGCGTGGGGCAGGCACTGTTCGAGGAGGCGATCTACGACGATGCAGGAAACCTGCTGTCCGGCTCGCTGATCGACTACCCGATCCCGACGGCGGGCGACCTCCCGTCGTTCGAGCTCGGCCGCACCGTCACCCCGACGGACGTGAACCCGATGGGGGTGAAGGGCATCGGTGAGGCGGGCACGATCGGCTCGGCGCAGACGATCGTCAATGCCGTGGTCGATGCGCTCGCTCCGCTCGGGGTGAAGCACATCGACATGCCGCTGCGACCGCGCAAGGTGTGGCAGGCGATCCAGGACGCGAGGGGATAGCGATGTATCCACGGGAATTCGACTACGTGGCACCGGCGTCGCTCGACGAGGCGCTCGATGCGCTCGCCGCCAACCCAGGCGCCAAGGTCATGTCGGGAGGCATGAGCTTGTTGCCGCTGATGAAGATGCGGCTCTTCTCTCCCGAGATGGTTGTCGACATCGGCCGCATTCCGGGTCTCGACGACATCACGGACCAGGAGGACCACATCGCCATCGGGGCGCTGGTCCGGCACCACCAGACGGCGACGAGCGCCCTCGTCGCCGAGCACGCCGCAGCTCTTGCAGAGGCGGCGGCGTACACCGGGGACAACCAGGTGCGACGGCGCGGTACGACCTGCGGCTCGCTCGCCCATGCCGACATCGCCGCCGACCAGCCGGCCGGTGCCCTTGCGGCAGGGGCGACCATGGTGGCGGCGTCGAAGAACGGGAAGCGAGAGATCGCCGCCGCCGACTTCTTCGTCGACACGCTGACGTCGGCGCTCGAACCCGACGAGATCCTCGTCGGCATCCGCATCCCCAAGACGGGTGGCGGCTCGGCGTACGACAAGCTCGGTCGCCGTGGCGGCCACTCCGACTACGCCGTCGCCGGGGCGGCGGCGTGGGTGAGGAAGAGCAACGGCACCGTCGAGGATGCCCGCATCGCACTCACCGGGGTGGGCACCAAGCCGATGCTGGCGGCCGGCTCCATGGAGGCGTTCATCGGGTCCGACGGCTCGGCCGCCGCCATTGCTGCGGCGGCGGATCGAGCCACAGAGGGCGTCACCGTCCTCGAGGACCTGTACGGCTCCGAGGCGTACAAGGCACATCTCGCCCGGGTCTTCGTGGCCCGGGCACTCGAGCAGGCGCTCGCCCGGGCCTGACCGCGGAGGGAGGGAGAGCGAACGGGGCGCTGCCCGATGGGCGGCGCCCCGTTCCTGCGCCGAGGATCTTTCACGTTGTCTTAGGGATGGCTGGAAGTCGTGTTGACGATGCCGGGTGGACACTGCGCTCGACACTCACACGAAGGAGGACCATCCCATGCTGGCACGCACGACACTGGCGATGATCGCCATGGCCGTCGTCATGACCATCGGTGTCGCCTGGGCGGCAACCGGCCCGTCGGGCGACGACGCCGCCGTCGTCACCACCACGATCGCAGAGACCTCGACGTCCGTCCCCGGGGGCGACGACTCGGCGACCTCGACCACGGTGCCGGGCGGCGACGACGCCACGTCGACGACGCTCCCCGGAGGCGACGACTCGGTCACCGCCACGACCATGCCGGGCGGCGACGACTCCACCACCACGAGCACCACCCAGGCACCGCCGGCGGACGGCGAGACCGTCACCGTCGAGGCCGGTGCTGCCGGGACCGTGACCTACGCCTTCAGCGACGGCACCCTCTCGGTTGCCGCCACCACCGTCAACGACGGCTGGCGGGTCGAGGTCGAGGTCGCCCAGGGCCGGGAACTCGAGGTGAAGTTCGAGAGCGCCACGCAGCGGATCGACGTCACCATCGAGCTCGAGGACGGACGCATCGAGGTCCGGGTCCGGGCCCGTGCCCTCGACGACGGCGGCGACGACTCGTTCGACGACGACTCGGTCACCTCGACGACCATGCCAGGCGACGACGATGACGACGATTCGGACGACGATTCCGGCCACCACGGCGGCGACGACGATGACGATGACGACTCCGGCCATGGCGGGAGCGGCTCGGGCAGCGACGACGGCGGCAATCACGGCTGATCGACCTTCCCCCGACAACGAGGGCGTGTGCGGTGACGCACACGCCCTCGTCTCGCGTTGTGGGACCCTCCGATGGCTCCTCCTCCAGAGGGAGCTGGCGGCCTCGAGGGGCATGGCTGGACGACGTTTGATGGCTCCCC
>DKBA01000227.1 GCA_002450985.1 Acidimicrobiia bacterium UBA6912
TCGCAGCAGGCGACGACGGCCCAGGCCATCGCACGGCGCCTCGGCGAGGTGCTCGACTACCGGTCGCTGTTCGCCCGGTTCCTGGACACGGGGGACCTGCCGAGCCGGCCCGAGACCGACCTGAGCGAGCTCAATCTCCGGCTGGCCGCAGCGGCCGCCGACTCGGCGAGCATCCTCAACGAACTCCCGGCCGACGCAGCGCTCGCCCCACACGCCCAGCTCGCCCGGAACGCGCTCGAACGCTTCGCGACCTGGCAAGTCGACTACGTCGACGCGCTTCGCACCGATTCCACCGATGAGGTCGCGGTGCTCCTCGATGAACTCGCTGCGATCAAGGCCCGGCTCGACGAAGAGCTGATCGCTGCGGTCGCACTGATCCGCAGCGAGGTCGACGCGTCGATCATCGACCTTGCGGCGGCGCTCGACGCCGCCATTGCGAGCGTGCCGTGACGGCGCTCAGCCGCCGTCCTCGAGCGCAGCCACCTCGCGCTCGAAATCCCTGGCGCCCGAGAACTCCTTGTACACCGAGGCGAACCGAAGGTAGGCAACCTCGTCGAGACTGCGGAGCCGGACCAACACCTCGTGCCCGAGCTCGTCTGCAGTGACGATCTCCCCTCGCGCCGTCACCAGCGCCTCGATGTCGGCGACGAGATGCTCGACGCTTCCGGTGGGAATCGGCCGGTCGGCGAGCGCCTGCTCGACACCTCGCCGCAGCTTCTGCGCATCGAAGGGCTCGAGGCCACCGCTGCGCTTCCTGACCATGTGGGTGATCACGGGCCGCTCGTACGTCGTGAAACGCCGCTCGCAGATGGCACACTCCCGGCGACGGCGGATGCTCGCCCCACCGTCGGCGGCGCGGCTATCGACGACTCTCGTGTCGTTCCCTGCGCAGAATGGGCACTGCATGACGAGTGGGGAGGGTACCCGATGTCGTGGGCACAGCAGGTAGACACGTTTGCGGAGACGGCGCGAGCGGTCGGCGCGATCGTCGTCGCCATCGACGATCCCAGCCTCCCCGGCCTCGGAGCGTGGGATCTCCATGCGCTCGCCGCCCACACCCTGCGAGCCGTCACGACACTGGAGAGCTACCTCAGCGAGCCGGAACCGACCGGTGAGCCGCCGCTGGCGGACGCCTCGGCCTACTTCTCGGCGTACCTCGACCTGCGCAGCGCCGACCCCGTTCGTGTCGACGCCGCCGTCGCCGAACGCGGCCGCACCGGCGCGGCCGCATCCACGCTCCCGGCCATCGCCACAGACTTCACCGAGCTCTCCGCCGCCCTCGTCCCGCAGTTGATGTCCGGCGGACCCGACCGGCTCATCGCCAGCCCGTGGGGGGCGATCAGGGTGGGTGACTACCTGCGAACTCGCAGCTTCGAACTCGTCGCCCACGGGCTCGACCTCATCGCTGCCACCGGCAGCGACCAGCGTCTCCCTGAGAGTGCGCTTCGCGATGCACTCTCACTCCTCGCCGAGATCGCCGACCGGCGCGGTCTCACTCCGGATCTCATCCGGGTACTCACCGGCAGGGACGCCGACGGTGTGCTCCCACTGGTGCAGTGAGCGGCGTCAGCCGGCCGGCAGCAACAGGATCTGCCCGGACCGGATCGTGCTGCCGTCGAGATCGTTGAGGCTGCGGATCTCGTGCACCGTCGCCCGCACGTCGCCCGACTGCTCGCCGTGGGCGGCGGCGATCGACCACAACGTGTCGCCCGACTGGACGCGATAGCCGATGGTCGCCCGTACGTCCCCGCCATTCGCCTGCACGGCGGAAGCCAGGAGGAGCACCGCCAACACGACGATGGAGATGATGACCGCCACTCGGTGCCGAGTGATCGGTGACTGCCGTGTCATCGGTGCTCCTCCTTTGCGCTTCCTGCTGTGTGGGTGTGCTCCGGTAGGGAGGAGCACATGGCGTGTCTGGCGTGGGTGTGACCCGCACTCCCCGAAGGTATCGGTCGGGTGTGACAGATTCCTTCGGTGTCCGTTCATCGTCCGGTACCGGCGATTCACCGCCATACCGAACGTATGTTCGAACACAGGACACAGTATCGAACACGTGTTCCCTTGTCAAGTCGAACATATGTTTGGCTGAACGCGAAAACCCGGCTACGCTGGGGCCAGCGGAGCGAAAGGGCTTTCCATGGACCGCAGCAACCTGAGCCTGCGACAGCAAGAGATCCTCGACTACATCCTCGCGACCGTCCGGGAGCGGGGGTATCCCCCGTCCGTGCGCGAGATCGGCGATGCCGTCGGTCTCAGCTCGCCTTCCACGGTGCACAGCCACCTCTCGACGCTCGTGCGCGAGGGCTTCATCCGCCGAGATCCCACCAAGCCTCGGGCCATCGAGGTGCTCGTCGAGGGTGAGAGCCACGGCGGGTTCGTGAAGGCCTCCGTCCGTGACGTGCCACTCGTCGGACGCATCGCCGCCGGATCCCCCATCCTCGCCGAGGAGGACATCGAGGAGATCTACCCTCTCCCCACCGACCTCGTCGGCAACGACCCCGTCTTCATGCTGCGTGTCCGAGGCGATTCGATGATCGACGCCGGCATCTTCGACGGCGATTACGTCGTCGTCCGCCGCCAGAGCCACGCCAGGGATGGCCAGATCGTGGCCGCGCTGATCGATGGCGAAGAGGCCACCGTCAAGCGACTCCACCGCATCGACACGCGAGTCGTCCTGAGGTCCGAGAACCCGGATTTCCCGCCCATGGTCTTCGCCGAGGGCGTCGAGATCCTCGGCGTCGTGGTAGCGGTGCTCCGTCGGGTCGAGTAGCGGCCCTCTCGGGCCATGAACTCGACGCCGCAGGACCATCCTCCACCACCCGAGTGGAAGGGGGCGTTAGCATCGCGATCGCCCGCCCAGGAGTCGCCGATGACCCGAGATGAGATCGCCTCCGTACTCGATGCGGCCGAAGCGGCCCTGCGCACCGGGGAGGAGGTGGACCTCACCGCCCTCGGCTTCTGGAAGGCGGTGGCCGCCGTCAAGCGTGATCCGGCGCTGGTCGAACCCTTCGCCGATCGCATCGGGGAGATCGACCGCCAGGCGTTCCTGAGATGGGCGCTGGTGACGGTGCGGTTTCCCATCGGTGCGGTGATCGCCGCGCTCGGACTCATCGGCGGCCTGGTCGTCATCGCGGCCGGCTACTACATCGACGACCCCGCCAAGGGCCTGCTCCTGCTCGCCGGCACCGTCGTGGTGTTCACCGCCATCCACAGCCCGGCGCACGCCGTGGTCGGCATGCGATACGGGATGCGATTCACGCATTGGTTCATCGGATCGATCAGGCGGCCGCAGCCGGGGGTGAAGGTCGATTACGCCACCTACCTGCGAACGCCGGCCCGTGAGCGTGCCGTGATGCACGCCGCAGGGGCCGTCGCGACCAAAGCGGTGCCCTTCCTGATGCTCGGTGCGGCGTGGGGGATGGCAGCCCCATGGTGGGCGTGGGTGGCGCTGGTTGGGATGGGAACGGTCATGATCGCCACCGACGTCGCCTGGTCGACCAGATCCTCGGACTGGAAGAAGTACCGCAGGGAGATGCGCTACGCCGGCTCGGAAAGCCGTCCTTCGTAGACGACGTTGCCCGGGCCGACCATCCACGCCGCCCGATCCACCAACTCGATCAGCAGCTCACCGCCGGGCAGCGACACGCGGACCGGGCTCTCCACGTTGCGGTAGTGCATCGCGGCGAAGGCGGCGGCCGTGGCACCGGTGCCAGAGGCCAGCGTCTCCCCCACCCCCCGTTCCCACACCCGCATCTCGATGGCGTCGGGGGCGGCGACGGCGACGAACTCGACGTTGGCCCGCTGCGGGAAGCGGGCGTGCCGCTCGATCTCCGGCCCGAGCTGCGCGACCGGGGCAGCCGCCGGATCGGGGACGAACACGACCGCGTGCGGATTGCCGACTGCGATCGGGTGCACGAGCGCATCGCCCACCGCGAACGGCTCGCCGGCGACGCCGGGCCGGCCGACGAGGGCGCGTACCCGACCGTCGGCCAGCACCTCGGCCGGCAGCTCGCCGGCGTCGGTGGCGACGGTCAGCGCCGGGCCGTCCACCCATCCGCGTGCGACCGCGAGAGCAGCGAGGCAACGCAACCCGTTGCCGCACATCTCGGCCATTCCACCGTCGGCGTTCCAGTACCGCATCCGAATCGTGCTGCGATTCACGGGCGTGATCTCGAGCACCCCGTCGGCCCCGATCCCGAATCGGCGGTCACACCACCGCACCACGTCGGCGGCGGTGATCGACGCCGGCCCGTCGACCACGACGAAGTCGTTGCCGAGCCCTTCCATCTTCACGAACTCCACGCCGGATCCTCCTCCAGCACGCTACGGACACGGTCCCACCGCACAACGGGATCATCGTCCCACGGGATCCAGTGGATTCGAGGATCTCGTCGGAAGAACGTCCGCTGCCGCTTGGCCAGCGCAGTGGTCGCTCTGATCGCGTTCGCGGTGCCCTGTTCGAGCGACGCCTCACCGGCGACGACGGGGAGCAGCTCCTTGTAGCCGACGGCCTGGCGTGCCGTGCGCCCCAGGCGTGGCGCGAGCCGGGCGACCTCGTCCAGAAGACCACGCTGCAGCATGGACGTGAATCGACGCGTGACGCGCTCGTGGAGATCGTCTCCCGGATCGACACCTACCGATCGATGGGGCACCACGGGGCGGTAATCGCGGAGTGCCTCCATCTCCGGCCGCGACGCTCGCACGGAGGGTGTCTCCCCGGAGAGCCGGAGGATCTCCACTGCCCTGACAACGCGGCGCGGGTTGGCGAGGTCGACGTGAGCACCGGCGTCGGGGTCGGAGCCGAGGAGCTCTGTGACGAGATCCTCGAGCGCCGCAGCCTCGAGTTCGGTGCGCAACGCAGCGTCGGTGGGGCCGAAGGTGAGCGGGTCGACGAGCGCCCGGTGGTGGAGCCCGGACCCTCCCGCGATGACGGCGGTCACCGCACGCCGCTCGAGATCGGCGAGCACGGCGCGGCCGTGCCGCTGAAAGTCGGCGACGGTGAACTCCACCTCCGGCGGAACGAGATCGATGAGGTGATGCCGCAGCCTGGCGCGGGTCGCAACCGACGGCTTGGCCGTGCCGATGTCCATACCCTGGTAGACCTGCATCGAGTCCACCGACAGGATCTCACCGTCCATCGCTTCGGCCAGTCGCTCGGCGAGCTCGCTCTTGCCCGAGCCGGTGGGGCCGACGATGGCGAGGACATTCAGGAGGCCGGGCTCCCGATCAGGTGGTGGGGTGCGGCGCGGTCGACTCGAGCGAGCAGATACGAGCCCGCCGGGTAGCGTCCTGCCAGGTGCAGCGGCTTGTTGCCCCTCGTGCGTGCAGTGACGACGTCGGGGTCCTTCTTGGACGGACCCTCCACCATCACCTCGACGACCGAGCCGATCATCGCCTCGTTCTTCTCGAGCGAGATCTGGTTCTGGAGCGCCACGAGGCGATCGAACCGGTGCTGCACCACGTCTGGCGGCACCTGCCCGTCCATCGTCGCCGCCGGGGTGCCGGGCCGCGGCGAGAACTGGAAGGTGAAAGCCCCGTCGAAGCGCGCCTCCCGGACCACATCGATCGTCGCCTCGAAGTCGTCCTCCGTCTCACCGGGAAAGCCCACGATGATGTCGGTGG
>DKBA01000007.1 GCA_002450985.1 Acidimicrobiia bacterium UBA6912
ATTCCCCTCCTGCCGCCGCTCGGCCGCCTGGTGCGATGCACATCACATTCGCTCATGGGTTGAAGGCGGTGCCACCGACCTGGACAATCTCGTGCTGCTATGTCGCCGCCATCACACCCTGATCCACAACAGCCGCTGGAGCATCACCCGGGCAGCCGACGGAACCCTCACCTTCACCCAACCAACCCGCGGGCCCTGACAACCAGCGACCGACGGTGGCCGGAATCTTCGGTGGAGGCGCAGCATTGTCTCGTTGCGCTGCGAAGGTCACGCCGACTCCGGCATCGGCCACAACAGCTCGAATCGTTCGAGCACCATCAGCGTGTCGTCGCCGATCGTGGCGCCCCCCTGTGCAAAGAACCACTCGTGCGCCCGACGCCACCCTTCGAGGGTTCTGTCTCCTTCCCCTTCATCCCAGGCGAAGGCTTCGTCCATACCGCCGAAAGGTCGGATGTCCACCTCGGTCGTGCGGATCACGCAAACCGGGGAACCGTGTCCATCGAGGATGATGCTGAGATCTCCGGGCTGGGGGAGCGGCTCGCCTTCGCGCTCGTAGTCGGACAGCAGTCCGGCGGTGGCACGCTTGGGACCGTTCCGGACGAGGAGCGCCAGCTCGGTCGACAGGTCTGGGAGGGCCGATGGGTCGCCGAACGCCCACGCTTCGTGGCGGCCGTCGATCCCGGTCGCCTCGACGAACTCTCGCCAGAACTCCTCAACCATGACGTCACCGTACTGCGGCCGGCCTGGCCGGGCTCCTGGGACCGGGCACTAGCCTGAGCCGCCGTCGCCCCCCGGAGGAGCATCGTGACCGCCGACACCGCTCAGCTCGCCGCCGACGCCATCCGCGTGCTCTCCATGGACGCCGTGCAGCGGGCCAACTCGGGGCATCCCGGGATGCCCATGGGGATGGCGGACATCGCCGTGGTGCTGTGGGGCGAGTACCTGAACGTCGACCCGGATGCCCCGGAGTGGCCCGACCGCGACCGCTTCGTCGTGTCGAACGGCCACGGCTCGATGCTGCTCTACTCGCTCCTCCACTTCAGCGGCTTCGACATGTCGATGGACGACATCCGCAACTTTCGCCAGTGGGGCTCGCCCACTCCCGGCCATCCCGAGTACGAGCTGAACCGCGGCATCGAGACGACCACCGGCCCGCTCGGCCAGGGGTTTGGCACCGCCATCGGGATGGCGCTGGCCGAGGCGCAGCTGCGAGCCAAGTTCGGGCCGGAGCTCGTCGACCACTACACGTATGCCCTCGTCTCCGACGGCGACCTCATGGAAGGTGTCGCCGCCGAAGCCGCCTCGCTCGCCGGCCACTGGCGGCTGGGCAAGCTCGTGTACCTCTACGACGACAACCACATCACGCTGGAGGGTCCCACGTCATGGACCTTCACGGAGGACGTTCCGGGCCGGTTCGCCGCCTACGACTGGCACACCCTCACCGTCGACGGGCACGACCGGGCCGCCGTGTCCGAGGCCATCGCCGCCGCCAGGGCCGAGGAAGACCGGCCTTCGCTCATCTCCTGCAAGACCCACATCGGCTACGGCAGCCCCAACAAGCAGGACAGCGCAAAGGCCCACGGGTCGCCGCTCGGTGAGGAGGAGGTCGCGCTCGTCAGGGAACGCCTCGGCTGGAACCTGCCACCGTTCGAGATCCCCGACGAGGTCTATGACTACTTCCGGGTGGCCATGGCGCGGGGGAGGGAGGCGCACCGGGCGTGGCAGGACCGGCACGCGGCCATGCTGGGCACCGACGAGACCATGGCGGCGTCGTGGCGAGCGCATTTCGAGCCTCCGTCCGTCGAGCTCGCCGCGCCGAGGTACGAGGCCGGGAAGAGCGTGGCGACGCGGGCGATGTCGGGCGCCGTCATCCAGGATCTGGCGGCGAGGCGACCCGACGTGCTCTCCGGCGATGCGGATCTGGCGGGTTCCACCAAGTCGCTGATCGAAGGCGCCGCCGACTTCTCGGCTGAGGACCGCCTCGGCCGCAACGTGCGCTACGGGGTGCGCGAGCATGCGATGGGCGCCATCGTCAACGGCATCAATCTGCACGGCGGGTTGCGCGCCTTCGGATCGACCTTCCTCACCTTCAGCGACTACATGCGCGGCTCGGTGCGGCTCGGCGCCCTCATGGGAGCCGACAGCATCTGGGTGTGGACCCACGACTCCGTGTTTCTCGGTGAGGACGGCCCCACCCACCAGCCCGTCGAGCACATCGCGGCCCTGCGGGCGATCCCGAACCTGTGGGTGATCCGTCCCGGCGATCCCGGAGAGGTTGCCGGCGCATGGCAGGTTGCGATGAACCGCACGGACGGACCCACTGCGCTCGTGTTGAGCCGCCAGGGTGTGCCGGTGCCGGCGACGCCAGCCGACCCAGCGGTGGTGGCGAAGGGCGGGTACGTCGTTCGCAACGGTGACGACGCAGTGCTCGTCGCCACCGGAAGCGAACTGGCGCTCGCCGTCGCCGCCGCCGACCTCCTCGTCGCCGACGGCACATCGCTGCGGGTCGTCTCGATGCCGTGCGTCGAGGCGTTTCTCGCCCAGGATGGCGCCTATCGCCGCGAGGTGCTGGGCCACGGGTTGCCCCGCATCTCTCTCGAGGCCGGTGCGACCTACGGGTGGGCTGCGATCGTCGGCAGCGGGGGGCTTCGCATCGGGATCGACCACTTCGGTGCCTCGGCGCCCGCAGAGGTCATCGCCGAGCAGTACGGCTTCACCCCCGCGGCGGTGGCAGAGCGTATCGCCGACTGGCTCGGCAGCCGCGCCTGACATGGACCTCACCCCCTCCCTGGTGCTCGCCATGTGGACGGCGGGCGTTGCGGGCGGCGCCGCCGCCGTTGCGCACTGGAGGGTGGTGGGCCCTGGCTACGTCTGGCTCACCGCCGCCACGGCGACCGTCTTCGGCGGGTTCGTGGTCCTGGCCGGTGGCGGCGGGTGGGCGATCGCCGGGGTGGTCGCCTCCCTCGTCGGTTTGGCGACGGCTCGCAACTCCTCGGTGGCGGCCGCCGCACTGGCGGCTGGCGCCGTCGCTTTCGCGCTGGCCGCATGGGTCGACTCGCCGATCGGGCCCGTGGTGAGCGGAGCCGTGTTCGTCGGCGGGATCACCTCCGAGATGATGCTCGGACACTGGTACCTGGTGGATCCTCGACTGCCCCGCTGGGCGCTCTACCGCCTCGCCGCCGCGGGAGGGGTGGGACTCGTGGTCGATGCCGCGATCATCGTCACCCGCCTCGTCGGCGATGGGCTCCAGGCGGACGCCGTCTTCGCCTGGGCGTACGCCGCGCTCGCCGTCATGACCGGACTGCTCGTCGCCGGGGTGTGGTTCTCGCTGCGGGAGCCCCGCTACACGGGGGTGATGGCGGCAACCGGCCTCAGCTACCTGGCCGTGCTCACCTCACTCGGCGTACTCGTCGTCGGCCGGATGGTCGCCTGGTCGTGACTGCCAACCCGGCTCAGTAGTCGACGAGGAAGCGGACCTCGGCGATCTGGAGCTCGCCGTCGACGGTGGCGCCTGCGCCCATCGCCACCAGCGGGGCGAGCACGTTGCGAGCGACCTCGTCGGTGGCGAAGTCCCCGACCAAGCCGGCGATGTCGACGTAGGCGGCGAGCCCGTCCCCGGGGATCAGGTCATCGACCCGCCGGTAGCGCTCGGACGACGCGAGGTCGTCCCCGCCTTCGAGGAGACTCTCGAGGGAATCGGGCGACGAGGTGGCGAACAGGGCATCGCCGGTCACGGCAACCGCGCCGAGCGTCGAACCCTCGGCCTCGATGAACCGCATCTCGCCGGCCGTGCGGACCGCAACGCCCTGCTCCGTCGCCAACGAGAGGGCACGGTCGACGGCCTGCGTGACGATGGAGGCATCGGCGATGCCGATCGCGAAGAGCATCCCGACGTCCGCGCCGAACTGCTCGGCGAGCATGCCATCCGCGGCAGGCACCGCGGCGAACAGCACTTCCCCACCGAACTGAGGCAGCAGATCGTCGAGCAGCGACATGCCGATGACGTCGTCGACCGGGGCAGTGAGCCCGGCGATGTCCTGCCGGGTGAGACCCGCCTCCGCGAGGCTGTCGACGTAGAGGTCGGTCATCTCGCCGAGGTAGCGCTCGGGCAGGACGACGTCCACGAAACCGTAGGTCCCGGCAGGGAGCCCCGCCGCCCACCTACCGGGCTCGGCGCTCACACCGTCGAGGGCGCGCCCGGCAGAGCGGATGGCGATGCCGTCGTCGTCGAGCGTGATGGCCGCCATGGCGGCGGCGCCGAGCTGCTCCGAGAACGGGATCTCGAGGCCGAGCGCGGTGGAGGCCGCAGATGCCTTCTCGCCGAGACCCGCCGAGACGAAGAACGTCATCACCGGGTCGCCGCCGATCGCCGAGGCGAGCTGCTGGAAGTCGTCCCGCTGCGCCACCGAAGCGGACGGGTCCAGCTCGATCGCCCTGCGGACCGTGGCGGTGGAGTTCCCGAGGATGAGGCGGCCATCGACGAGGGCCACGACGAGCGGTTCGTCCGCGTCGATGTAGTAGCCGACGTGGCCGGCGACCTGGATGCCCTCGACCACCGTGTCTCTTGCCTCGACCTCGCCGATGATGCGATCCACGAAGGCGATGGCTGCGTCCTGGTCCCGCACGTCGATCGTGACGAGGATCGCCGGCGGGCTCGCGGGGGCGAAGGTGTCCAGTGAGAAGGCCGATTCCGGCACCCAGACCGCCAGAGAGCCGCTGCGACCGATCCACGAGAGCACGTCTTCGGCGAAACGGAAGCCGATCTCCTGTTCGACGAGGTCGTCGAACTCCTGAAACGCCGCCTCCAGGTCGGGGACGTCGTCGATGACGCCGTGGCGCTGCATCGGCTCGGCGAACGCCCTCACGAGGCGGTCGACGCGGTCGACATCGCGCACTTGCAGGAAGTCCATCGTCACCACGAAGTCGGCATCCGCAGGGACGGATTCCGCTGCGGCGAAGGGAGAGCCGACGAGTGCCCGCCAGACCACCACGGCGGCGATGGCGAGCACGACGCTGGCAGCCACCACGCCGCCGATGACCATCCCTCCGCGCCTCGGCGGTTCGAGTGGGGTGATGATCGGTCTCCCCTGTTCGTCGAGGGGACGAACGCGAGTCTCCGGTGTGTGCTCGGTCATTGCTGCCCACCTTCGTCGAGCCCTGGCCTGGATCTCGCTTCCAGAGCCTATCGGCCGGGAGCCCGATGCACATGAGGCGGCCGACCCTTCTGACCCGGCCCGCGGGGTGGGCGAACGGTGCCGTCGCCCGCACCTCTAGGCTGCGGCGGCGATGAAGATCTACACCAAAAAGGGCGACGACGGCACCACCGGCCTGTTCTACGGGGGCCGCGTCGCCAAGGACACAACCGGTCCGGAAGCGTACGGGACGGTCGATGAGGCGAATTCCGCCCTCGGGATCGCACGAGCCATCGCCGCGCAAGCCGATCCCGCCCTGGCGGAGCAGCTCCTGGGCATCCAGCGAGACCTGTTCGTCGTCGGTGCCGAGCTCGCCACGGATCCGGTCAACCACGACAAGCTCGTGCCCGGGACCAGCCGGGTCCAGGAAGCCATGGTGCAGGCGCTCGAGGCCGCCATCGATGCGATCGTCGAGGAGCGGGGGATGCCCACCGAGTTCGTGGTGCCGGGCGGCAACCCGCTGGCGGCGGCGATCGATCTGGCCCGCACCGTGGTTCGCCGGGCCGAGCGTCGTTCGGTGACTCACGCAGCCGCCACCGGGGTGGCGCAGAGCTACGTCGTGCCGTACCTCAACCGACTCGCGGATTACCTGTACATGGCGGCCCGGGCGGCGGAAGCCACCTGGACGCCGAGCCGAACCGAGGAGCACTGATGGTGGATGTGACGACCGGGCCTGCGGTGGCCGAGGGGAGTGGCGATCTGCTGGTCGTTCCGGTGATGAGCGAGCTCACGTGGGGCCCGGGCGCCGACTGGGTGGCGGCGGCGCTGGGCGACTGGCTCGGGCCGCACCTCACCGGGCGCGAGTTCACCGGCAAGGCCGGCCAGATTGCGGTCGTCCCGAGCGCCGGTGCGGTGCCCTACGCGAGTGTGGCGTTCGTCGGGCTCGGCGACGAGGTGGATGCCGAGGCGCTGCGGCGGGCGGCGGCACAGGCGGCGAAGATCGCCGGTGCGTACGGCACGGTGGTCACCACCCTGCATCAAGTGGACATCGCCGAAGCGACCGACCTCGTCACATTCGGGTTCCTGCTCGGAAGGTACCGGTTCGACCGCTATCTCTCCGAGCCCAAGCCGTCGGCGCTCGAGACACTCGTGCTGGCCGGGGCCGACGACCCCGGGGAGCGGGGAACAGTGATCGCAGAGGCCGTGGCCCGGGCGCGAGATCTCGTCAACGAGCCCGCCGGCTACAAGCCGCCCACCCGGCTCGCCGCCTGGGCGGCCGAGGAGCTCGGCGCCATAGGAGTCGGCGTCGAGGTGTGGGACGAGGGTCGCATCGCCGCCGAGGGTCTCGGCGGTCTGATGGGGGTCGCCGCCGGATCGCATCAACCACCCCGACTCGTCCGCGCCCACTACCGGCCGGAGGGGGCGACAACGAGGCTGGTGTTCGTGGGGAAGGGGATCGTGTTCGACAGCGGCGGGTTGTCGATCAAGCCGGCCGCCGGCATGGAGACGATGAAGACGGACATGTCGGGCGCTGCGGCCGTGCTCAACGCGGTCTGGGCGATCGCCAGACTCGGTGTGCCCGTCGAGGTGATCGGGATCACCCCCCTCACCGAGAACATGCCGGGCGGCGGCGCCATCAAGCCCGGGGACGTCTTCACCGCCCGCAACGGCAAGACGGTCGAGGTCCTCAACACGGATGCGGAGGGGCGCCTCGTGCTCGCCGACGGGCTGTCACTCGCCGTGGAGGCCGACCCGGCGCTGATCGTCGATGTAGCCACCCTCACAGGGGCATGCATGGTGGCGCTCGGCAAGGGCGTCGCCGGACTGTTTGCCTCGGACGACGATGTCGCCGCCAGGATCGAGGGGGCGGCGAAGGATGCGGGCGAGTCGGTGTGGCGGCTCCCGATGGAAGCCTCGTACCGGCAGAAGCTCGAGTCCGAGGTGGCCGACATCAAGAACATCGGCGACCGGTACGGCGGGGCCATCACCGCGGCGCTCTTCCTGAAGGAGTTCGCCGGCGACCTGCCGTGGGCTCATCTCGACATCGCCGGGCCGGCGAGGGCGGAGAGTGCCGAGCACTACCTGACGAAGGGCGGCACCGGTTTCGCCGTGCGCACGCTCGTCGCACTCGCCGAGGCCGTTGCCAACGGGGGATAGCGTGCGGCGGGGGTAGCCTCCTCGCAATGGACCCAGCGCGTGCCCCCGGCGCCGACATCGAGCTGTCGCTCCTGCGCGTGGTCGTCGGGTACCGGGTCTTCGGGACGATGTGGCTCGGCGTCCTCGCCGCCGTCACGCTGGCCGATCGCCCGCCGCCCGACCGGCCGTGGGTGGTCGTCGTGACCGCGCTCGGCGTCGCCGTGTGGACGGCCCTCGTCGTGTGGCTGTCGTTTGGACGGTCCCGGGCGCTGCGGTCCGTGGTGTTCATCGCCGTCGACACGGTCATCGCCGCCGTCACGCTGGTGGCGCCCGATCTCGCCGGGTCGGGGTCGTTCGCAGGCGGCTACGCCCTCGCCGCCGTGTTCCATGGTGCGTATGCGTTCGGATGGGCGGGTGCGATCTCCGTCGCCGCCGCCCTCAGCGCCGTTGCGCTGTTCCAGGTCAACACCGACACGGTCGACGACTTGACGGCATCGTCGGGTGCCGTCCTCGTCTACGGCTTCGCCGCGGCGGCGGCAGCCTGGACACTCGGCGTGATCCGCCATCGTGATGCCATGCGGGTCGCCGCCGAGGCAGCGCTCGGCGAGGCCCGCGCCGAGCAGGCGCGTGCCGAGGAGCGCGCCGAGCTGGCCGCTCGTATCCACGACGGGGTCCTCCAGACGCTGGCCCTGATCCAGCGCGACCGAGAAGACGCGACCCGGGTGGCGGCGCTCGCCCGGCGCCAGGAGCGCGAGCTTCGCACCGTGCTCTACGGCCAGGCGGGCACGCCGGGCGACGGGTTCCGGTCGGCGCTCGTCGCCACGTGCGCCGACGTGGAAGATCTGTCTGGGATCCGTGTCGACATCGTGACGGTGGGGGACCGACCGTCCGGGCCGGACGTCGAGGCGATCGTGCTCGCCGCGCGGGAGGCGGTGATCAACTCGGTGAAACATGCAGGAGCGAGCGAGGTGTCCGTGTACGGTGAGGCGGACGGAGAGCACATGACGGTGTTCGTCAGAGATCGCGGGGCGGGTTTCGACCCGGATTCGGTGGCCGCCACAGGGCGTGGAATCGCCGAGTCGATCGTGCGCAGGCTGGCCGCGGTCGGGGGACGGGCTGCCATCACGTCCGCGCCGGGTAGGGGCACGGAGGTCAGGCTCGACGTGGGAGAGGCACAGTGACAGACGACCGTGAGCGTATCCGGCTGTTCGTCGTGGACGACCACGACCTGTTCCGTGCCGGCGTGAAGAGCGAGCTGCCTGACGACATCGTGGTGGTCGGAGAGGCGTCGGAGGTCCAGCCTGCGATCGAGATGATCTGCGAGCGCACGCCGACGCTGGTCCTCGTCGACGTCCACATGCCGGGCGGAGGCGGGCGTGAGGTGATCACGAAGGTGCACCAGACGGACCCATCGATCACGTTCCTCGCCATCTCGGCGTCGGATGCACCCGAGGACGTCGTAGCGACCATCCGCGCCGGCGCCCGCGGCTACGTCACGAAGACCATCTCGGCCGTCGACCTCGCCGATGCGGTCCGCCGCGTCGCCGGGGGAGATGCCGTCTTCTCGCCTCAGCTCGCCGGGTTCGTCCTCGACGCCTTCGCTGCCATCCCGATCAAGGACATCGATCCGGAGCTCGATCAGCTCACCCCCCGCGAGCGCGAGGTCCTGCAGCACATCGCCAGGGGCTACACGTATCGGGAGATCGGCGAGCAGCTCTACATCTCACCCAAGACGGTCGAGCACCACGTCTCCGCGGTGTTGCGGAAGCTGCAGCTCTCCAACCGCCACGAGCTCGGCCGCTGGGCGCACGATCGCAAGCTCATCTAGGACCACCCCCGACCTGGCGCACGATCGCTCTGGTAGCCGGGCCGTCAGGTGGCCGGCACTGGTGCCGGGCGGCACGAGGCGTCGTAGTCGACCAGCGCCGGGAGCCTCGTCTCGTCGCCGCACGCCGGGCACTGCGGGTTGCGGGAGATCCGCAGCGTCATGAACGACTGCTCGAGGGCGTCGTAGGTGAGGAGGCGTCCGGTGAGGGAGTCGCCGATGCCGAGGATCACCTTGAGCGCCTCGACTGCCTGAATGGTGCCGACCACGCCAGGGAGTACCCCGAGCACACCTGCCTCGGAGCAGGACGGGGCCAGCTCCTGCGGTGGCGGCTCGGGGTAGAGACACCTGTAGCACGGACCCGAGTACGGAGTGAAGACGGAGATCTGGCCCTCGAAGCGCAGCACGGAGCCGTGTACGACGGGAACCCGGGCGTGCAATGAAGCATCGTTGACCAGGTACCGCGTAGGGAAGTTGTCGGCGCCGTCGACGACGACGTCGACGTCCTTCATCAGATCGAGCACGTTCGCCGAGGTCAGGCGCTCCTGCCGGGCATCCACGGTCACGTCGGGGTTGAGCGCCCGGATCGTGCGGCGGGCCGAGTCGACCTTGGCGGATCCCACCCGATCCGCGGCGTGCACGATCTGACGCTGGAGATTGCTCGCATCGACGTGGTCGTCGTCGACGACCAGGATCGTACCGACGCCTGCGGCGGCCAGGTAGAGGGCCACCGGAGAGCCCAATCCGCCGGCTCCGACGAGCAGCACCTTGGCCGCCAGCAGCCGTTGCTGTCCCTCGAGGCCGACCTCGGGGAGGATGAGGTGGCGGTGGTAGCGCGCCTGCTGGTCGAGCGAGAGCCCGCTCGGTGCGGTCCATGGCAACCCGGCGGTCTTCCACCGTGTCATGCCGCCCGCCACCGAGGCGACGTCGTGGAAGCCCATGTCGCGGAGCGTCTTGGCGGCGAGCAACGAGCGGTTCCCTACCGCGCAGTAGAGCAGGAGGGGGGTGGAAGCATCGGAGACCCGTGTGGGGAGGTCGGACTCGAGCACGCCGCGAGGGATGAGCAACGCCCCCGGCACGACCCCGTCGACGTACTCGGTCGGCTCCCGGACGTCGACGAGCAGCGCCCCCTCTCCGGCTCTGCGCCAGGCCTCGGTCGGCTCGACTTCGGCCACCTCGGCCCGTGCTGCCGCGACGAGATCTCGATACGGCGTCGTCATGGTTCGAGGGTAGCCGGGGGCTCGCCCCTCGGGTACGGTCCCGCCTCCCAGTTTGAGCCGGGCGACACATTTTCGCCGCTTCCCCTCCGGTGTATGGTCGGGTCGCCTCCTGAGTGAGGCCACCGGCTGGCGCGGCCGGAAACCACTCGAGCTTTAGGGGAGTCAGCGGCATATGGGGGGTAGGCGATGACGATTCTCGTCACGGGCCATCGCGGGTACATCGGAGCCGTGCTCACGCCACGGCTCCAGTCGTTGGGCCACGAGGTGGTCGGGCTCGACTCGGGCCTCTACCGCGGGTGCGACTTCGGCGATCCTCCGCCGGACATTCCCACGATCGGCAAGGACATACGTGATGTCACGGTCGGTGATCTCGTCGGGCTCGACGCCGTGATCCATCTCGCCGCGCTCTCCAACGACCCGCTCGGCAACCTCGACCCGCAACTCACCTACGAGATCAACCATCGCGCCGCCGTGCGGCTCGCCGTCGCCGCCAAGCAGGCCGGCGTCGAGCGCTTCCTGTTCGCCTCGTCGTGCAGTCTGTACGGCGCCGGCGGCTCCGGGCTCCTCGACGAGGACGCCCCGATGGCGCCGGTGACGCCGTACGGCGAATCCAAGGTGCTCGCAGAGCGCGACCTCTCGTCCCTCGCCGACGACGATTTCTCGCCGGTGTATCTGCGCAACGCCACTGCCTACGGGGCCTCGCCTGCGCTGCGCCTCGACATCGTGGTGAACAACCTCACCGGGTGGGCGGTGACGACGGGCCAGGTTCGGATCCTGAGCGATGGATCGCCGTGGCGCCCCCTCGTCCACGTCGCCGACATCGCCGCCGCCTTCGAGGCGTGCCTCACCGCGCCGCGTGACCACATTCACGACCAAGCGCTCAACATCGGCCGCAATGGCGAGAACTACCAGATCAGGGACGTCGCCGAGATCGTCGGGGAGGCCGTGCCCGACAGCGTCGTGTCCTTCGCCCCCGGCGGCGAGCCCGACACGAGGGACTACCGGGTGGACTTCTCCAAAGCGGCCGAGCTCCTTCCCGATTTCGGGCCCACATGGGACGTGCGGGCGGGAGCGAAGGAGCTGTACGAGTCCTACGTGGCCAACGGGATGGACGCCGAGCTGTTCAACGGTGACCGCTTCGTGCGCCTGCGCCGTCTGGAGACGTTGCTGGGCGCAGGGGAGCTCGACGAGGATCTGCGGTGGGTCGGGGTGACGGTGGAGGCCGGAGGCTCGTGACCACCACTGTGGGGTCGATGACGCACGCCGGCGCCGTGACCCTCCCCTCGTGCCGCTTCTGTGGGGCCGCCCTCGAGTTCACGATGGTCGACCTCGGCAAGTCGCCGCTTTGCCAGACCATGCTCACGAGAGAGCAGCTCAACCAGATGGAGCCGTTCTACCCCCTCCATGTCTACGTGTGCGGCGAGTGCTCACTCGTCCAGCTCGAGGAGTACGTGGCGCCGTCCGACATCTTCAGCGACTACCCCTACTTCTCCTCGTACTCCGACAGCTGGCTGGACCACGCCAGGAGGTATGTCGACGCCATGACTGCGCGCTTCGGCCTCGACGACCGGAGCCGGGTGGTGGAGCTGGCGAGCAACGACGGCTACCTGCTGCAGTACTTCGTGGCGAACGGCATCCCCGTGCTCGGCGTCGAGCCGGCGGCGAACGTCGCCGCCGTCGCCCAGGATCGTGGCATCCCGACGGTCGTCGACTTCTTCGGTGAGGAGGTCGCCAATCGACTCGTCGCCGAGGGGGTGCGCGCCGATCTCGTGTGCGGCAACAACGTCCTGGCGCAGGTGCCCGACCTCAACGATTTCGTCGCGGGGATTCGCACCCTCCTGGCGCCGGGCGGGGTCGTGACGATCGAGTTCCCTCACCTCTTCCAGCTCATCACGCACAACCAATTCGACACGATCTACCACGAGCACTTCTCCTACTTCTCGTTCACGGCGGCGCAGCGGATCTTCGCCGCCCACGGTCTCGAGCTGTGGGATGTCGAGGAGTTGCCGACCCACGGAGGCTCGCTGCGGATCTATGGACGGCACGCAGCGGATGGCGCCACCGCGGTGACACCTGCCGCCACGGAGATGCTCGAACGGGAGCAGCGGCTGGGCGTCGACGATCTCGCCACCTACGCCGACTTCGGCGAGAACGTCGCCGCCACCAAGCGTCGCCTGCTCGGCTTCCTGATCGCGGCCAAGGACGCGGGCGAGACCGTCGTCGGGTACGGTGCACCCGGCAAGGGCAACACGCTGCTCAATTACTGCGGGATCCGCACCGACCTCATGGCCTACACCGTCGATCGCAGCCCGGCCAAGTACGGCAAGTTCCTCCCCGGCACGCACATCCCGGTGCATCAGCCGGACGAGATCTTCCGGACCCGGCCCGACTACGTGCTCATCCTGCCGTGGAACCTTCGCGACGAGATCATGGCGCAGATGGCAGGCATCGGCGAGTGGGGTGGCCGGTTCGTGGTACCCATCCCGGAGGTGACCGTGTTCGATGCCGCCGGTCGCGAGGTGGGCCCATGAAGGTCGTGCTGTTCTGCGGCGGGCTCGGCACGAGGCTCCGTGACTACTCCGACGAGATTCCCAAGCCGATGGTGCCGGTCGGCTACCGGCCGGTGCTGTGGCATGTGATGAAGTACTACGCATCGTTCGGTCACACCGAGTTCGTGCTGGCGCTCGGCTACAAGGCCGACGTGATCAAGCGGTTCTTCCTCAACTACGACGAGGCGGTGTCCAACGACTTCGTCATGTCCGACGGCGGGCGTCAGATCGACATGCTCGCCACCGACATCCACGACTGGACCATCACCTTCGTCGACACCGGCGTGCATGCCTCGATCGGCGAGCGGCTGGTCGCGGTGCGCCGCCACCTCGCAGGCGAGGAGATGTTCCTGTGCAACTACAGCGATGGGCTGACCGACCTCCCGCTCGATGCCTACGTCAAGGAGTTCGAGGCATCGGGTGCGGTCGCGCAGTTCCTCGCCGTCGAGCCGCCGCTCAGCTACCACCGAGTCGAGGCCGGTGAGGATGGCGTCGTCGTCGACATCCGGCCCGTGCGGGGCTCCGGCCTGTGGATCAACGGCGGCTACTTCGCGTTCCGCAGCGAGATCTTCGACTACATCGAGCAAGGTGAGGAGCTCGTCGTGGAGCCGTTCCACCGCCTGATGGAGGCGAGGAAGCTGGCGACCCACAAGTACACGGGCTTCTGGGCGCCGATGGATACCTTCAAGGACAAGCAGCTCTTGGACGACCTGTGGAGCAGCGGTCACGCCCCGTGGCGGGTGTGGGCCCAGGATCAACTGTGAGTGCCGTCTCGTTGCTCGGCGGGCTTCGCACGGTGCTGGCGATCGGGGCGCATCCGGACGACATCGAGATCGGCTGTGGGGCGTCGCTGCGTCTCCTCGCCAGGGTGAACCCGGCGGTGGAGGTCCGCTGGCTCGTGCTCACCGGCGACGAGGTGCGCAGCAGTGAGGCGCGAGACTCTGCGAAGCGGTATCTGGGTGACGCCGATCGCCTCACCCTCCACGGGTTCCGCGACGGGTACCTTCCCTATGAGGCTCCGGCGGCGGTGAAGGACGCGCTCGTCGCCCACCGCAACGCCTTCCGTCCCGAGGTGGTGCTGGCGCCACGGCCGGACGATGCGCATCAAGACCACCGGTTTCTCGGGCTGCTCGCCCCGCAGGTGTATCGCAAGCAGCTCATCCTCCACTACGAGATCGCCAAGTACGACGGCGACCTCGGCGGAGTGAACGTGTACATCCCTGTGACGGAGGACGATGTTGCCGCCAAGATCGCAGACCTCTTGTCCTCGTTCCCGTCCCAGGGTGACAAGGCGTGGTTCGACGAGGCGACCTTCCGCGGGTTGATGCGTGTTCGTGGTGTCGAATCCGAGTCGCCGAGCGGCTACGCAGAGGCCTACTGGTCGTCGAAGCTCATCGTTCGGTGAGGGTGCGCCCGCGGCTGTCGCGGTGCGCCGCCGTCGCCGGAACCGGTCACCTTGCGAGCCGTGCGGCGAGCTGGCGCATCGCCACCGCGAGATCGACCGCCATCGGCTTCCACTCCTTCGCGGCGACCACGCGGCTGATCTCGACCAGACACCGAAAGCGGTCTCGTACCGGCATCGGGGTGCGGAAGACGGCGGTGACGTAGTCACGCACCCGATGCCAGTGGGGGAAGACGACCTTCCCGGCGCGGGAGCTGTCGAACCAGGCTTCCCGCGTCTGGCGGGTCCGGCTCGTCTCGCGTCGCACCGAGCGCTGTGGGTGCTCACGCAGGTGGAACAGCTCCTCCGGTATCTCGATGTAGGGCCCCTGGAGCGCCAGCTCGGCGAGCAGCGTGCGATCGCTCCCCGTGTAGGAGGCGTGGAGTCTGGTGCGGTCGAGCGCCGATCTGCGGATCACCCCGAAGATCGGGTGGTTGCTCTTGTGGCGCAGCACGTCCCCCAGACGAACCGCCCGATCGGGGGATGAGAGCAGTGGCCGATCCGGGAACTCGCCGATCCGTTCGCCATTGGGGTCGATGATCGCGGTCCTGGAGAACGCGATGATGGCCTCGGGATGGGCGTCGAGGGCGGCCACGCAGGTTTCGAAGAACCGAGGTAGCGGAACGTCGTCGTGGGCGAGCCAGGCGAAGTACTCCGATGGAGGGGCGGCGCGGTACGCGGCGTTGTAGTTGGGGGCCGCACCCAAGTTGCGGGGTTGCCGCAGCACGTGGACGCGGGCGTTGGTGGGGGCTTCCTCGGCGACGATCGCAGGGGTTGCATCGGTGGACGCGTTGTCGGCGACGGTGAGGGTGTAGTCGTGGAACGTCTGCGATCTGAGCGCGTCGAGCGTCTCCCGAAGGAAGTTCTCGCCGTTGAACACCGGCAGGCCGACTGCCAGCCTCGAGACGGCCACGATCGGTTCCCCCCTTGGTGGCTTCTGGATGGGGCATCTTACCGGGTGCGGGGCGCCGTCGTGACCTCGAGCTCACGGCGCAAGGCGGGAGGGAGCCGCCGGCGCAGCGCCGCCGGCAGCGCGGGCACGTGGGTCCGCACCAGCAGTCGCGNNCGGCCTCGTGCACGAGGCCGATGCGCCCCAGTTCACCGAGGTGGAGGGGCCGGGGCAGGGAGCGGCCCCGTACTGCGGCGGTGGCGAGCCGAAGGAGGTCGGCGACCGCTCCCGGCCCCAGGATCGGTGTCCAGTAGCGCCTGACGTAGGGGTGGATGACCGGGAAGCCGGCATCCACGTGCTCCGCCCACACGAGGGGCCGCACCAGCGGCCGATCCTGCACCGTGGGCCGGAGCCGTTGGAACGGTTCGGCGGCGCCCGAGGGTGGCACGGCTCCGATGGGAGGACGGTCATCGGGAGGGGACTCGGGCGCCGCCGAAACTCGAACATCGATCATGCACAACAGATATCAGTTATAGCTAGATGAGATCAAGAGAGGCGAGATGAGCTCGCGAAAGAATGGGCTCAGACGTCAGACGTCAGGTCGCTCTGGGGCATGGCGAGCGTGGCGGCTTCGCCCGTCTGCACCGACCAGAGCGTGCGATAGAGGCCGTCTGCCACGGCGAGCTCGTCGTGCGACCCGCGCTGGGTGACCCGGCCGCCCTCGAGCACGACGATGTGGTCGGCGTGGCGGATCGTCGACAGCCGGTGGGCGATGACGATGGTGGTCCGGTCGTGGGCCACCTGAGCCAGCGACCGCTGGATCGCGGCCTCGGTCTCGTTGTCGACGGCCGAGGTCGCCTCGTCGAGCACGAGGATCGGAGCGTCGGAGACGAGGGCGCGTGCGATCGAGATCCGTTGCCGCTGCCCGCCGGAGAGCTTCTGGCCCCGCTCGCCGACGATCGTGTCGTACCCGTTGGGGAGCTCGCGGATGAATGCGTCGGCTTCGGCGATCCGGGCGGCGCGCTCGACCTCCTCGTCGGTGGCGTCGGGGTTCCCGTACACGATGTTCTCTCGCACGGTGCCGTGGAAGAGGAACACATCCTGGCTGACGAGGGCGATCGCAGACCGGAGATCGTGAAGGCGCAGAGTGGACACATCGTGCCCGTCGATGCGGACGGATCCGTCCGTGGGGTCGTAGTAGCGGAGAAGCAGCTTGATGAGGGTGGTCTTGCCCGACCCCGTGGAACCGACGATGGCGAACGTGTCGCCGGGCGGGATGTCGAGGGTGACACCGTCGAGGACGGGGGTCCCCGGCGAGTAGGAGAAGCTCACGCATTCGAACGTGACACGGCCGACCGCCGAAGTGAGGGGCTCGGTGCCGTCGTGCATGCTGGGGGTGGTGTCGAGCACGTTGAGGATGCGGTTCGTCGAGGCCATCGCCCGCTGGTAGAGGTCGAGGGTCTCGCCCAGCCGGGTGAGCGGCCACAGCAGGCGCTGGGTCAGGAAGACCATGACCGAGTAGCCGCCGACGGCGAGCGTCCCGTCGAGCGCTCGAAACCCGCCCCACACGAGCGTCGCCGTGAATCCAACGAGGATGGCGACGCGAATGAGCGGGGAGAATGCGGCGCTGAGAGCAATGGCGCGCCGGTTCGCCTGGCGGTACCGATCGCTCTCGAGGGCGATGCGCTCGGTCTCTCGAGACTCGGCGGTGAACGCCTTGATCGTGAGGATGCCGGCAAGGTTGTTGGCGAGCTGGCTGTTCACCGCACCGGCCTGCTCGCGGACGGCTGCGTAGCGCGGCTCCATCCTGCGCTGGAACCGGATGGAGCCCCACACGATCACCGGGATCGGGAGAAAGGCGAGCCACGCCACCTCGGGGGTGAGGACCAGGAACGTCACGCCGATGAGCACGGTCGCCGTCGCCGTCTGGAGCACGTCGTTGGCGCCGTGATCGAGGAAGCGCTCGAGCTGGTTGACGTCGTCGTTGAGGATCGACATCAACTCGCCCGTGGATTGATCCTCGTGGTACGAGATCTCGAGGTCCTGGATGTGGGCGTAGGCGTCGATCCGGAGCTCGTGCTGCACCGTCTGGGCGAGGTTGCGCCATGCGACGCCGTGCAGGTACTCGAAGACGGACTCGAGCGCCCACACGACGAAGGTGATGACGGCGAGGACGACCAGTTGGTCTCGTGGCTCAGCCACTCCGAACCTGCTGAGGAACGAGTCTTCCTTGTTGACGACGACGTCGACGGCGAGACCGATGAGGAACGGAGGGGCGATGTCGAGCGCCTTGTTCGTCACGGACCACGCCGTGGCGCGCAGCACCTGGCCGCGGTGGCCGGCGGCGTAGTGCCAGAGACGGCGGAGGGGAGGCACTCGGCGGCTCATCCACGCCGAGGCTACCCCAGGGGCGGTGGCATGCCGCCGCCGCGTTGCGGTACGGACCCGCCCATACTGTCGGCATGACCGATGGGACGCGCACCCTTCCCATGTTCCCGCTGGGTCGGGCATTGCTGCCCGGTGAGCCGGTTCCGCTGCGTGTCTTCGAACCGCGCTACGTCGAGATGATGAGCACCGTCCTCGACGGCGACAGAGAGTTCGGGGTGGTCCTCATCTCCCGAGGTTGGGAGGTGGGCGGCGGCGACGAGCGCGTCGACGTCGGCACGATCGCATCGATCGTCGAGTCGGTCGAGCTCGGCGAGGGACAGCTCGCCGTCGTCGGCATCGGCACGGATCGGTTCCGGGTGGAGCGATGGCTGCCGGACGACCCCTACCCGATGGCGACGGTCGCGCTCCTGCCCGACGGTGAGGCACCGGTCGACCGAGTGCGTCTCGATGCGTTGCGTCAGCAGACGGTGCGGCTCTATGCGCTCGCCTCAGAGCTCGGCGCCGACGTGAGTGACCAGGACCTCACCCTTCCCGAAGACGGCGCTGCGGCGCTGTGGAGGCTGTGCTCGCTGGTGCCGCTCGGCGAGCTGGACCGGCAGCGGCTGCTCGAAGCCTCCGATGGCCCGGCCCGTGCCACCCTGCTCGGCGAGCTGCTGGGTGAGGTCATCGAAGAGCTGACGCTTCGGCTTGCCGTGGGCTGAGCGTTCAACGACGGGCACCGATGCCTCGCCTAGGCTCGTGTCTACCGAGCCCCGTCCGGCTCGACAAGGAGGACATGCTGATGACCCCACGTTTCCGTCTCTTCAGCATCATCGCCGCCTTTGCGATCGTCATCACCGCGTGTGGTGGCGACGACGACGGTGGCTCGATGATCGGCAGCTACGAGCTGGTGGCGGCAGACACGCTCACCGTGTGTACCGACGCTCCGTACGTCCCGATGGAGTACGAGGAGGACGGCGAGTTCACCGGCTTCGACATCGAGCTGATGCGGGCGATCGCCGACGATCTGGGCCTCGGTCTCTCCGTCGTCAACAGCGGTTTCGACCCGATCACCTCCGGTCTGGCGATGACCGCCGGCGACTGTGACATCGCGGCGGCGTCGATCACCATCACGCCCGAGCGCGAGGAGAACATCGACTTCAGCGAGGGCTACTTCAACGGTGACCAGTCGCTGCTCGTGAAGAAGGATGCCGGGATCTCGACGCTCGCCGATCTGGCCGACAAGAACATCGGCGTGCAGACCGGCACGACGGGCGAGGCCTACGCCAACGCAAACAACCCTGGCGGAACGATCGTCTCGTTCGAGAACCCCGGTGACCTGTTCACGGCGCTCGAAGCCGGGACGATCGACGCCATCCTCCAGGATCTCGTGCCCAACCAGGCGAAGGCCGTCGAGGACGACACGGTCACCGTCACCGAGACCTACCAGACGGATGAGCTCTATGGCTTCGCCGTCAAGGAGGAGGGCGCCGAAGATCTGCTCTCCGCGGTCAACGAGTCGCTGCAGAAGGTGCGCGACGACGGGAAGTACGACGAGATCTTCGAGGAGTTCTTCCCGACCGCGTGAGTCCCCGTTCGGCGGATCGGACAGAAGGGCGTCGGATATCAGGTCCGGCGCCCTTCACGTGGCGCCGACATCCGACCGTGGGTGCGGGGTAACGTGATCCGGCATGGTCAGTGACGCCCCACCGTTGCGTGCGAAGAAACGCCGGGTCAATACGCGGTTGATCCTGTACGGCATCGGCGTCGTCGCGCTCGTTGCGTTCGTGCTGGTCGCCGACTGGGGGCAGATTCAGACGTCCTTCTTCCAGTGGGAGATCATGCGCGACATGTTCCCCCAGGTGCTCACGATCGGCGCCAAGAACACGATCATGTACACCGCGCTGGCATTCACCTTCGGGTTGGTGCTCGCCCTCGGCCTCGCCCTCATGAAGCGCTCGTCGATCGGCCCCTACCGTTGGTTCGCCACCGCCTACATCGAGCTGTTCCGCGGCCTTCCCGCCCTGGTGACGATCATCCTGGTGGGCTTCGGCCTGCCGATCGCCTTCGGCTGGCGCATCCCGTTCGGTGTGCTCGGCACGGGCACGCTGGGGCTGGGGCTCGTGGCGGGGGCCTACATGGCGGAGACGATCAGGGCGGGCATCGAAGCAGTTCCTCGGGGCCAAGCGGAGGCAGCGCGATCGCTCGGCATGTCCCAGGCGCAGGCGATGGCGTTCATCGTCCTGCCGCAGGCGTTCCGCATCATCATCCCACCGCTGACCAACGAGCTGGTGCTGCTCATCAAGGACACGTCCCTGCTGTTCGTCATCGGCACGACACCCGTCTCCAAGGAGCTCACCAAGTTCGCCCGCGACTTCATGACGACCACTCAGAATGCCACGCCGCTCACGGTCGTGGCGATGGTGTACCTCGTCATCACGCTGCCGCTCACCTACCTCGTGCGGCGGCTCGAGAAGCAGGCGGGCAAAGGCCGATGACGACGCCGCCGATCGAGGTCAGACAGCTCTGCAAGTCTTTCGGCCCGCTGGAGGTGCTCCGCGGCATCGACTTCGTGGTCAACGCTCGCGACGTCGTGTGCATCATCGGTCCCTCCGGCTCGGGGAAGTCGACGCTGCTGCGGTGTGTCAATCTCCTCGAGCAGCCGACGTCGGGGACCATCCTGATCGAAGGCGTGGACATCACCGCCCCGGACATCGATGTCAATGCGGTTCGCACCCGCATCGGGATGGTGTTTCAGCAGTTCAACCTGTTCCCCCACCTCACCGCCCTCGGCAACCTCACCATCGCCCAGCGCAAAGTGCTGCGGCGGTCCGACGACGAAGCGGTCGCCGTGGCCGAGCGGATGCTGGACCGGGTCGGCCTCTCGGACAAGCGGGACGAGCACCCGATACGGCTCTCGGGCGGTCAGCAGCAGCGGGTGGCNNCGGGTGGCGATCGCCAGGGCGCTGTGCATGAACCCCGACATGATGCTCTTCGACGAGCCCACGAGCGCCCTCGATCCCGAGCTGGTCGGCGAGGTGCTCGACGTGATGCGCCAGCTCGCCACCGAGGGCATGACGATGCTCGTGGTCACCCACGAGATGGGGTTCGCCAAGCAGGTGGCCGATCGGGTGGTGTTCATGGACGAGGGCGTGATCGTCGAACAGGGCCCGCCGGCGCAGCTGTTGGATGCCCCGAGCCACGAGCGAACGAGGAAGTTCCTGCGAGCCGTCGCTCAGGAGTAGATGGCGCGCGCGGCCTCAGCCGCCCCCGCCGTTGTCTCCGTTGCCAGGCGGCTGCCCGACGTAGACGGTGATGACCCCGTCGCCGGGCACCGGTGCGCCGACCGGCGGGTCGGTGCGGATGACGACACCCCACAGCTCCTGGTTCTGGGTCGCCTGGCCGGCGATGGTCCAGCTCAAGGACGTCCCCGCCGTCTCGTTGTAGGAGGTGATCGCGGGCCCGACCTCGTCGAGCTTCAGCCCGACGAGGTTCGGAACGGCGGGCGGGATCCCGCTGGACACGCGGACGGTGACGGACTTGCCTTGGGAGATCTCCGTGCCGCCGGCCGGGCTCTGACCGAGGATGGTGCCTTCGGGCTCGGCGGACGCGGTGAGGACGAAGTTGGCGAACAAGCCGGCCTTGTAGATGGCGTCCTTGGCCTCTTTCTGGCTCATGCCCGACACGTTCGGCACCTCGGTGAGCGGCACCCGGAAGTAGGCGCCGGTGCCGTCGGGCTCGGGTGGGAAGTCCTCGACCGGCAGGCCGTCGGTGATGTACGTCATGAACTGCTTCCAGATCGGCGCCGACAGCGTGCCGCCGAAGGCCCGGCTGTAGTACTGCTCACGGCCTTCGGGCTCGTTGTAGACCGTGAAGTCGACCAGCTCGATCTGGGCGTCGGCGTAGCCCGACCACACCGCCGTCGTGTACTGGGGGATGAAGCCCATGAACCAGACGTCCTGGAAGTTCTGCGCGGTGCCGGTCTTGCCCGCCTCGACCCGGTCGGGGAGGTTGGCGCGGGTGGCGGTGCCTTGGGTGGTGACCTTCTCCAGGGTGCGGACCACGGCTGCGCCCATCGCCCGGTCGTACACCTGCTTCTTCTCCACCTCGTGCTGATACACCACGTTGCCGTCGGCGTCCTCGATCTTCTCGATGAGGTACGGCTCCACCTTCTCGCCGTAGTTGGCGATGGTGGAGTAGGCGGCGGCCATCTCGAAGGGGCTCACCGACTGGGTACCGAGGGCGATGGACAGCACTGGGTTGAGCGGCGACTCGATGCCGATGCGGTGGGCCATCTCGACGATCTGCTCAGGGCCCGTGGCGAACGACACCTGGGCATACACGGTGTTCGTGGAGTTGTAGGTGGCGCTCTCCAGGGTGCGGATGCCGGAACCGCCGCCGCCGGCGTTGCTGACCGTCCAGACGTTGCCCTGGGGGCTGCACGGGTAGCCGCACTCGATGCGCTGTGGGGATGTCTGGTCCCAGTAGGTGCCGAGGGTGATCGGCCAGCCCGCTTGCGACCCGTATTCGAGGGCAGCGAGCAGGGCCAGCGGCTTGAACGCCGAACCCGCCTGGCGCCTGCCTTTGGTGACGAGGTCGTACGGCCGCTGCCCGGCTTCGACGTCGTCCCCGAAGTCGAGCCCGCTCGCCATCACCCGCAGGGCCCCGGTGCGGTTGTCGATCATGGCGATGGCGCCGGTGGGGCCGTTCTTGTCGAAGAACCACGCCCGCAGGATGCGGTTGGCCTCGTCTTGCCACTTCTGGTTCACCGTGACGGTGATCTCGAGGCCGCCGCCACCCTCACACTCGGTGTCGTTGGCGGGGCAGCCGAACACCGCCTGCTTGCGCTCCGCAAAGGTGTCGCCGAGGCCGAAGGACGGGTCGTTGAGCAGCGCCTCACGTGCGGCGATCACCACCTGGGGCGAGATCTCCACGAAGTCCTCGTGCTCCACCGTCACGAGCGGCTCCGCCTTCGCCGCTTCCCCCTCGGCAGCGGTGATGAACCCGTGATCGACCATCTGGTCGATCACGTTGTCACGGGCCCTGGTCACCCGGTCGGGCTCGTCGCGCAGGTCATAGAAGGACGGGTTGCGAATGGGCACCACCATCGCGGCCGCCTCGGCGATGGTGATGTCCTCGAGGTCCTTGTCGAAGTACTCCTCGGCGGCCGCCTTGATGCCGTAGGCGTTCTCCCCGTAGAAGACCGAGTTCATGTAGAACTCGAGGATCTGGTCCTTGGTGTAGCGGCGCTCGACCTCGGCCGCCACCACCGCCTCGCAGATCTTCCGTTCGAGGGTGACCTCGTCGGTGAGGAAGTTCTTCTTCACCACCTGCTGGGTGATGGTCGACCCGCCCTGGATGCCGCTGTCGCTGCGAGCGTTCTCGACGGCGGCGCGCAGGATGCCCTTGAAGTCGATACCCTCGTGGTCGTAGAAGTCGGCGTCCTCGGCGGCGAGGACGGCGTTCTTCACCGTCTCGGGCACCTCGGTGATCGCCACGGGCTGGCTGTTGCGCTCGGTGAGCTGGCCGAGGAGCACCCCGTCCGTCGTGTAGACCGTCGAGAGCCGGGAGAGATCGGGGAACTCGAGGTTGTAGTCGTCGGGGTCGCAGATGTAGGTGGCTTCGAGGTCCTGGGCGGTGCCGTAGGCCGCATTCGCCTCGAGGAAGGCGAAGAGACCGAAGGTCGCCGAGCCGAGCAGGGTGATGATGGCGAGCAGAGCAAGCGACGGCAGGCGGCGCCCGCGTCGCTCACGACGTTCGATCAGGTGGATGTTCGGGTCCATTGCGGCTTTCGGACTCTATGACGCCGGAGAGGGAAAGATGGTTCCCGGGTAGCATCGGCGGCGTTCTCCTCCGAGGATGATAGGGATGTCTGGGGACAGAGCGGCGCATCACGTGACGTCGAGCGGTATCGAGGTCGAGGTGGCCTACGACCCGTCCGCGCTCGACGGCTGGGATCCCGTCGCTCAGCTCGGCGCCCCCGGCTCCTACCCGTACACGCGGGGCCCGTATCCGACCATGTACCGCGGGCGGCTGTGGACGATGCGGCAGTACGCGGGCTTCGGCACCGCCGAGGAGACCAACGAACGCTTCCGGGCGCTCCTCGCCGCCGGACAGACGGGGNNACGCAGATGGGCTACGACTCCGATCATGCGATGGCGGCCGGCGAGGTCGGCAAGGTGGGTGTCGCCATCGACTCGCTCGCCGACATGCGCCGGCTCTTCGACGAGATCCCGCTCGGTGAGGTGTCGACGTCGATGACGATCAACGCCACGGCGGCGATCCTCTTGCTGCTCTACCAGCTCGTCGCCGAGGAGCAGGGCGTGGCGCCCGAGCGGGTTCGGGGCACCGTGCAGAACGACATCCTCAAGGAGTACATCGCCCGCGGTACGTACATCTACCCGCCGGCGCCTTCGATGCGGCTCGTCACCGACCTGTTTGCGTACTGCGCCGCCGAGTTGCCGAGCTGGAACACGATCTCCATCAGCGGTTATCACATCCGCGAGGCGGGGTCGACGGCGGCTCAAGAGATCGCCTTCACCATCGCCGACGGTCTCGCCTACGTCGAGGCGGCGGTGGCCGCCGGGCTCGACGTCGACGAATTCGCCCCGCGGCTCTCGTTCTTCTGGAACGCACACAATCACCTGTTCGAGGAGGTCGCCAAATTCCGCGCTGCTCGCCGTCTGTGGGCGCGGCTGATGCGGGAC
>DKBA01000061.1 GCA_002450985.1 Acidimicrobiia bacterium UBA6912
CCGGGATCTGGGCGGTGGTGACGACCATGTCGGCATCGGCGACGAACGGCGCGAGTGCGGCGTGCTGCTGGGCCTGGGTGTCGGCGCCGACCTCCCGGGCGTAGCCGCCCTCGTCGGCGGCGGTCGTCACCGCCTCGACGAACTTGGCGCCGAGGCTCTCGACCTGTTCCTTGGTCTCGACTCGGATGTCGTACGCGTGCACGACCGCACCGAGCCGCTTCGCCGTTGCGATCGCCTGGAGGCCGGCGACCCCGACCCCGAGGATGAGCGCCCGCGACGGCGGGATCGTGCCTGCGGCGGTCACCATCATCGGGAGCAGCTTGGGTGTCGCCGTGGCGGCGAGGAGCACGGCTGCGTACCCGGCGATGTTCGCCTGTGACGAGAGCGCATCCATCGCCTGGGCGATGGTCGTGCGTGGGATGGCCTCCACGGCGAGCCCGGTGAGCTTGCGATCGAGCGCCGCCCGCATGATCTCGGGGGAGAGGAACGGATCGAGGAATCCGGCGACGATCGTGCCCTCACGCATCGCCCGCAGCTCCTCGGGCTGTGGCGGGCCGACGCGGAGCACCAGATCGGCGGTGGCGGCATCCACACCCGTCGTCGCTCCGACCGCCGTGTACAGCGAATCGGGGTAGCCGGCGGCCCGTCCCGCATCGGGCTCGATGACCACCTCCCATCCCCAGCCGACGTAGGTCTTCACCACATCGGGGACGGCGGCAACGCGTCGCTCGCCGGGGGCATGCTCACGTGGTATCCCTATGCGCATGCCCGGCACGCTAACAGGGCCCGACATGGGCTCGGATTCGGAGGGAGTCGGCATGGAGGACGCACCCGCCGTCGACGTTGCCGCCGTTCGCCAGGTGGCAGCGACCCTCGCCGGAGCGCTCGAGATCGCCGGGGCACGAGAGGAGTCGGCCCGTCTCGCCGAGGCGGTGCGCCACGACGGGCCAGGCCCGGAGCAGCTCCTCGTGCTTCGGTCGGCGCTGGTCGCCACTCGCAACCGGTGGGAGGAGCTCGCCGATCGGGACGCCGTCGTCGCCGGCCGCCGGGTGCTGGCTGCGGCGAAGCGCCTCGCGATCGATCTCTGATGAGGGGCGCCGGCGGCGGCCACGGCGTCCGTGAAGGGGGAACAGACGTGTGTTCCGCGGTCGCCGCCGGACCCGGGAGGCGGTACGGTACCTCCTGGCTGCCCGTCGACTGAGACACGGGAGAGATCCAGAAGTTCCCTTCGGTCGGCTACCTTCGGGGGAACTCGATGGGGGTTCGTTGGGTCATGCCGAAACGAGGTGGCGGAGTCTCTCCGATGCCGAGCTCGTGACGGCGTGTCGCTCCGACGTCGCGGCGTTTGGCGAGCTGGTTCGCTGCCACCAGGACTTCGTGTACGGAGCTGCGCTACGTGTGGTGAGGAACCCGACGGCCGCTGAGGATCTCGCCCAGGAGGCTTTCGCCGACGCCGAGTTCATCGAGGCGACCATCGCTGTCGAGCGGTGACGGTCACCCGGTGACGGCGGCGGAGCTTGCCGCCCACCCGCTCAGGCGCTGCACATGCAGCTCGATCACCGGCCCGGAGGGCGACGACGTGCGGTACTGCGGGTAGCGAGGGCGAAGGGCGGCGAGGGCCGCTGCGAGCGCCTCGGGCTCCGAGCGCACGCTCGCTACCGCATCGACCCTGACCCACCACAGCAGGTCCCAGTCGTCGTCGTACACGTCCACCAGCAGCGCCACCCTGGGGTCCGCGGCGATGTTCGCCAGGCGCTGGAGCCGACGGGTCGTCTTGGGCTTGTCGTCGACCACCGAGACGACGTTCCCGCCGATGAGGGCGAAGACGACCGGCACGATGTGCGGTCCTGCGGGTCCGATCGTGGCGAGGCGAGCCACTCGCGACCCGGCGAGGAGCCGCAGGCACGTTGCAGCATCGAGCCTCACGCCTCGTAGGTGCCGGCCGAGGTGGCGCCGCCGGTCCCCGTCCAGTTCGTGTGGAAGTGCTCGCCGCGCGGGCGGTCGATGCGCTCGTAGGTGTGGGCGCCGAAGTAGTCGCGCTGGGCCTGGATCAGGTTGGCCGGGAGCCTGACCGAGCGGTACGCGTCGTAGAACGCGAGCGCCGACGAGTAGGCGGGGGCGGGGATGCCGGCACGGACCGCGCGCACGACCGTTCGCCGCCATCCCGGCTCGGCGGCGGCGATCTCGTCGCGGAAGAACGGGTCGAGCAGGAGACTCGGCAGGTCCGGAGCGCGGCGGAACGCCGCGGTGATGTCGTTGAGGAAGCGGGAGCGGATGATGCAGCCCGCCCGCCACAGCCCGGCGATCGACCCGAGATCGAGATCCCACCCGTGCTCGGTGGAGGCCGCCGCCATGAGCATGAACCCCTGGGCGTACGAGACGATCTTCGAGGCGTACAGCGCATCGTGCAGATCGGCGATGACCTCGTCCGCCGGGTCGTCGAACGGCTCGACCGGCGAGCCGATCTCCGTTGCCGCCTCGAGCCGTTGCTCGACGAGCGACGACACGATGCGTCCGTAGACGGCCTCGGCGATGAGCGACGTCGGCATCCCGATCAGCATCGAAGAGATCACGGTCCACTTGCCGGTGCCCTTCTGTCCGGCGGCGTCCAGGATCTTCTCGACGAGTGGATCGCCGTCCTCGTCGCGGAACCTCATGATGTCGGCGGTGATCTCGATGAGGAACGAGTCGAGCTTCCCCCGGTTCCAGTCGGCGAAGACGGGTGCCAGGTCCGGCGTCGGGATGCCCGTCCCGCGCCGCAGGAGGTCGTAGGCCTCGGCGATCACCTGCATGTCGCCGTACTCGATCCCGTTGTGCACCATCTTCACGTAGTGGCCGGCCCCGTCGCTGCCGATCCAGTCGCAACAGGGGGCGCCGTCGTCGGCGACGGCGGCGATGCTCTGGAAGATCGGGCGCACGTGCTCCCATGCCCCCGCGGAGCCGCCCGGCATGATCGACGGCCCGTGGCGAGCCCCTTCCTCGCCGCCGGAGATGCCGGTTCCGATGAAGTGCAGGCCGCGTCCTTCGAGATGGGACGTGCGCCGGATGGTGTCCGTGTACTCGGAGTTCCCGCCGTCGATGATGATGTCACCTGGTTCGAGCAGCGGGACCAGCTTGTCGATGGTGGCGTCGACCGGGGTCCCGGCACGCACCATGAGCATCACGCGTCGCGGTCGCACCAGGGTGGCCACGAGCTCTTCGAGTGTGGGGGCGCCCACGACGGTGGCATCGGCGGCCTCTCCGGCCAGGAACTCGTCGATCCGCTCGGTCGTACGGTTGTGCGCGGCGACGGTGAAGCCGTGATCGGCCATGTTCAGGATCAGGTTGCGGCCCATCACGGCCAGTCCGATCACGCCGATGTCTGCATGCGGCTCCAATGTCGTCCTCTCTACGTCGATCACAGCTCCGGAATGGTCTCACCGTACAGCCACGCATCGAAGACGTCGTCGACCGGTCGTCCGGCGATCTCCTCGGCGACGGCGATGAAGTCCTCGGTGCGGGCCGTGCTGCCGCCGTACCGTGCAACGTACGTGCGCAACGTGGTGAAGAAGGCGTCGTCGCCGATCTCGAGCCGCAGCGCATGCAAGGTGAGCCCGCCCCACCGGTAGACCGAGGCGTTGAAGAGGTCGTCGGGCGGTGGGATGCCCGGGGGAGGGAGGGCCGCCAGCGCCAGCTGCTCCCGCGTGCCTGCGGTGATCTGGTCGAGGGCGGCGGGCCCTTCGGTGTGCTCCAGCCACAGCCACTCGGCATAGGTGGCGAACCCCTCGTTGAGCCAGATGTCGCCCCAGTCGGCGGGCGTGATGTGGTCGCCGAACCACTGGTGGGCGAGCTCGTGGACGAGCACGAACTCGAAGAGCGGGCTGCTCACGAAGCCGTCGCCGAAGATGGAGAGCGTAGAGTTCTCGAGGGCGGCCGGGAACTCGGGCACCACGGCGATGCCGTAGAGGTCGAACGGGTATGGGCCGTACACGCTCTCGAGGAAGGCGACCATGTCGCCCTGCTCGCCCAGCGCGGGAGGAAGGTCGGTGGCGACGACGGGCGGGAGCACGTTGCGGATGGGGACCCCGGCCGCCGCCGAGCCCGCCGGGTCGTCGACGACGTCGAGGTCCCCGATCACCACGGTCGTCAGGTACGTCGGCATCGGCTGGTCCATCTCGTAGACGCGGGTGGTGGCGCCGATGTCGGTGATGGTGTCGGTCAGTACGCCATTGGCGACGGCGAGCAAAGGAGTGGGGACGGTCACCCGGAAGGTGAACGTGGCCTTGTCGAGCGGGTGGTCGTTGGCGGGGAACCATGACGCAGCCCCGTCTGGCTCGGACACCACATAGCTGGTGCCGTCGGTCGCCGTACGCCAGCCCACCTGGAAGGACAGGGCACGGCTGGGGATCGGGGCCGGCGTGCCCGTGTACTCGATGCGTGCGGTGAACGCCTCGCCGGCAGGGATCGGCATACTCGGCTCGATCGTGAGCTCCCGGCCCGCCCGGCTGAAATCGGCCGGCTGCTCATCGACGGTCAGATCGAGGATCTCGAAGCCGATGAAGTCGAGGTTGAACACGTCGAGCTCGATCGTCGCTGCGGCATCGATGGTGGCGATGCCGGTGAGCACATCGGTGGCGGGGTCGAAGGTGAGCTCGAGCGTGTAGTGGGCGACGTCGTAGCCGCCGTTGCCGAGGTCGGGGTAGAGGCTGTCGCCCAATCCGGCCTGGTCGCCGATCCCGGTGAGCGCCGACGGCGGAACGGTCGTGGTCGAGGTGGTCGTGGTGGTCGTGGTGGTGGCGGCAGCAGCGGTCGTGGGTGCCGCCGGAGCCGTCGTGGTCATGGGCGCCGCGGTCGTGTCGGCGGTCTCCGGCGACGGGTCTGCCGAGCTGCACCCGGCCGCCACGGCGGCGGCGGCAAGCAGAACCACGAACGGGCGAGGCCTCATGGACGGCAAGCTACAGGAGCTGGGCGTGATAGACGCCGGCCGGAGGCACGGAGCCGGCGCGGCGAGCGCACCCTGCACGCGCACGCGTAGAGTGACGGCTCCCAGCCCACCGAGGAATGGTGCTCGCAGCGGCGCAGCCAACCTGCTTCCTGATCGCCGACATATCCGGGTACACCGCGTATCTCGCCGGGGTCGAGCTGGACCACGCCCAGGACATCCTGGCGGACCTCATCGGCACCGTGGTCACGGCGCTCCGTCCGAGTTTCCGACTGTCGAAGCTCGAGGGCGACGCCGCCTTCACCCTCGCTCCGATCGAGCACATCGACGGTTCGATGCTGCTCGACACCATCGAGCGCTGCTATTTCGGGTTCCGCAGGCGCCGGCGCGACGTTCAGCAGGCGACGTCCTGTGAGTGCGCCGCCTGCCACAAGATCCCAGACCTCGACCTCAAGTTCGTGGTCCACCACGGCGTGGCCATCCATCAGGAGGTGGCCGGACGGCAGGAGCTGCTCGGATCGGATGTGATCGTCGTCCACCGGCTGCTGAAGAACGAGGTCGTTGCCGAGTTGGGGATCCACGCCTACGCCCTCCTCACCCAGCAGTGCATCGATGCGTCGGACATCGACCCTGCCGGCCTCGACATGCGCCCGCACCATGAGACCTACGACCACATCGGTGACGTC
>DKBA01000316.1 GCA_002450985.1 Acidimicrobiia bacterium UBA6912
GATCGTCGATCTCGAGCAGCTCAAACGCGCCTTCTCCTTCGTCCCGCCCTCGCTCATCGAGCAGGCGTCCGGCTTCGGGCTCGGCGAGGGGCTGGCGGCGGGGAAGATCGCCCCCGACCCCATACGGTTCAAGACGGGGCGGCGCTACACCCGCGAGGGTGGCTCCGACGTTCCGGCGACATGGGCGCTTCCCCAATAGGCGGGCGATCGACCCACCGGGCGCGCGACAGATCCCGGCGACCGGACCCGCCTGCTGCGCACTAAGGTGCGGCAGCCATGTTCGTCGCCGTCGCCCCCCCTGCCGGCCGCCCTCGTGAGTGCGGCACAAGCGTCATCACATGACGTCGCCGGCCTCGATGACCCCGACCGCCGCGGCGCGTACCGTCGGAAGTCGGGTGCGCAACATCTCGAATGCCAGCCGGCTCGCCCTCGCCATCCTCGCGATCACGGTGGCCTCACTCGTCGTCACCTCCGTCGTGAGTCTCATGTTCGGTGAGGACCTCGCCGGCGACGTGATCGACGGTACGCTCGAGACCCAGCTGACGCTGAAGGCCGAACAGGTCGAGAATCTGGTCCAGGCCGCATCGATCCAGACCTCGGCGCTGGCGGGCTCCGCCCAGATCGTCGAAGCCGCCCGGAGGTTCGGAGAGGCCTACGCGGAGCTGGGGGCCGGCGACGAGGCGGCACTCAGGGCGGCCAGCGCCGACGTCGACGCCTTCTACCGGGACGAGTTCGTGCCTGAGCTCGAGGCGGCGATCGGGACGACGATCGCCTGGCCGACGCTGCGGCCGACGACCCCGGAGGCCACCTATCTCCAGGACCTCTACGTCGCAACCGACTCCCGGGACGCGGCAACCCGCCGCCTGGTGAACGATGCAGGCGACGGCAGTGCGTGGTCGGAGGTCCACGAGGAGTTGCACCCGCAACTGCTCGGTACCGCCGAGCGGCTGGGGGTGCAGGATCTCCTGCTGATCGAGCCGGAAACGGGTGTGATCGTCTATTCCGTGGCGAAGAACCCGGACTTCGCCACGAGTCTCGACACCGGACCGTACAGCGGCAGCGTCCTCGCCGATCTGGTACGCCGGGTGCGGGATGGCGTCGCCCCCGGCACCACCCTCCTGGCCGACATCGCATCCTATGTCCCCTCCCTGGGACGGCCGGTCGGCTTCATCGGTGCACCCGTCGTCGAGAGCGGCTCCATCGTGGGCATCCTGGCGCTCCGCTTCCCGCTGCAGGGACTCGACCGGGTGATGACCTCGGATGGTGACTGGGAGGCGGAGGGTCTCGGCGAGACGGGCGAGACCTTCCTCGTCGGGGGTGACGGCCGCATGCGATCGATATCTCGGGCGTTCCTGCAGGATCGCGCCGAGTACGTCGATGCGGTGGAGGGCGCCGGTACGGCCACGCAGGACGAGATCGAGGCGATGCTGGGCACGGGAACCACGGTCGTGTTCCAGAAGGTCGTGGCCGAGAACACCTTGGAAGAGCTGGGGCCGGAGCCGGCGGTGCTCGAGGAGCCGAGCAACTACCTCGGTCGTGAGGTGCTGGCTGCGTATCGGCCCGTCGACCTGGAGGGGGTCGACTGGTACATCGGTGCCCAGATGGGCCGCGAAGAGATCCAACAGCCCATCTCGAGCTTTCGCCGGGCGCTGCTGATCGCCGTGGCGGTCTTCGTCGTACTCGTCACCTTCGCCATGACGGCGTGGGCCCGGGCCGTCTTCCGGCCGCTGCGCACCATCGGGGCTGCGCTGCGGCGCATCCACGACGGTGAGCCCTCGGGGCAGCTCGAACGAACCGATCGGGCTGCGTCCGAGTTCCTCGAACTGACGGACAGCGTCGAGGCGATGCTCGATGCTTCACGAGCCAGGCAGCGTGCGCTCGCCGACGCCACCGAGCAGCGGCTCCAGGTGATGCGCAGCTTCCTTCCCGCCTCTGTTGCCGACCGGCTCGAGGCCGGCGACAGGAGAGTGATCGATCTCATCCCCCAGGCATCGATCGCCGTGCTCGTCGTCCATGGACTCGGCGAGCTCCTCGGATCCAGCGATGTAGGCGAACGGCGGGAGCAGCTCGACACGCTGGTGAGCGAGCTCGACGCGATCGCCCGCCTCCACGGTGTCGAGCCCGTCAAGCTGGTGGGGGATGCGTACTTCGCCGGCTGTGGGTTGGATCAGCCCTATCTCGATCACGCCCTGCGGGCGCTTTCGTTCGCCGTCGATGCGCGTGAGGCAGTCCGTGAGGCGGCGCCTGCGTACGAGCTGCGAACCGCTGCCGGCCTGCATTCAGGTCCGGTCACGGTGGGCCTCAGCGGGAGCGCCCTCCTCGTCTACGACCTGTGGGGGCACACCGTCGCGACCGCGCAGACGCTCGCCCGGTCGGCCGCGCCCGGCCAGATCCTCGTGTCGGACGATGTGCGCGGGATGCTGCCCGACTCGGCGCAGGTGCGCCAGTGGACGTCCGGTGACGTCGATGCCTGGGAGGTGACCGGCTTGGGGGCGGCCGCGGAGGTCACACGATGAGCGAGCTGCTGGGCGACCCGCGCGTGGTGGCTGCGCTCGTCATCGTGGCCGTCTTGCCGCTCCTGATCGTGTTCGCAGGTGAGGTCGAGGAGCGTCTGCGCCAGCGCGACTCGATGCTCACGCCGATCGTCGCGATCTTGCGCCGCTGGGCGATCCCACTGCTCACCGCGTGGGCGATCGTCGTTGGCCTGTTCGGGTGGCCGCGTTCCAACCTGCTGGTGCGGCTCATCGGCACTGCGCTGCTCCTCGCGCTCGGCGTTGCGGCGCTGGCAGTCCTACGGCTCGTGATCACGTGGTGGCGCAACCGCCCGGTCGAAGAGGGCCGGCGCCGGCCCCCGCAGCTCCTCCTGGCGCTGCCGCGGGTCCTCGTCATCCTCGCCACCGGCTGGCTGCTCCTCGACACGGTGTGGGGTGTGGACCTGTCGGCCGCGCTCACCGCCCTCGGTGTCACCTCGCTCATCGTCTCCTTTGCGCTCCAGGACACGTTGAGCGGCCTCGCCTCGGGTCTGTTGCTGCTCAGTGATTCCCCGTTTCAGCCCGGCGACTGGATCAAGTCGGGTGACATCGAGGGGCGCGTGGTCGACATCAACTGGAGGAGTTCCCGGATCCAGAGCCGCAGCGGCGATCTCCTCGTCGTGCCGAATGCCCAGCTGGCCGGGGCCACGGTCGTCAACTACGACCGGCCCACTCGACTCCATCGTGTGGTGGTTCCGGTTCAGGTGGCCTACGTGAACCCGCCGACCCTCGCCAAGGACATGCTGCTCGACGCCGCCCGTTCCACGCCCGGAGTGCTCGAGGACCCGCCGCCGGACGCCCGTGTCGTCCAGGTCGACGATCCCCTCATGGGCTACGAGGTGCATCTCTGGATCGACGACTACGAGCGCGCCCCGAAGGTGGCCAGCGACTTCGGCTCCCTCGTCTGGTACCAGTCGCACCGCCACGACGTTCCGTTGCCGAGCCCCGCCTACGACCTCTACGTGTACGACGGCATCCAGGCGGGCGAGGCCGGTCGCCCGAATCGTGCCGAGATCCGACGCCGGTTGCGGCGGTCGCCGCTCCTCGATCAGCTCGGAGAGGACGACGTCGAGCGGCTGGCGGCAGCTTCCCGTGCGGCCCGGTTCGCCGCCGGCGAGGTGATCCTCGTAGGCACCCAGAATCGTGATCTCTACGTGGTGTGGGAAGGGTCGGCCCGCCTCGAGGTCGTCCTCGGCGACGGTGTCGCCCACCAGGGGGCGCGTATCTCCGAGGGCGACGTCTTTGGCATCCTCATGCCGCTCGACGATCTGCAGCCGAGGGTCACCGCAGTGACCGATTGTGAGCTTGTCGTCGTGGAGGAGGGCGCCGCGGGTGAGGTGGCGAGTCGCAATCCGGAGCTGGCGGCCGCACTCAACCAACTCGTGTCGACCCGACGCCGCCGCCTCGAGCGGATCGCAGAGACGGCGGCACAGACCGATGACGGCGTCGTGGAGGAGTCACTTCACTCCGAGGCCCGTGCCGAAGGCGGGGGCGTATGACGGTACACGCGTCTCTCACCTCGAGCACGAGGCAGCGGAAGCCGAGACGGCTGCGGCGCAAGCTGGCGACGGTCGCCATCTCGGTGTCCTTGCTCTCGGTGATCCTGCTCGGGACGTTCAACTACTTCGAGGCGAGGTCCCTGCTCTCGGACGGAGTCGAGGCGCAGCTCGCCGGCCAGGGAGCGGCCCGCGCCCGGGGCGTCGCCGCCGGCCTCGGCTGGATCCGCAACACCGTGTCGGTTGCGGCAGCGAGCGAGAGGGTCGCCGACGGCATCGTGCAGCTGTCTGATGCATTCGTTCGGCTGGGAGACGAGGGAAACCTGCTCGACGCTTCACAACAGGCGGAGCTCGAGCAGTTCTACACGGATTCGGCGATAGCGCCGATCGAAGCAGCAGGCTTTACTGCTCCCGCCCTGTCTGATCTGCTGCCGGGGAGCGAGGCGGGGCGCTATCTCCAGTACCACTACATCGTGAAGAACCCATTCCCAGCACGGGAGCGGTGGAACCTCATCGAGTCCGAGACCGACACGTCCGGATACGCCGACCTCCACGCCGATGCTCAACAGCGGTTCACCGGTCTCGCCGATTTCCTCGGCTTCGGCGACCTCTTGCTGGTCGATACCGGAGGGAACGTCGTGTTCTCTACGAACAAGCGCATCGACCTGGGGACCACGCTCGGCGAAGGTACCGAGCGGCGCGATGACCCCCTCGCCATCCTGCGAAGCCGACTTGCGGCCGCACCATCGGGCGATACGGTGTTCTCCGACTTCCACATCTACGTTCCGGCCGGGGGACGGCCAACGATGTTCGCCGGTGCCGTCGTCCGCTCGGATGCGCAGACGGTGGGTGCATTGATGGTCGAGATCCCGATCGAAGCGATCAACGAGCTGACCACGGCGGGAGGTCGCTGGCAGGAGACGGGGCTCGGCGAGACCGGAGAGGTCTACCTCGTCGGCTCCGATCACCTGATTCGCTCGGAGTCACGCCG
>DKBA01000040.1 GCA_002450985.1 Acidimicrobiia bacterium UBA6912
CCTTCTGGGCGATGTACTCCTTCAAGATGTCGTTCTGGAGGGTCCCGTCGAGCTGCGCCCAGTCGATGCCCTGCTCCTCGGCGGCGACGAGGAGGAAGGCGAACAGCACCTCGGCCGGGCCGTTGATCGTCATCGACACCGACACGTCGCCGAGGGGGATTCCCGAGAAGAGATCCACCATGTCGTTCGCCGAGCTCACCGCCACACCGCAGTGGCCCACCTCGCCGAGGGCCCGCCCGTCGTCGGCGTCCAGCCCCATCAGCGTCGGCATGTCGAACGCCACCGACAGGCCACCCTGCCCCTGGCCGAGGAGGTAGCGAAAGCGCTCGTTCGTCTCGGCCACGGAGGCGAATCCGGCGAACTGCCTCATCGTCCACAGCCGCCCCCGGTACCCGGTGGCATGAACGCCGCGGGTGTACGGGAAGGCGCCCGGATATCCGATGCGCTCGGGTGGCTCCCCGTCTTCGGGCGCCCCCAGGGCCGGCACGTCGGCGAACGACAGCGTGACGAAGCGGTCCTTGCGGAGCGCTCCGGAGGCGTAGGCCTCTTCCCATTCCTTGCGGCCGTCTTCCACCCTGCTCACCCCTGCTGGTCGTAGCGCTCGATGATGTCTCGACCCTCCTCGTCGTCCACCGGGTCGCCCAGCGCCCCGAGAGCGGCGAGATACTCGGCCTGAAGATCGAGCACCTCGATGATCAGGGCGCCGTCGTAAGGATACCCCTGCGCCATCGCCTGCTCCTGGGCGTACTGCGCGGCCTCGAGGCCTCCGACGACGGCGACGTCGTCGCCCCGCACCCCCGGGTCCTGGAGGTAGCGGAGCTCCCACTCGAGGATGCGGCGCACGTCGGACGGGCGGAGCGCGGATCGCGCCTCATCACTCAGCCGATCCGTCACGTACCCGAGGGCGTCCTCGACGCCGTAGATCACCTCACGTTCCGGCATCCGACGCCGCTCCTGCCACCAGAAGGCGACCGCCACCCCCAGGAGGAGCCCCAACATCACGAGCGCGAGGATCACCGATGGCATCGGGGAATGGTACCGTCTCGCTTCTCTTGCACACGGAGGGTGGCCATCTCTACGCAAGTCATGGACCGGTTCTTTGCGATCCTCGCCATCGGCATCTCGCTCGCCGTGGTGTTCGCCCTCGCCCTGCTCGTCGCCAGCCGTTTCTCCCCCGCCGCCGCCGAGCTGCGGGGACGGCTCCAGGAGTCGCTCCGGGGCCGCGAGCTGCTGCTCGCCTTCGTGATCGCCCTCGCCGCCACGCTGGGTAGCCTCTACATGTCGGAGATCGCCCATCGCGAGCCATGCAAGTACTGCTGGTTCCAGCGCATCGCCATGTACCCGCTGGCGCTGATCCTCGGCATCGCGTGGTGGCGCAAGGACCGGTTGATCCGGGTGTATGCGATCCCCATGGCGGCGATCGGCGGGCTCCTCAGTGCCTACCACTACCTCATCCAGCAGTTCCCGAGCCTCAGCTCCGGTGAGTGCTCCCCGACCGTGCCGTGCACCGCCGCCTACGTGTGGGAATTCGGGTTCGTCTCGATTCCGTATATGGCATTGACTTCGTTCGCCCTTATCATCGTGTTACTCACCGTTGCCTACGTCAACGATCGAACCGCCCTCACCGACGAATCCGCCGCCGACACCGAGGTTGTCTCGTGACCACTGCCAAGAACAAGCAGGCCAAGCCAGCCGCGAAGGCCCCGAAGCAGCAACGATCGATCCCGTGGCTCGGCATCGCCTTCGGCGTCATCGCCGTGGCGCTGGTGGGCGCCATCGTGTTCAGCTCGAGCGACCCGCTCGGCAGCGAGTTCGGCACCGTCGAGGTGAGCGGTGATTCGCTCGCGCCGTACACCGGCAACGGCGTGGACGCCGCCATCGGCAGCCTCGCTCCGGAGATCGTCGGTGCGGATTTCGACGGCAATCCGGTGGAGGTCCTGCACGACGGCCGCGCCAAGGCCGTGATCTTCCTGGCCCACTGGTGCCCCCACTGCCAGGTCGAGGTACCACGGGTGCAGGCGTGGCTCGACTCGGGCGGCGGTGTCGAGGGCGTGGATCTCGTCTCCGTGGCCACCTCGATGAACTCCGCCCAGCCCAACTTCCCGCCGAGCGAGTGGCTGGACCGTGAGGGCTGGACGGTTCCGGTGATCGCCGACGACAAGGACTTCGCCGCGCTGCGCGCCTACGGGTCGGGAGGGTTCCCCTATTACGTCTTCCTCGACAAGAACGGCGACGTCGTGCGCCGCTCCTCGGGCGAGCTCGATATCCAGACGCTCCAGGCGTTCATGCAGGAAGCGGCCAACGCCTGAGCCAGGGCGGGAGCGCGGGTCGCGGGGGCCGCTCTCCGCACGCCGCGGTCCGGTGTGACACCGAGGCCGGTTGGCGACGGCTGATGCGTCCTGTACGCCGCGCGGTGCGTCAGCAATCCGTCCGATACTGCCGGATCCAGAGTGCCTTGCGCGAGCGAGTCGTCTCGCCTGGCCGTGGTCATGCGCTACCTGTCGGCGCTTTGGCCGACCTCCTTCCAGATAACGGGACGAGTAGCGCCGGATCGGCTCGAAACGGAGTGCGCGAGATCGTTCCGAGCGGAGAACGAGCGCGACAGGATGGCCGGCTTGGCTGGTCGCGAGGGCGCCGACCCGGCCGCCCGGTCGGAGCACGCGACGCATTTCTCGCAGTGTTGCCACTCNNTGCCAGCGCACCTCCGAGCATACCGAGGGCCTGCGGAGCCCGTCTCCCTCCCGTACCGGCCGCCGCAAGACGGGCGGCACCCAGGAGCGACGCGCTCGCCGTCGCCCCCAACGAAAGCCGGCGCCCGGTCCGGTGCACGATGTCCTCGAGCCGCTCCGCGCGGAAATTCACCTGCAGCTTCGGACCCGGCCTGGCGCCGGTGAGCCGCTCGAGCGTCTCGAGCATCCGAACGGCGCGAACCTTGAGCTTCTGGCTCTCGTAGAACAGCCATCGGGGATGAATCCTCTCCCGGATGTTGCCGAGCATCGTTCGCATCAGGTAGGCACCGGCCACCTCGAGCGGGTCGAGGCCGGGATCCAACTCCGCAGCCGTCAACTGCATCTGCGCCATCGCCTTGGCGGTGAGCGTCAGTGACGCCGGCAGCGGCAGGTCGTGACGAATCGATATCGCGGTCATGTCCTGGAGGATGGGCCCCAACTGGAGCTCGCGCAGGGATTCGTGTCGGTGCGCGGACATGAGCGCACCCAGCTCCTCGCGCAACGCCTCGACGTCGACGTCCGTACGGTCGCCGCCGCCGGAGATCATGAGCGTCACGTCGGTGAGGAATCCGACATCTTCCTGCCAGAAGGCGAGCAACAGCAGCATCACGTTCTCTCGCAGGTCGGGCCCCAGCTCTCCGACCATGCCGAAGTCGAGGAAGTAGATCCGGTCGTTCGACCACAGCATGTTCCCGGGATGAGGATCCGCGTGGAAGAACCCGTCCTTCAGAATCTGCTCGTAGTACGACTCGAGCAACTGGCGCGCTGCCTCGCGACGTGCGTCACCTTCCGGAGCCTCTCGCGCCGGCGTTCCTTGCACCTCCTCCATGACGAGTAGACGCTTGGTCGAGAGGTCGTCATAGACCTTCGGCACGTCGAGGCGGGAATAGGGCTCGAGCAATTCACCGATTCGTCTCAGATTCGCGGCTTCGGAACTGAAGTCGAGCTCACGCTGTAGCGATTCCGAGAGATGCTCGAACACCGCCGACATGTCGACGATCTGGGTGAACAGCGGGCGGTTCTTGCTCCGATCGGCGAACAGTTCGAGAAGGGCGAGATCCTCCACGATTTCCGCCCGAGCCGTGGGACGCTGCACCTTGACCACCACGCGGTCACCGCCCTCCAGGGTGGCCCGGTGCACCTGAGCGATCGTACCTGCCGCCAGCGGTTCCGGCTCGATTTCGTCGAACACGTCCTCCCACGGGACACCGAGCTCTGCTTCCATGACCTCCACCACCTCGGCTTCGGTCAGTGGCGCCACATGGTCTTGGAGGCGTGAGAGCTCGGCGATATACGCCGGAGGGAGCAGGTCGGGACGCGTGGAGAGCACCTGACCCAACTTGGCGAAGGTCGGGCCCAGCTCTTCGAGGGCGGCGCGTAGGCGCTTCGCTTGTGCCTCTTGTGGCTCGTCGCGGCCGCGTTTGGCGAAGATCTCCCCGATGCCGTGTCGCGCCATGACGGTACCGATCTGGGCGGACCGGCCGATCAGGTGCGGTTCGGTCGTGTCGCCGGTGGCGGGTGGCACCCAAACTGGGGTGGTGATGGGGTGTGCTCCGTCACCCACCGTGTTGACGATGATCACGTTGCAGGCCGCATTGTGCGAGATCCGGTTCGGGATGTTGCCGAGCAGGAACTTCTTGCGACCTCTCATGCCGACGTTCCCGACGACGAGGGTGTCCGCATCGCAGGCGGCCGCCGTCTCGAGGAGGGCACGGGCCGGATCGCCATCGCATACGACGCGGGCTGCCCCGCGGGCTCCGGCAAGCCGCTCGACGAGTTGTCGCAGGTCACGTTCCGCGGCGTCGACCGGGACCGGGTTCGCCGCGCCCGGAGGGGACTCGTCGTCGCGTCGCATCACCTGCACGACGAGCAGTTCCGCTCCGTAGCGCTCGGCGAGGTCGGCAGCCCATCGGACGGCTCGGTCCGCCGTCTCAGAACGGTCGGTCCCCACCATCACCCTGCGGATGGGGGAGCCGTCACCGTGATCAACGTGGCCGGTCACCCGTTGCTCCTCGGTGTGTTGCCAAGAGCGACGGCCCGCTCCACGAGCCAGGCCAGTGTCGACATGGCGGGGCCGATGATCAGCCGTTCGAGTCGAGAACGTGTGGCCGGCCAGCTGACAATTCCCATCATCGCCTCTCGGATCTCGACGACCGATCTCGGCTTCCTTTCGCCCGGCACTCCTGACCGGGCGTGGGTCCAGTGTGAACCTCCGGCCGATCGCCGTCGATGGTGCGACCCCGGAACCACGGGTGTGGGTAGCCCCACCGTCGATTCACGAGTTCTCACCATCCACGCGGCGCACGCGTCCTGGCACTATTCATTCATGACGATCTCGGTGTTCCTCGCCGACGACAATCTGCTGGTCCGGGAAGGGGTGAGAGCGCTGATCGAGTTCTCCGGAGACCTCGAGGTGGTGGGGGTGGCCGGAGACTTCGACGGTTTGGTGGAGGGCGCCACCGAGAGGACTCCGCAGGTCGTCGTGACCGACATACGGATGCCTCCGGCCTTCGGCCGCGAAGGGATCGAGGCAGCCCAGGTCATCCGCAAACGCAACCCTGGGACTGGCGTCGTGATCCTGTCCCAATACGACGATCCCGAGTATGCCGTGGCGCTGCTGGCCGAAGGGGCCGCCGGATGCGCCTATCTCCTCAAGGACCGGGTGGCCGAAGGCGACCAGCTCGTGCGGGCGATCCGAGAGGTGGCGACAGGGGGGTCGATGCTGGATCCGGTGATCGTCGAAGCGCTGACCCGTCCGGTCCAGCGCAACGGCGGCCTGTCCGCCGACGAGCTGCAGCTCCTCGAAGCCGTGGCGTCCGGCACGCCGATCAAGGCGATCGCCGCCGCGCTCCAGACGACCCCGGCGGACGTCGACGCCCGTGTCGAGCGGCTCTTCGTCACCCTGGCGGAATCACTCCAATCGGGGGATCACGCCGCCGTGGAGCGGCTCAAGATGCTGCACCGGGCGATCCTGGAGCGCGAGGAGCAAGGCCAGATGCTGTCGCGGCTCTTGCCGGGTGGGGTGGCCGAGAAGCTGCGAAGAGAGGGGCGTCACGCCGGTATGACCGAGGAGCTCGAGGTCACGGTGCTGATGTCCGACATCCGGGGCTACACGACGATCGCGGAACACACCGACCCGACCGCGCTGGCCGGTCAGCTCAACCGCCACCGCGCCGACATGAACCGTGCAGTCATCGGCAACGGCGGCACGGTGATGCAGTTCGTCGGCGACGCGGTGATGGCGGTCTTCGGAGCCCCCGAGCCGCTGCCGGATCACCCGGAACGCGCTGTAGCGGCGGCGATGGAGATGCACCGTGCGCAAGCGACGGTGAACGCCGACTGGGAAACGCAGGGACTGGAGCCCTTCGGACTCGGCATCGGCATCACCACAGGGTCAGTGGCGGCCGCCCTCCTCGGCTCCGCCGAGCGTCTGGAGTACACCGTGATTGGTGACACGGTGAATCTCGCCCAGCGGATTCAGCAGTGGGCCCGGGCGGGGGAGACGGTGCTCAGCGAAAGCACGTTCCAGACGCTCCGCGATCCTCCGGACATCGACGTCCTCGAGCCTTCGTACGTAAAAGGGCGCGCCGAGCTCGTGGCGGCGTACCGCTTCCCGAGGAGGGCGTCGTGAGGCTCACCGACACCACCCTCATCCGTCTCGGTCGCGCGGCCGGGCTGGCCTCCGTGGTGCTCGCCGTCGCCGGATCGAGCGTGTTCCTCGTCCTCGGGGAACCCCGGGCGCTGATCACCACCTTCTCCGCCCATACCGGTGTCATCGCGGTGGGCTTCGGCACCTTTGCCTGGCTCGTGGTACCTCGCCAACCACGCAACCCGGAGGTGTGGACCCTGGCCGCGTCGGCCCTGCTGGGCGGGATCTACAGCGGTGCCTGGGCTTCGCTCGTGCTGCTGTCGCGGGCGGCCGGTCTGGAAGTGGCCGACCTCCACGGGCTCACCGTCTCGCAGTCGATGGATGCCGTAGGGAATCTGGCGGCGGTGCCGTTGTTCGTCCAGGGCGCGACCACGCACCAGCCTCTGATGCTTCCGATGTCCCTCGGCTGGCTGCTCTTTCCGGACGGGAAGCTGCCCGGCTCCCGGTGGCGATGGGTGGCGGCCACGAGCATCGTCGCCGGGGTGGGGGTGACGATCGGGTACACCTTCGGCGGGTTCGTGCCGGGCAGCAACGTGACCCTCGAAGCGTCCGAGGAGATCACCGGATGGCAAGGAACCCTGTACGACGCCGGACAGACGGTTCTGATCGCGACGATCCTGCTGGCGCTCTCCAGCCTCGTGGTGCGGTTCCGCCGCGCCGATGCCCTCGTCCGTCAGCAGTTCCGCTGGGTCATGTGGGGTGCCATGGCGTTCTTCGTCTCCGGCTTCTACCCGGTCGCCCTCGGGAACACGATTGGCGAGCCCGGTGCGGCCTTGCTGGTAGGCGAAGCGGCTCTCGTCGTGTCATACGGCATGGCCGTCGCCAAGGGCCGCCTGTACGACATCGACGTCATCATCTCGAGGACCTTCGTGTATGGGACGCTGGCGGCCTTCATCGGAGCGGTCTACGTGGCGGTGGTGGTCGGCGCCGGCTCCGCCCTCGGTGGAGGCGCCGATCCGAACCCGGTGCTGGCGGTGGCGGCGACCGCTCTCGTCGCCGTCGCGTTTCAGCCGCTGCGGGCCCGCCTCCAGAGGATCGCCAACCGGATCGTGTACGGCCGGCGGGCCACGCCCTATCAGGTCCTCTCGGAGTTTTCCCGCCAGGTGGCCGCCACCGACGAATCGCTGCTGCGGCCGGTGGCCCGTCTGCTCACCGAGGGCACGGCGGCGTCCGCGGCCGCGGTGTGGACCGCGGAAGACGGTCACTTGCGCCGGGTCTCGGTCTGGCCCGAGGACGAGACGGTACCGCACGTCGTCGCCGTGGACCGGGGCGCGGTCCCCGCGATTCCGGGAGCCGACACCGTGTTTCCGGTGGTCCACGAAGGCGACGTGCTCGGCGCGCTGAGCCTGTCGATGCGGCCGGGTCAGCCGTTGAGTGGGCCCGACATCGCGCTGGCCGACGAGCTGACCGCCGGGATGGGCCTGGTCATGCGCAACCTCCTGCTCACCCGGGCGCTGGAGGGCCGGGTCCGGGAGCTGCGCGCCTCGCGGCAGAGGATCGTCGCCGTGCAGGACGAGACGCGGCGCCGCCTCGAGCGCGATCTCCACGACGGCGCTCAGCAGAGACTGGTGGCCCTGAAGGTGAAGCTGGCGCTGACCCGCCAGATCGCCGAGCGCGACGGAGCCACCCGCACCCTGGAGCTCCTCGGCGCCCTGTCGACACAGGCTGACGAAGCCGTCGTCGTGCTGCGCGAGTTCGCCCGCGGGCTCTATCCGCCGCTGCTCCAGGCGGAGGGTTTGAGGGCGGCGCTCACCGCAGCGGCGGGTCGCATGCCCATCGCCGTGGACGTCGCCGCAGACGGAGTGAGCCGCTATCCCCGAGATGTCGAAGCCACCGTCTACTTCTGCGTCCTCGAGGCGCTGCACAACGTCGTGAAGTCCGCCGGTGCCAGCTCGGCGCAGATCACGCTGCACGCAGACGGTGAGGCCCTCCGGTTCACGGTGCGCGACGCCGGCGCCGGGTTCGACCCGGCGACGGTTCGCCTGGGATCCGGTCTCCAGGACATCCGCGATCGAATCGACGCCGCCGGGGGCGACCTCACCATCGCGAGCGCCCCGGGGCAGGGCACCACCGTCGCCGGGTCGCTGCCGCTGCCGGCGGAGGCTCTCGCATGACCGCCGCGGCGACACCGACCGGCCGTCGGGTGCGGCTCGGCCGCGCCGCCGCCCTGGCCACGTCCGTGCTCTCGGGCCTCGCGGCGGTCGCCGTGGTCGTCATCGGCACCGACGGCGGCGGGCGGTTCGATCACTTCCTCCAGGACTACATCTCGCACATCGCGGTGATCGCCATCGCTTTCGGCCTGTTGAGCTGGGTGGTCCTGCCGCGACAGTGGGGCAACCGGGTCGTGTGGGTGTACCTGCTCGTCGCTGTGCTCGCGGGCGTATACGTCCTGTCGAACGCCGTCGCCTTCGCCGGCATGCGGGCAGGCGGCTTCGCGATCGGCCTCGAGCAGATCGACGAGCTGCGGCCGATCGATCTCGGCCCCGTCTCTGCGTGGGGAGTGTTCCTCTCCGACGTCGCGGTGACCCCGGCAATCTGGGGGCTGCTGTCCCTGGGCGTTCTGCTGTTCCCCAACGGGGGGCTTCCGTCGCCGCGCTGGCGCTGGGTGGCGTGGCTGGCCGTCGCCTCGATGCTCGCCACCAGCGTCATCCTCGGCTACCTGGAGCGGCCCGGCGGAGACCTCCGCTACGGGGCGCTCGACACCTACGACGACATCATCGTCTGGCCGTTGCTCGGTCTCGTGGTCGCCACCGGATTCAGCTTCATCTCCCTGCTGGTGCGGTTCCGGCGCAGTACCGGAGCCGAGCGGCAGCAGATCCGGTGGGTCCTCTTCGGATCGGCGCTGAGCGTCCCGGCGCTCGGCGTCGCCGTCATGTTCGACGGTGTCGACCAGAACGCCCTGGCGGTCATCGTGTTGATCGGTTTGACCATCTACTCGGCGGGCTTCTGGCTGGCCATCACCCGCTATCACCTCTACGACATCGACGTGGTGATCTCCCGATCGATCGTTTTCGCCGTGCTGGCTGCGTTCATCACCGGCGTCTACGCGATCGTGGTGGCGGGCGTAGGGTCATGGATCGGAGCCGGGTCGTCGAACTTGGGCCTGTCGATCGCCGCGACCGCGCTGGTGGCGGTGGTCTTCGAACCCGTCCGCCTCCGCATCCAGCGATTCGCCAACCGCGTGGTGTTCGGAACGAGAGCAACCCCTTACCAGGTGCTGTCCGATCTGACGGCCCGGCTGGCGAGCGCAGAGTCGACCGAGGGGCTGCTGGAGAGGATGGTGCAACGCCTGACCGAGGGCACGGGCGCATCCCGAGCAGTGCTACGCCTCGACGGAGCCTCACCGACGATCTGGCCGCCGGAGGGTGCCGACACCGCGGAGGACGACGAGTTCACGCTGCCCATCACGGCCGGAGAAACGATCGTCGGCTCGGTATCGGTGCTCAAGGGACGAGATGAATCGCTGACCCCCACCGAACGGGGCCTGGTGGAGGACCTGGCGGGCTCGGCGGGGATGGTGCTGAACAAGATGCGCCTGGATGCCGACCTGGCCACGCGGGCCGAGGAGCTGCGGGTGTCCCGGCGCCGCCTGGTGGATGCTCAGGCTGAAGAGCGGCGCCGGCTGGAACGGGACCTCCACGACGGAGCCCAGCAACAGGTGGTTGCACTGAAAGTGAAGCTCGGTCTTGCCCAACGCTTCGCCGAGCAAGAAGGGTCGGGGCGGGCGGCGGAGTTGATCCAGGAGATGGCCGCCGACGCCCAGGCCGCCATCGATGAGATCCGGTCCCTGGGCAAGGGGATCTTCCCGCCGCTGCTCGCGAGCGACGGGCTGCGCGCGGCGCTCTCTGCCGGTGCGGCGAACGCGCCGATCCCCATCCTGGTCGACACCGGGGACCTGGGCCGCTATCCGCGGGAGGTCGAGGCGGCGGTGTACTTCTGCGTCTCCGAGGCGATCACCAACGCCATCAAGTACTCGGAAGCCGGGCGCATCGAAGTGCAACTCACGGGAGGAGACCGACGACTCGACTTCGTCGTTGCCGACGACGGCCGAGGCTTTGATCCGATCAGCAGCGCCAAGGGCAGTGGCCTGGTCGGGATGCGCGATCGTCTCGAGGCGGTGGGTGGGAGCCTCGCCGTCACGTCGTCACCCGGGAGGGGAACCAGGGTGGCCGGCTCGATTCCGGCGACTGCCGCCTGACGTCACATTCCCGGCCGGGTGGCTTCGAGGATGTCCGGATTGAAGTCGGACTTCCCGATGAAGGTCGTCGCTCCGGCAGCCATTGCCCTCGGCCCGTACTCCGCCGCCTCGTAGGTCGACATCACGATCACCTTCACCGCGGGGTAGTCGGCGACGATGCGGCGAGTGGCCTCGATCCCGTCGATACCGGGCAGGTTGATGTCCATCAGCACGATGTCTGGCCGGAGCTCTTCGACTTGCTCGAGACTCTGCTCTCCGCTGATGGCCTCGCCCGCCACCTCGAAGCCCTCGGTGAGTTCGATCACGAGGCGGGCGGCCTCACGAAAGGGCGGCTGGTCGTCCACGATCAGCACGCGAGCCGGTCGGGTCATGACGTCCACACTGGCATGGTGCGGGGTTCGGAACCGCCGCGCCAGGTTGCGGGCTCGACTTCATCGGGTGGGGGTAGCCACACCTTCACCGGGTTTCGGCCAGATAGACGAGGACAGCCCGCACCCTCCGGTTCGTGTCTGGCTCCGGAGCGAGGTCGAGCTTGGTGAAGATCGAGTTGATGTGCTTCTCGACGCCCCGTTCCGAGAGATACAGCGTCTCGGCGATGGCCGCGTTGCTCTTCCCGGTGGCGATCTCGGCTAGCACCTCCGTCTCCCGAGGCGTGAGCCGGTCGAGGTGGCCCGTCTGCCGCTTCATCCGCGCCTCGACGAGAGCGTCCACCACGAGCGGATCGAGCACCGAGCCGCCCGAAGCGACGCTCTCGATCGCACCAGAGAGCCGGTCCAGGTCGCCCACCCGTTCCTTCAGCAGGTACGCGAGACCCGAGGAGCCGCGATCGAAGAGCGCGAGCGCATAGGCGGGCTCCACGTACTGGCTGAGAACCACGACACCGATGTCCGGATGGACCTCACGAATCTCCCGTGCTGCCCGGATGCCTTCGTCCGTTCGAGTCGGCGGCATGCGGATGTCGGTCACCACCACGTCGGGATGGTGGACCTCGACGGCAGCCATCAGCTCGTCGTACGTCTCGACGGCGGCCTCCAAATCGTATCCGGCTTGCTCCAGCAGCATCCGGACGCCCTCCCGGACGATGAAGCTGTCCTCGGCGAGAACGAGCGAGATCGCCATCTGTCGACGATAGCGTTGCTGAGGTGGCACCGTAGGGATGCTCGCCGGGCGCGGGGTCCGACGGAGGTGCAGGAGGCACTCCCCGTCGGTCAGCGAGGGGTTGCCTCGGCGCGCGAGTTCGACCGAGCGGAGGGGGTCGAGCACGGAAGCGCTGGTTGACAATCGGGCCGGACCCGGTGCTCATGAGGAGCCAGCCGACTGGGAAGAACACCAGCTCGCAACGCCTGTGGGTGGCAAGGTAGATGACCACCCCGGGGACCCCGAACAACGCAACGGCAAAGGGCAGCGAGATCGGACGAACAGGCCCCGATCGAACCCGGGGATCCATACAGCATCCTCCACGTGGAGCGATGAGCCTATCCACGTACACGCCTCCGGACAACGAGAGCGCCACCGCCTTCTCGGGCGACGGCTGCCCTTCCGGCCGGAGGTTCGGGCAGCCGCCAGCGGAGGGTTCCCCGGCGTTGGCATGGACCCATTCGATGGCCTGGCCGAATCGGCGTTGCCCACTCCTGAAGCTGATCCCCGAACTCGCAGACGCCCTCGAACTCATCTGAACCCCAGTCGAGTCACCGGGACGCGCCCAGATCGCCAGATCCTCGCACGAACGAGCACTCGACCCAACCGAGCGCAGCGTCCAAGACCCCGCACCCGGCGTCCAGGAGTCCCGCCCGGATCACCCCCACATCCTCACTTGTGCGTGCGGGTATCCGAGGACTGGCGGACCACTCCCAGTCAGGGCTGTGGCAGCTCGGATTCTTGGACGAGGAGGTCCCAATGGTGGTCCTTGCCGAGCACCACCGTACGGAAATCCCGGTAGTCCCACGTCAGGATCCAGGCATCGCGGATCGAAGCCATCGCCATGACCGTCAGGTCGGGCAGATCGACCCCGGAGTCGACGTAGCGGTCGGCGAGGTCGAGAGCGAGCCTCAATTCGGTGTCCGTCGGTGCGTCGAGCCGGTGGACACCATCGAGGAGGGCGCGTCCGAAGGCGATGGCCGCCGGAGCGTGCCCTCTGGCGCGCAGCAGCAGATCGACCTCAGCGAACACGGGCCACGGGACCACGACGTCACGGGCAGATCGGGCCAGCACTTCAGCAGCGAACTGATGACGTCTGCCCTCGCCTCGATTCAGGGCCGACACCAGCGGACCGGTGTCACAGATGATCAGCCGGCGAGCCGTGCCAGCACCTCCTCGACGCGCCGGGAGAGGTCTTCGTCGTCCTCGACCACGCCGGCGTACGGCAGTGGGTCGGGATGCTGGGAGACCAACTCGGTGATCAAGGAGGAGAAAGAGGTCTTGCGTCGCTCGGCTTCACGGTCGAGACGGGCCGCAACGGCCGGAGGAAGCGAAATCGTGCGTCGTACGGTCGCCATACTCGGCAGTATGAACTGCGAGGTATGAAGATGCAAGCGTCCTGTCCCAGATC
>DKBA01000287.1 GCA_002450985.1 Acidimicrobiia bacterium UBA6912
GCTCTGACCCCTGTGCCGCAAGGGTTTCCGCGATCTTCAGAGGGTTTGAAAGCCGTCCCTTTAGGGACTCTTCTGCTCGATCCGTGGGTGAGTTGATGGTCCATCCGCGGGTGCACCCCGCCTGATTCCTAGGTTTCGCGCTGTCGAAGGCTCGAGACCAGTAGGAAGGCAGACGGGGTGCTGAATACCAAGGTATGGGAGAACGCGTGCGGATTGAAGCGCACGGTCGTGGAAGGGGTCCGTGTCGACGACGCGGATGGGTCGATCATCGTGTCGGTTCGGCCGAACGCGAAGGCCCGCAGCCGGTGCGGACGCTGCCAACGACGCGCGCCACGCTATGACCACGGTGATGGGCGGCGGCGTTGGCGGGCGTTGGACGCCGGCACGACGAAGGTGTTCATCGAAGCCGANNGCCGTGCGCACCTCGAAGTCGGCGACGTGTCAGTTGCTGCGGGTGGCGTGGCGCACCGTTGGAGCGATCGTCGCCCGGGTCAACGACGACGTCGAACAGCACATCGATCGCCTCGACGGGTTGCGTCGGATCGGGGTCGACGAGATCTCCTACAAGCGCGGCCATCGCTACCTGATCGTCGTGGTCGATCACGACACCGGGCATCTGGTGTGGGCCGGCCCGGGCCGCAACGATGCTGCGTTGGAGGTGTTCTTCGATGAGCTNNGTCGCATGGGGCATCGAAGCACTCGACGTCGAACGTCGCCGGGCCTGGAACCAGGCGTCGGGTCGACGCAACCCGACCACCAGCCCCTACCGGCGAGGCAAGGCGATGGGCACCTCGCTCGGGATCGCCAGGGCTCGCTACGCGCTCTGGAAGAACCCCGAGGATCTCACCGACAAGCAACGTGCCCAGCTCGACTGGATCGCCAAGACCGATCCCCGTCTCCACCGGGCCTACCTGCTCAAGGAAGGACTGCGCTTTGTGTTCGCGGTCAAGGGCGACGCCGGCAAGCACGCGCTCGATCGATGGCTGTCATGGGCGCGGCGGTCACGCATGCAGTCCTACGTCGAGCTCGCCCGCAAAATCACCAAACACCGTCGAGCGATCGACCACGCACTCGACTCCGGCGTCTCCAACGGCCTCATCGAATCCACCAACACCAAGATCCGACTCCTCACCCGCATCGCCTTCGGCTTCCACGGACCCGAACCCCTCATCGCCCTCGCCCTGCTCGCACTCGGCAGCCACCCACCCGTCCTCCCAGGCCGAACCTGACCCACGGATACAGCAGGAGAGTCCCATAACGAGCACGACTAGGAACCGAACCGATCGGCACCTCGGCGTGTGACCTGGGTTGCTTCGAGTCGTGGACCGACCGCTTGTGAGCCGGGACGGGACCATCGACGGCGCGTCGTGAGTGCCTCACTGCCACCTCTTCTTCAGAAGGTCAGCCTGATCGGGATGGACAGCGATGAGATGTGCGGTCGTCGCCCGATGGTGGTCGCAGATTCACGAGCTTGGGTCGCTTGTACGATTCGTCCATGAGTAGGACGTTGCTAGGAGTAGGCGTTGTCGTGGTGTCTCTGCTCTTGGCGGCGTGTAGCGATGCGACCAACCTTGTGGTTGGCAACCCATGCTCTCATCCCGTTCTCGTTGGCCACTCGGAGTTTGACGCGGCCGACGTTGCTGAACGGGACTCCAAAGCGTTCCTCTTCCGCTCGCTCTCATGGCGCGTCGTACCGTCGGGACAGGCAGCTGTGGTGGCTCCGATCGCTGATGCCGCAGGGCGAGACACTCCACAGGCGATATGGGTTGACTCAGCCTCCTACCGCAGGACGGTGACATTCGCCGAGGTTGAGGAGATGACCGACCCACTATGGATGGACTCGGCTGCTTGCACCTCCGGCTCCGAGGCACCGTCGATTCTCGTGCTCTTGGAGCGGGTCAGGACCGAGGATGCGATTGCACTCGAGATCCAGGTCGCGGCGCCAACGGAGGTGCGCGACAGCTTCGTTCATCACCTTCGCACCATCGACGCCGTCGAGATTGAATTCGATGCTGGAACGCCAGAAGGCGTCGTCACGGCTGTTGTCTTCGCCAATCCGCGTGGCCACTACGCCGTGCTGGGTGGACTTGCGGGCTTCGAAGGGCCGGGCGTCATCTACGCATGTGACAACAGTGGCTGCACCACGGACATGTTTGATGACGGCCTCGGGTTGCCGTTGGTCTTCCTCTAGAGGTTCCAGCCCTTCGCTCTGACTCGCGATTCCGAACGTCCTGGTCGGCAGACCACACAAGACCGTGCCATGGCACGGCTTCTTCGTGCCATGGCCAGTGGGCAGGGCTGGCCGGGCGAGGCCATCCCACGCCGATCAGCCAATCCCGAGCACGAACGCACATTCGGCCGACAGCCCGAGATCAGGCACGTCGGCGTGCGGTCCTCGACTGGCAGTTAGGACAAGTTCTCGAACCGGTCGAAGAAGTCTTCATTGACGACCGGGCTGTGAGCGACTCCGATGTTCGATTCGAGGCAGAGGTCGGTGAGCTTCTCGCCGTCTACGAGATCGATCGTTGGATGTCTGCTGAGGGCAGCTCGTCTTGCAGGCTCAGAGAAGCGTCCGGTTGTCACGAGCACTCCATGTTCGGCGCCCGCAGCTGTTGCATCGCTCTGGAACAGCGCCACGGTCTCTCGACCCACCGTCTTCGAGGGGTCGTAGCGCTTGGCCTGGACGGCGATCGTTGTTGAGAGGACGCCACTGAGCGGTGCCTTGCCGATTCCGTCGACGCCCTCGTCGCCTGAGCCGCCAACACGTTTGAGCTCCATGCCTTGGGCGCGGAGCACGAACAGCACGAAGTGTTCAAAGGCGTCTGGCGAGAGTTTGTGCAGTCGGGCGAGGAGGACTTCCCTCCATCCTTCGTCGTCTTCGGGAGGGCTTTCGGCGTCGTCGTCCTGCGGCACTGGAGCGTCGCTCTTCGGCTTCTTTCTGCGAGCCCGTCTCACGGCGTGATCTATCTCTTTGAGTCGCTCGTGCGCCTCAAGGTCGGGCAGGGCGGCGATTTCGCGGCCGAGATCTGTCATCAAGAACAGTCCCCGTTTGGGGCTTTCGAGTACCCCTCCCAGCTTGCAGTAGCTGCGGGCCCAGTCCAACCGGTCTACAAGTATCGACTTCTCGCGGCCCTCGTAGGTCACTGCGAGCAAGTCCTCCGAGAATCCCTCGCTCTCAATGACCGCCTCCGAGATCTCTCGTGAGTTGCCTGAGCCACCGAGTTCCACTACGGCCCGCACGACCGGGAGCATCAGATCGCGATACGACGGGAGCAGCGGTTCCATGGCGGCAATCTACTCAGGATGAGCGCGGCCATCGGTTGTACCCGATCGCCGGAACTCCCGATACCTCCGTGACGAGATGCTCAACTGGCTCCGGAACCAAGCAGTCACGCCGAGACTCTGAAGTTGCTCAAGCTGATAACGCGCTGGAGCGTCGGGCGTCACAACATGACTAACGGGGCCCGACCTTGGAGCGAGCGAGAGCGACCGCGACCACATCGCGACCACATGAGAACTGAAAACGACGCGAAATGACGCAAAGNNCCGGCTTTTCCTTGACGCGGAAGAGGTCACTGGTTCAATCCCAGTAGCGCCCACCATCCAGAAGCACTTGTGCTGCAGCGGAAACCGTTGCAGCGCAAGTGCTTCCGGTTTTCGTGCCGTCTTCCGACCCGGCAGTCGGCGATAGTCGGAAATCGTCCGAAATGGCGGGGTCATGCGGACACCTGGCGGACACCCTGCGGCGCCGCGCCGATGTTCGCCGTTGGGTTGCCGTTCAAAACCATGACTCGACCCTACGCGGCAGAGTTGGCCCGGAATAGACGAGGGCACGAAGAGGAGCAGCACCGATAACCCTGCCAGCGACGTGCGTCGGCGGGCGTGACGTTTGCCGTAGTGGCTTGCCGGATAGACCCGCCCGGACCTTCGTCCCTACCGTTCCACCTGGGTCCGTGACACGGTCCCAACGGCGCGGTAGAGATGCCCCGCACCGCCCTGCGTTCCGGTGTCGAGCGGGCCCGCACCAAGACCGCCGCCAACGCGGTCACTCGACCGGTCGAGTCGCCCCTCGGCGCGATGCCAGCTCGCGGTGTGCGGCCACGTTCTCCAGGTACGAGGCGCGGAGGTCCTCGTCTTCGATCGAGTCGGCGTGGCGCATGAGCTCGTCGTGCGCCCGTGTTTCGAGCTCGTCGGCGCGGGGGTCATCTGCGGCGCGCAACACGTCGATGAACGTGAGATAGACCCGCATCGGTTCGAACGTGCCCGACAGTGCTCCGGCGTCGAGCCGGGCGATCAGTGGCTCGACCAAGGCGCTCGCCGCAGCCACGTCACCCTTGGCGAGTTGGACTCTTGCGAGGCCTGCCACCGTCTCGACGGCCTTCGTCGCCTGACCGACCTCCGCTCGAATGGCGAGTCCGCGGCGGTAGGCGAACTCGGCATCGTCGAGATGACCGAGGCCCACCAGTGCATGCCCCTCGTTCGTACTCGCCTCGGCCAGCATCTCCCGAGCGCCGAACGTAGAAGCGAGAGCGGCGGCGCGACGCGCCAGCTCCAACGCCTCGGCATCGTCGCCCATCTGGTGTGCCATGAGGCTCATGTTGGCCAGCACGTCGCCCTGGATCCGCCTGTCGCCGAGGTCTTCGCCAATAGCGAGTGCTCTCCGGTACGCATCCGCCGCAGCGTCGAATCGCCCGAGCGTTGCGGAGATGAATCCCAGATTGTTTCGCGCCCATGCTTCGTTGTAGCCATCTCCGATCTCGATGGCGATGTTCATGGCTTCCTCGTGGTCCCGGATTGCTTCGGCAAGACGACCCTGCACCTCCGCAACGATGGCCAGATTGGTCAAGGCACCCGCCTCGCCGAGCCTGTATCCGATCTCGCGCCTGATGGCCAGCGCTTGCTCGAGATACCCGCGAGCCTGCTCGTATTCGTCGCGGTTCAAGTGGAGGAGTCCGAGGGCGTTCAGGGCCCAGGCTTCGACCCGACGATCGCGGGCACGGCGGGCACCTTCCAGGCCGCGCTCGAAGTGGCTGCGAGCTTCGTCGTAACGGTCGCGTTCTGATGCGGCGATCCCCGCAGCGACCTGGGCATCGGCCTCGATGTCGGCGAAGCCATGGCGGCGCGCCAGTTCCGTGGCAGCCTGGAGATGCCGGTCGACCTCGAGCCCGTGGTCCGAGCGGAAGTAATGGCGGCCGAGCGTTGCGTGCGCCGCCGCCAGGCGCCGTGGGTCGCCGAGTGCGGAGGCCAGGTGCGCGGCCTGCTCGCCGGCTTCGAACGCCGCGTCGTAATCGCCGACCGCCAGGAGGTATTCGCAGCGGCGCAGGGCGATATCCACCGCAGCACCCGCCTCCGACAACCTGCCGGCGAGGTCGGCGAGCTCTTCGAGATCGTGGAGCTGTTCCTCACGTAGGCCGAGGTCCGAGTACGCATGCTCCCGGCCCAGCAGCAGCACAAATCGCTCCTCTGCTGCATCCTCGGGTGTGAGTTCGAGTGCCCGGGTGTAGTGCGCCGCGGCTTGCTCGTTGGAGAATCGTTCGGCAGCGGCGTCCCCGGCCAGCTGGAGGTGGTGACGCGCTTCGGCGGGCCTGCCGGCGCGCTCGGCATGGAATCCCAGCTCTCCGTGTGGCGGTGACGCATCCGCGGCATGGAACGACTCGAGTGCCATCAGCGCCTGCTCGTGCAGTGCGGTGCGACGTGCCATCGATTGCATCTGATAGGCGGCATCACGAACGAGCGCGTGACGGAACATGAAGTGGCGGTCCGGCCATATCGTCCAGATTCCGGCTGCCTCTGCTGTTGCGATCTGCTCGTCGACCGACTCGGCGCCCATCATGCGGGCCACCACGTCGGCGTGTCCTTCCCTCCCCAGGACCGCGCCTGCCATCACGACATCGCTCACGGATCGCTCGAGAGCGTCGAATCGGGCCACGAGGACCGTCCGGATGTCCGTCGGCACTCCCTCCGAGCTCATGCCGCTCACCCGACCCCAGCTCCCGTCGTGCTGCACCAGGGCCTTCGAGTCGCGCAGAAATCTGAGCAACTCCTCGGCGAAGAACGGGTTGCCCCCGGCCCGGTCGGCCAACAGCTCGGCCAGCTCGGGAGAGATCGGACCCCCCAGCTGGCGCTCGGCAATCTCTGCGATGCTCTCGAGCGTCAGGACCTCCAGGTCGACCGTGAGGCTCCTATTCACGCCGGGCAGCGGGCTTGCGTGGGGTCGGCTGGTGGCTACGACCGCCACCGGAGCCGACTCCGCCTCGATCGCTCGGAGCAACTCGGGCAGGAAGGCGCGAGAGTCGTCGTCCAGCCAGTGGACATCCTCCAGAACCAGGACGAGGGGACGCTTCAGGGCCTCGGCGCGGAGTAGCGAGATGAGCGAGATGAAGGTGTTCTCTCTCCGCGCCTCACCGGTGAGCTCCTCGTAGAGCGAGTCGCTCCAGTTCAGCCCGACGAGAGCACCGAGGAATGATCTGGTTCTATCCAGCTCCCCGGCGAGGTCAGGGTCGGTGGTGGTCGCGATGAGCTCGTCCAGGACGGCGGAGAAGGCCCGCTTGTTCCGCGCCAGTGACTGATGTTCTCCCTGACCGAAGCGGCGGCGGAGCCAGTAGCGGAACGGGTTGAGTGAGTCTCGGACCGTCTCGTCGGACTGGCACACGGCGACGGTGCACTGCCCGTCCACGTCGTTGCAGCGGTGAGCGACGACCTCGTGGACCAACCGGCTCTTGCCGATTCCAGCCTCGCCTCGCACGAGTGCGACTCCGCGATGGCCGACGTTGAAGCTCGATTGCAGGAACGAGTCGAGTCGTTGAATCTCGTCGCCGCGTCCGACGAACGTGCCGTCGAATCGCGTTTCGCCACGGAGCCGGCGCTCGCCCAGGGAGAAGACGCGGATGGCATCGGTGAAGCCCTTGAGCCTCTTGTCGCCCACGAGGTCGAGCTCAAACCCGGCCCCGGCCTTCTGTGCGATCGATTCGTCGACCCAGGTCTCGCCGCGTGGAGCTTCGGTCATCAAGCGGGCCGCGAGGTTGGTCGGTGGCCCGTAGCACGTGTACTCGTCTCGCGACTCGTTGCCGATGAAGCCGGCGTGAACCAGTCCGTACGCGATCCCGGCCTCCAGGGACACCTCGGATTCCGCCTGCAGGTCGACCACGAAGTCCAGGGCCGTCATCACGTCGTTCTCGTGAGCGACGGGAGCACCCCAGAACAGCATGAGCACGGCACCCTTGTCGCCGAAGTCAAGCCTCCCGAACAGCCCCCCATGGCGGGTCTGGAGGGCGAACACCGTGCGCAACAGCATCGCCAGCTGAGCGTCCGTTCGCACCGTAGGCACCCGGATGAACACGTTGACGACGTGTCGAAACTCCCCGCTCGCGGCGTGGAATATGACCTCATCGGGAACGAACAGGCGCAGCACGTCGAGGAAATCGGTGGGTGCAGGTGCCGGGTCGAGCGGGACGACACCGACGGGACCGCGCTCGAGAATCAGGTGATCGCCCATCCTCGCCGTGGCTACCGTCGGGCCGACGGAGTCGACGACGGCAGCCGTGACGAGCGTGCTGCCGGACTCAGCCATCTGCTGGAGTGCGGCCGCATCGTCCACCGCCGAGCCGTGGAAGAAGTACGCAGCTCGGGTGAGGTCGTCGGCCAATGCGATCCCCCAAGCGACCTCGCCACGCCCTGCTCCGATCCTCACGTCGATGGCGAACTCACCGAAGGGTGTCGTCTCAGCCGATCCCGACCTCTCGCTCATCATCGCGGCGGCGGTTACCGCGCGCTTGGCGCCGTCGGGAATGAGCTCATCGGCAAACACCGCGGTCAAGGCGTCGCCGGCGAACCCGATGACGAACCCGCCGTTTCGATGCACCGCGTCGATGAGTCCCGAAAACACCCTTCGCATCAGCATCGCCATCGCCTCAGCGCCCTGCTGGCCATGGCTGGAGAGGCGATCCGTGATGGTGGAGAATCCAACCACGTCGACGGACAACACGGTTGCGGTGAGCCGGCCGCCGGTCTCCCCTTCAGAGCAACGCTGGAGGACGAAATCCGGAACCAGCCGTCGCATGCCACCAATCTACTCACGACTGGACGGGCTCTACTGGTTGCGTGTACTGGAGGATCGCAAGGCGATTCTCCAGCCGCTCGCACTGCAGCACGATGGACGCGTCAATGAGGTCGTCCCGGTCGACGTTGCGGTGCTGAATCTGACCCCAGCAGGGTCTGTGCTCCTGAGGTCGGCACCCGAGAAGTCCGGCGTCGGGGCGCATCGCGGACATGGCCGTCCCGAATCTGCGTCCGTGAAGGCATTCCAGAGACTCGCCCAACAAGAACAGCCTCCTCGAAGTCCAGGCCCGGCCGCGGTGCCCGGGCAGCGGATTGCCGTGTCGGTGTGCGTCAGAGGCCGTCGAGCCAGGTGATCAGTTGCTCCCAGTAGCCGGGGGTGGATAGCACGATGTCGTGACCGACGCCGGGGAGGATCACGATGGTCACGTGGTCGTTCTGGGCTTCTTCGAGGTACTCGGCATAGAGGGCTGCGCTTCGATCTGTGGGCTGGACGATGTCGTCTTCACCGAAGAACGCCAACACCGCGCTCTGGACTCTCCTGAGGGACTCGCCGGGATCGAACAGGAGCGATTGCTCTGCGGCTGCCTTCACCTTCTCGATCTGGTCGGACGGGATTCTCTGCAGGGCTGGGATGGTCACGTTCTCGAGGTGGAGAGCTTCGGCCCAGGGCTCGTCCTGTACCGAGGTGAGGATCTCAATCGCTCGCCTCAGATCATCGGCCGGGCGGTCCGTGTCAGGCCCGTAGACGAGCGCCAGGAAGTCTTGCCAGGGGCCGTCTCCGAGGCTCTCCGCGGCCTGGCGGTTCGCATCGCGATAGAGGGGGTTGGTGAGTTGCCAGTCGATGAGTAACCGGCCGAACAGTGTGGCCCGCTCGATGTCGCCAGGCGCCAACCCGGCGGCGCGACTCTGGGCTTCGATCCCCCAGAGCTGTTGCTCCGCCACAGAAACCCCTGAACCGGAGACCGCGATGATGAATGCCACGTCGTCGGGATGGTCGGCCGCGGCAATCGAGACGACCCACGCCTCCTGGCTGATCCCCCACATGCCCACCCGGTCGCCCTGAATCGTCGGATGGTCCTGGACTCGACGGAGCGCAGCGATCGCCTCATCGCCTCTCTCCTGCATGCTCGGGAGCGCCGCTTCGCCTTGTGATCTCCCGACGCCCGGCGGGTCGTAGCGAAACGCCGCGAAGCCGGCACCGGCAAGCCGTCGCGCCAGCTCTGTCTGGTACCTGCTATCCACCCCGGGCGGCAGACCTCCGTTCGTCCCTACCGACTCGAACGGCATCACCACCGCGGGGTGTGGACCCTCGTGAGCCGGCAGCGTGAGAATCCCATGCAACTCAGCGCCGTCGGACAGGAACGTCAGTTCCTCTTCGACCCACGCTTCTGCGGTGGCGG
>DKBA01000151.1 GCA_002450985.1 Acidimicrobiia bacterium UBA6912
AACAGGGAATTCGTGGGATCCGCACTAGGCATCTGGGTAGCACCTCGCGCTCCGTGTGGCGGAGCGCCTGCTGCCCGGTCGGGCGCGAGCCGGCGGCGGGCGGACTCGAGGTCATGTTGCGCCATCAGCCACATCCGAGTGGTGGATGCGGTCGCGGCCAGTGGGTCGGGTGAGTCTCCTCTCGCCAGCCTTTCACCGAGCTTCGAAAGGACTGCCGATTGGCCCTAGCTGCTCCGGTGTCGGGGAGGCGACGATTCGGGGGTCGCCGAAGTGGTGCTTGTGGACTCTGGGCGCCGGGTCTGCGCCTGCGTACCATCGATACAGAGTGGCAGTGGACACGCGCACGTTGATCTCCCGCAATCCGCGTACCGGCGGGGTGGCTGGATATGTCACCACCGCGACCGTCGCCGGCGTCGAAGACACGGTTGACATGTCCCGTAGGGCGTTCCGTGATTGGTCGGATCTGTCGCATCGCGCGCGGCGGCCGTATCTGAGGGCCTTCAAGCGCACCGTGCTCGCCAACTCGGACCGTATCGCCGCCGTCGTCCGCGAGGAGACTGGCAAGGCCCTGGCTGATGCCTATCTCAGTGATGTCGTTCCGGCGCTCAACGTCATGGATTTCTATGCGCGTCGCGCTCAGAAGCTGCTGCGTCCGCGGCGGGGACCGACCTGGCCGTATCCGATGGTGCGGAGCTGGACCGAGTACCGGCCTCGTGGTGTCGCCGCCGTGATCGCGCCGTACAACGCTCCGTTCTTCGTCGCCATGCTGGGGGCGTTCCCGGCGGTCGCTGCGGGATGTTCGGTGATCCTGAAGCCGTCCGAACTGACACCGCTGACTGGCGCACTGCTTGGCGAACTCGCGCACGAGTCGGGTCTTCCCGCGGATCTGGTTCAGGTCGTGCAGGGTGATGGCTCGATCGGCGCCGCTCTCGTTGGCTCCGGGGTCGACATCGTCTCGTTCACGGGTTCCCCGCAGACCGGGCGCGCTGTGCTCACCGAGGCAGCCGACACCTTGACGCCGGTCATTCTCGAACTCGGTGGCAAGGATGCGATGGTGGTACTCGACGACGCCGAGGTCAGTGAAGCGGCACGGTGCGCCGTGTGGGGGGCGACGCTTCTCGCCGGCCAGACGTGTATCGCCGTGGAGCGCGTGTATGTAACGCCGCAGGTCGCAGCAGAGTTCATCGCAGCGGCTGAGGATGCAATGGATCGGTTGACGATCGGCACGGACGACGCCCGAGACATCGGGCCACTGATCGATCTTGGACAGGCGGGCATCATCGAGCGGCAGGTGCGTGACGCCGTCGCCAAGGGCGCGACGATTCGGCGCGGCGGCAAGAGTGTCACGATCGAAGGTGGCGTGTACTACGAGCCGACCCTGCTCACCGGTGTCGATCACTCGATGGAGGTTATGCAAACCGAGACCTTTGGTCCGGTACTCGCAATCATGGAGGTTCCAGACGAGGCAGCGGCGCTGCGCCTCGCCGACGACTCTCGATATGGGCTTCACGGGTCGGTATGGTCAGGCGATGAGCAGCGGGCCACCCGCCTGGCAGCGAGGCTCGACACGGGAACAGTGGCGGTGAACGATCATCTCATCAACGCTTTCATTCCCGGGGTTCCGGTCGGCGGTATCAAGGACTCAGGATTCGGGCTGCAGATGGGTCCGGAGGGCTTGCGCGCCTTCTGCCACGCCAAGTCGATGACGTCGCCTCGATTCGCCACCACGACCCGCATGCTGCTCGGTGGGCGCTGGACCCCACGTCGCTGGGGGCCGCAGTACTGGAGAAGACTTTCCAACGTTCTCTTCCGGTGGTGATCCCGGGCACGCAGCGCGGACCCCAACTGATCACACGCCAGGTGCGGTAGTTCCACGGACAGGGTCAGTGGTCGTAGCCCTCTCCAGGGGGAGCGGTGCAGATAGCCCATCCGCAGCCAGGGTCCCGGCGCGGTCCCCGGCGAGCCCGGTGGGGAGGTGGCGGTACGGGCCGGTGAGCGGGGAGCAGGTCATGGGTGACGGTACCGGGGGGCGATGACGGGTCGTTCGCCTCTTGTGTGAGGACCCTGCGCGGTGCGTAATGCGGGGGTTGGCGGCCCCGCCGCCTTTCTGTCCCGGCGAATCGGGGGCCGTATGGAAGTGGGAAGGGGTGAGTTCATGGGGCGCCATCTAGTCCTTTTCGTTGTCCTGCTGCTCATGCTCGGTGGCAATGTTGCGGTTGCGCAACCGGGCAGCGAGATCGACGCCTGTGTCAACGGCCAGACCGGACAGCTCCGGATCGTGGATGATCCCGATGACTGTCGACGGTATGAAGACCACCTGTCTTGGAACCAGGTCGGGCCACAAGGCCCGCAGGGACCTGAGGGGCCGCAGGGACCGCCGGGAGACGTGGCGGCTCACGACCACGACTCCGAATACGTGAATGCGGACGGGGACACCATGACCGGCCCGCTTGCGGTGGGAGTTCTGACCCTGAGCGGAACATCGGTGACCAGTGTTTCCGATGACACCACACTGGCAGACGACTCGTCATCTGCACTGGTGACAGAGCACGCAGTCAAGGGCTACGTCGACAACGCAGTCCAGGAGGAATCGTCCACCTTCACGTTGGTGACGATCCCGGACGCCGATGTAACAGCCAACACCTTCAGCCTTGAGCTCGAGACCACCGGTGGCGTGTCCGTCGGTTCGGCCGTCGGGCGATGGGTTGTCACAACCGGTGGGGACTTGTATGACATTCTGATCCGATTGCCCGAGGGAGACATCACGGCAACCGGCCTACTCTCTAGCGGAAACGCAATCGAGTATGTCGTGACCGGTGGGACTGCAGGCTTCCTCGACGCTCGGGGCGAGATCGAGGACGTCGTGACAAGCGAGGATCCGTTCTTGACCTCCATGACCTTCCGGCTGACGGGAGCATCCGCGAACTACTAGCGGACGGACCACCAGCAGACTCGGGGTTGCATCATTGCCACCTTCGTGCTCATCGACATCGACCATGACGGCAGAGTCGGTCGCGTGCGTTGACGTCGCAGTTGGCGCGACGCTCTGGATTGGGGTGCGCCGGCCATCCAAGCAGCCGCGGGCGATCGGGTATCTACCCAGGCTTCTGACCGGGGATTTCGAGGTGTGAAAGCCGTCCTATCAGGTCCGTTCGGTCCGCTATGACAGGGAAATCCTGGGTGTGTAGAAGCGATGCGCCTTCGAGGTGGAGGCGTAAGTATTCGAGACTGCGCAGTGAGGTGGGGAGTGCGTCGGCGATCAGGCCGAAGAGCTGACGAAGCAGGGCCACCGTGTCTCCCCAAGCGCC
>DKBA01000215.1:0-1804 GCA_002450985.1 Acidimicrobiia bacterium UBA6912
GGCAAGCCCAGGGAGGCGATGCGGGCCGCCGTCGCCCACACGCTGTTCAACGTTGGCGGCGTGATCCTCTGGCTCCCCTTCGTCGGCTTCCTGGCATCGACGGTCGCCTCGATCGGCGGCGGTCTGCCTCGCGAGATCGCCAATGCCCATACGGTGTTCAACATCGTGAACGCGCTCGTCTTCATCGGGTTCGTCCCGCAGTTCGCAGCCCTGGTCGAGTGGCTCGTCAAGGACCGCCCCGAGGAAGAGGAACGCGTGATCCGCGCGAAATACCTCGATCGTGCGCTGCTCAGGACTCCGTCCCTCGCCCTCGACCGGGCGAGGCTCGAGCTGCTCCGCATGGCCGACCGTGTCCGCACCATGCTCGCCGGGGTGATGCCCGAGCTCCTCGACGGCACCCGGTGGAGCCTGGCCGACATCGAGGCGATGGACGACGAGGTGGACGCCCTCCATGGCCAAATCGTCAAGTACCTCGGAGATATCACCACACAGCGGCTCGACGAAGGCGGCTCGGCCGAGCTCTTCGGGCTCATCGAGGCGACCAACGACCTGGAGGCCATCGGCGACATCATCGAGACCAATCTCGTGTCGCTCGGCCTGAGCCGGATCGAGCAAGGTCTTTCGGTCAGCAACGAGACCCGCGCCATCCTCACCGAGTTCCACGGTGCCGTTTCGGAAGGGCTCGACCTCGCCATGCTCGCCCTCACCCAGCGGAACGAGCGCGCGGCCAAACGGGTGGGCAACATGAAGAGCGAGATCAACAGCATGGAGCGGGCGGCCGCCGCCCACCAGACAGAGCGACTCTTGGCCGATGCGCCCGATCGGATCGCCACCTACCGCCTCGAGATCGACGTGATCGCCAACTTGAAGCGGATCTACTACTTCTCCAAGCGCATCGCCAGGGAGGCGGTGCCGGCGGAGGAGCGCCTCGAGATCTGATGGCGGCGGCCGGGGCAAATGACGCCGGCTCGACCCTCATCTCGCGTTGCAGAGCCGTCTTGGAGTCGGCGTGGGATGAGGACCACGGCTATTGCTATCCCCACAACGCCGTCTACCCCAACCAGTGGCTGTGGGACTCGGCGTTCCACGCCGTCGCCTGGGCTGCGGTCGGGGACGAGCGCGGGATGACCGAGCTCGGCGGGATCTTCGCCGCACAGCTCGACAACGGTTTCGTTCCCCACATGCGCTACGCAGGCAACGAGATGTACCGCGGACCACTGACCGGTTCGTCGTCGTACTCGCAGCCACCCCTCTACGCCCACGCCGCCCGGTATCTCGCGTCCCGCGGACTCGCTGCGGAGCCTGCGGTCGTCGCGGCGGCCGGCCGCGGCCTCGATTACCTCTGGGAGCATCGGCGGGGGGACGACGGGCTGCTGTTCATCGTCCATCCGTGGGAGGCGGGGAGCGACGACTCGCCCCGATGGGACTCGTGGGTGGGCACGTCGGCGTGGAGCCGCGAGGAGTGGACGGCCTTCGACCTGCGGCTCGTGCCCGCGACATCGTGGTCGGACGCGGGCGACGCCGTGTGGTCCGATGCATTCGTCGTGGCCCCGGCGGGCTTCAACGCGCTCGTCGCCCACGCCCTCGCCGAGCACGCTGCGATCACCGGGGACGATCGGAATGCCATCCGCAGCCGGACGCTCGCTGCGACCATCGATCGTCGGCTCTGGGACCCGGCGACGGACCTGTGGGTCGACCGCGCCATCGTCGGCGGCGGCGAGAGCTGCACCGTCCCCACGCTCGACGGTGTGCTGCCGGCGCTCATCACCACCGACCCCGGGAAGGCGGCACGAGCGCTCGACCA
>DKBA01000215.1:1832-2229 GCA_002450985.1 Acidimicrobiia bacterium UBA6912
CCCGCCGCTCGTCCCGGCGATCAGCCCATCGGCGTAGAGGTAGGCGCCGGCGTTCCACGTCTGGTCGGGGGCGCCGCCGGGTTCCCCGCTCATCCCGTCGATCCACTCCGGAAAGCCGCCGCCGAGCGCGTTGGCGCCCACGACCTCGACGAGCACCCGTCGCGCCGCTGCGGTCCGTCCCACCGTAGCGAGGGCGGCGGCATGGAAGCCGCCGATGAACGGCCATGCGGCTCCGTTGTGATACGCACCGGGCGGGTTCCTCCATCGCGGGTCCTGGCGGGCATCGGCAAAGGGGTCGAGCATACGGTCCTCCCCGCCTGCCAGAAAGGTGTGGGGCCACGTGCGGGAGGGATAGGGCGTGGCGACGCCCGCCGCATCGAGATGGTCGAGGATCAGC
>DKBA01000215.1:2272-5875 GCA_002450985.1 Acidimicrobiia bacterium UBA6912
AGCAGGTTGGCGAGCACGTCACACTCGTCGAGGAACCGCCCGTAGGAGATCGACGCCAGGTAGTGGGTCCGATCCGGTGCGGCGGCTTCGCGATACAACCCGGCGGCGAGCGCGTGCGGGAAGGAAGCACCGGCGCCGGCGCCGTCGACCAGCGCACCGAGGTCGGTGCCGGGACGGGGCCAGAACACGGCGTCGATACGGCGGACGAGGTGCTCGGCAGCGATCACGGGGGCGGCGCCGACCCGGGCGGCGAGCCGCTCGCCGGCGCGGAGCGCCCAGGCGAAGAGGGCGTTGACGTGCAGCACCTTTCCTGAGCGGTTGAGCGAGGAGTCCATCCAGTCGCCGGCGGCCGGGGAGTCGATCGCTCCCCAGCCGGTGACGTCTTGATGCGCGAGCCAGGAAAGGGCGCGTGCCGCCGCAGGCCAGAGCTCGACGGCGAGGGACGTGTCGTCCCAGGCCGTGACGTGGTGATCGAGGGCGACGACCAGCCAGGCGGTGGCGTCGGTGGCACCCGCCTCGCCCCAGTCCGCCGAGCCGCGCTCCGGCCACACCACGTTGGGAACCCGGCCGAGCGGGGAGGCGTGCGCCGCCATGGTCCGCAGCGTGGCGGCCGACGTCCGCTCGAGACCGGCGTCGTTCGTGGCGGCTGCTCCGAGGCAGGCCACCGCCGCGTCGCGACCCCACACCGCGCCGTAGTGGTCGAAGGCCGGCGACGCCGTGAAGCCGGCGGGGTGGGATGCCCTCCGCAGGAGATCGACCGCTGCGGCTGCTGCGTCGCCGGGACTCAGAACTGCACCGCCGCAGCCGCCCAGTGGAAGCCCGCCCCGAAGGCGGTGAGCACGACGAGGTCACCGGGGAGGATCCTGCCCGCGTCATGCGCCTCCCAGAGCGCAAAGGGCACCGACGCCGACCCGGTGTTGCCGTACTCCTCCACGTTGACGTAGACCCGCTCCGGATCGACACCGAGCGCTCGCTGCACCGCGTCGATGATGCGCTTGTTGGCCTGGTGGGGTACGACGAGTGCCACCTGCGCCGCGGTGCGCTCGATGCGGGCGAGCACCTCGGCGACCGCAGCGCTCATCCGGCGAACCGCCTCGCGGAACACCTCACTGCCGTTCATCACGAGGTGCTGATGTGCCCCGCTCGCCGCCGCCTCTGCCGAGAACGGGTGGCGGGTTCCGCCGGTCGGAAGGGTGAGGATGCCGGCGCGGCTGCCGTCCGTACCGCTGACGATGTCGAGCACCCGCGCCTTGCCGTCCCCCGGGCCCATGACGACGGCGCCCGCGCCGTCACCGAAGAGCACACAGGTCGTGCGGTCGCTCCATGAGATGAGCCGGGAGATCAGCTCGACCCCGACGACGAGGACGCGCCGTGGCGCCAGGTGAATGCGAGCCCGTGCCACGTCGAGAGCCTGGACGAAGCCGGCGCAGCCGCTCCCGCCGAGGTCGTAGGTGGGGATCGGCCCGCACCCGAGACGGTGCTGCAGAAGCGACGCGGTATCCGGGGTGTAGACCTCGGGCGTGTCGGTGGCGACGATGATCTCGCCGATGTCCTCGGCGACGAGCCCGGCGTCCTGGATNNACGAGCCGGGCCCAGTCGTCGTTCGTCATGACCCGCTCCGGCACATAGCCGCCAAAGCCGAGGATCGCCGTCACCACTCACCTCCGTCGCATCGCGGAGGCTACCGATCACCCCGGCGTCGCGCACACGGAAGCGGTACGGTCATGCCGTGAAGGTGCACCTGATCGACGGGACGTTCGAGCTGTTCCGCTGCGCCATGGCCGCTCCGGCGTTCCGCAGCCCGGCGGGACGGGAAGTCGGAGCGGTCAGAGGTCTCGTACACACGCTCACTGCGCTGCTCCGGGGCGAGGACGTCACCCACGTCGCCATCGCCTTCGACACCGTGGTCGATGTGCCGATCGATCGCAGTCGTGCGGAGCCGCCATGGGGCCAGCACCAGCTCGCCGCCGACACAGCCCGGGCACTCGGGCTCGTGATATGGCCGATGGTACGTCGCTACGAAGCCGACGACGCCCTGGCCACGGGGGCGGCGCGTTTCGCCGAGGCGCCGGACGTCGAGCAGATCCTGCTGTGCACGCGCGACAAGGATCTCGCCCAATGTGTACGGGGCGACCGCGTGGTGATGCTCGACCGGGTGAACGACGCCATCCAGGCAGAGACCGACGTCGTCGCCAGGTGGGGGGTGGCGCCCCGCCTCATTCCGTCGCTGCTCGCCCTCGTCGGCGACAAGGCGGACGGGCTNNGCCGAGACCCTCGCCGCCCGCCGCGGCGAGGCGCTCCTCTACCGGGAGCTGATCACCCTGGCGACCGACGTCCCGCTCGCGGAGGGCCTCGACGACCTGGAGTGGCGCGGCGCCCACCGTGCGGCGCTGACCACGCTGTGCGCGGAGATCGGCGCCGAAGACGTTCTGAGCCGGGTGCCGCGCTGGATGTGACCGGCCATCCGGGGCGGGCAGGTCAGTCGGGGCGGGATTCGCCGCGGCACTCGGTGCGAAGGCGGTCCATCACCCGGTTCACGATGGGCAGCTCCTCGGATGTGATCTCGGATGCGTAATGGGCCTCGAGGTCATCGAGGTGGGTGCGAAGGGCGGCGGCGAGGACGGCTCGCCCTCCGTCGGTCAGCTGAGCCCACTGCACACGACGGTCCGAAGGGCATTGGAGCCGGGCGACGTATCCGGCCTCGGAGAGCCGGTCGATCAGCCTGGTCACACCACCGGAGGTGAGCACCATCTGCTCGGCGAGCTCCGACATCGACATGCGGTGGTCGTCGGAGCGAGCGAGCCGGAGCAGGGCCTCGAAGGTGACGCCGCTCATCGCGTGCTGCTCGCGCAGGGTCTTGTCGAAGGTGCGCTGCAATCGGCGGTGGGCCTCGACGAGCAGCCCGAACGACGTGATGCGGTCGTCGTCGACGAGCGCATCGACCTCGTGCGCTGGGGCGGTGATCTGGTCCATGCACAGTAGTTTACAGATCACTAGTTGACATGTCAGGTGTTTTCTGAGATTATTGTTTGCGCAGTCAGATATTGCAGTCCGAAAGGAGCCCCCGTGTCCGATACTCTCACCCTGCCCCAGGTCGGCACCTGGAACATCGACCCCGCCCATACCGTGGTCGGCTTCAGCGCCCGCCACCTCATCGCCGCCAAGGTCCGGGGCAGCTTCAAGACCTTCTCCGGCACCATCGACATCGCAGAGCGGCCCGAGGACTCCTCGGTGCAGGTCACGATCGATGCCGGCTCCATCGACACGGGGGTCGAGGATCGCGACGGCCATCTGCGGTCCCCGGACTTCCTGGACATCGCCAACCACCCGACGCTCGAGTTCCGCTCGACGGCCGTCCGCAGCGCCGGGAAGGGCTACGAGGTCGACGGTGAGCTGACCATCCGCAACACCACCCGCCCGGTCACGCTCGACATGCAGTACCTGGGGATCGTCACCGACCCGTGGGGGAACAACAAGGCGATCTTCTCGGCGTCGACCAAGATCGACCGGGAGGACTGGGGTCTCACGTGGAACGCCGCTCTCGAGTCCGGCGGCTGGTTGGTTGGCAAGACCGTCGAGATCGAGCTCGAGGTACAGGCCGCC
>DKBA01000215.1:5931-12471 GCA_002450985.1 Acidimicrobiia bacterium UBA6912
GCACCTACACGGGTGAGTCGTCGCACGGCGCAACGCTCAGCGTCTACGGCGCCGACCCCTCCGGCAACGAGTTCGAGATCATGTGGATGCTGCCGCGTTCGGCCTGGGGCGAGTACGAGCAGGCGGCAGTCGTGGAACACCTCGATCTGGCCGCCGAGCTGGCCCGTTGGTCGGGCGTCGGCACCGCAGACGAACTGGGCGCCACCAACACGGGACGCTGAGCCGATGCGATACCGGACAGGCGTCGCTACCGTCGCGTCCTCGCAGCGACGTGGGAGTCGAGGGGTGAGCGAGCCACAGAGCAGACGCATGTTCCTCTCCCGGCTGGGCCGGGGAACGTTCGCCGTCGCCGTCCTCGGGGTCACCGCCGCGGCATGCGGAGGCGACCCGAGCGACGAGGCGTTCACACCGCGGCTCACGACCGAGGCGCCCGCCGACGATCCTCCCGCCGATACGACGACGACCGTGGCGGCACCCGAGTCGACGACCGCCCCCTCCACGACCACGCCGGGGGGAACGCCCGTGACGTGGCAGCGGGTCTCGCTCGGCTTCGTCTCCGCCTACGTGCTCGCCCGCGACGGCGAGGCGGCAGTCGTCGACACCGGGGTGGCCGGCAGCGCCGCCGACGTCGCTGCGGCTCTGGAGATGCTCGGTCTGGGATGGAATGCCGTGGGTCACGTGATCCTCACCCACTCTCACGGCGACCACGTCGGGAGCGTCGGCGAGGTCCTCACCCAGGCAGCGACGGCCACCGGCTATGCCGGCGCCGCCGACATTCCCCAGATCACCTCCCCGCGCGAGCTCGTCGCCGTGAGCGATGGCGACACCGTCTTCGGGCTCCAGATCGTCGCCACGCCGGGCCATACGCCCGGCCACGTGAGCGTGTTCGATTCCCCCGGGCGCCTGCTGGTGGCGGGTGACGCCCTCAACGGCACCGATGCCATGGGTGGGGAATCCGGCGGCGTCGCCGGGGCGAACCCTCAGTTCACCGCCGACCTCGTCGCAGCTGACGACTCGGTGCGGAAGCTGGCGTCGCTCGACGTCGACACGATCCTGTTCGGGCACGGGGAGCCGGTGGTCGGTGGCGCCGCCGACAAGCTCGCCGAGCTCGCCGCCTCGATCTGACGACGCCCGCTCTCCCTTCGAGCGTGGATCCGCGGCTGGTGCTCGAAACAGCCCGGCGGCGTCGTCCCTTCACCGCCGCAGATCCAGGGACCACAGAGGGAATCCCGGGCGGTGCATCGCATCGCGGCGCACCGCCTTCCCCCCAGGAAGACATCGCTCCGAGGTCGGCTTCACCCGAGCCGGATCGCTAGACGGCCACCGAGGCGTCGCGGCCCATGTCGGCAAACAGGGTGAACTCGGGGAGGAACGTCATGTCGATCTTGCCCACGGCGCCCTGGCGATGCTTGGCGATGACCACCTCGGCCATGCCCTTCGTCTCGATCGCTTCGGGGTGGTAGTACTCGTGGCGATAGATGAACATCACGACATCGGCGTCCTGCTCGATGGCGCCGGACTCGCGCAGGTCGCCGAGCCGGGGACGCTTGTCCTCCCGTGACTCGAGCGAGCGGTTGAGCTGGGACAGCGCGATCACCGGCACGTGGAGCTCGCGGGCGAGGTTCTTGAGGTTGCGGCTGATGGTGGCGATCTCCTGCTGCCGGTTCTCACCGCTCGTGCCCTGCATGAGCTGGAGGTAGTCGATGATGACGAGCCCGAGTCCGGGGCGGCGGCTCAGCCTGCGGCACTTGGCCCGGATCTCGGTGACCGTGAGGCCGGGAGAGTCGTCCACGTAGATGGGCTTGCGGTAGAACACCGACGCCGCATTGGACAGGCGGGTGAAGTCGCCTTCGTTGAGTCGTCCCGTGCGGAGCCGCTGGGAGTCGATCTTGCCCTGGGAGCACAGCAGGCGGCTGACCACCTCTTCCCGGCTCATCTCCAGCGTGAAGATGGCGACAGGGGTGTCGGTGAGCGCGACGTTCTTGGCGATGTTGAGAGCGAGCGCCGTCTTCCCCATACCGGGACGTGCCGCGATGATGGCCAGGTTCGTCGCATGCAGACCGGCGAGCTTCCGGTCGAGATCACGAAAGCCGGTGCCGAGCCCGGTGACCTCGGAGCCGAGCTGGCTGAGCTCCTCGGCGCGTTCGATGGCGGGAAACAGCAGCGGGTCGATCAATGCCAGACCGTCGCCGACCCGACGCTCGGCGACCCCGTAGACGGTCTGCTCGGCCAGATCGAGGACGTCGGTGATGGGCTGGTCGACCGCGGTGGCGAGGGTGCCGATCTCGCCGCCGGCCCGCAGGAGCCGGCGTCGCAGTGCGTGCTCTTCGACGATGGCGACGTAGTGGGCGATGTTCGATGCGGTCGGCACGGCGTCCGACAGTGACGTGACCACACCGATGCCGCCGACCCGCTCGAGATTGCCCGACCGGCGCAGCGACTCGGTGACGGTCACGACGTCGATGGGCTCGTTGGCGTCGAACAGCTCGCGCACGGCGGCGAAGATCGACTGGTGGGACGGCTTGTAGAAGTCCTCCGGATGGAGCTTCTCGAGCGCGACATCGACCGCCTCGCTCGAGATCATGACGGCGCCGAGCACCGACTCCTCCGCTTCGACGCTGTGCGGCGCCATGCGCCCCCGTACGGCGTCTCTGTCGATCAGCGATGTCACGGACCCTCCCTGGCNNCCGCCGCCATCGTTGCGGTATCGAGACGAGCGCTGCTCAGGCGGGGATGACGTCCAGCGTCACCTTGAACTCGACATCCGGGTGCGGCTTGAGCGTCACCTCATGGAGACCGATCTCCTTGATCGGCGTGTCGATGGTGACGATCCTGCGATCGACTTCCTCGCCGGTGAACTTCTTGATCGCCTCGACGACGTCGTGCACCGCGATCGAGCCGAAGAGGCGACCCTCGTCGCCGGCACGGGCGGCGACGACCACCCTCGTGCCGACGAGGTTCTGGGCGAGCTGCTCGGCCTCGGCCTTCACCCTGCGCTCGGCCTCCTCCCTGGCGAGGCGCATCGCCTCGGCCTGGGCAACGGCGCCGCGCGTCGCCTTCACGGCCTTCCCCTTCGGGACGAGGAAGTTGCGGGCGTACCCGTCGGCGACGTCGACGATCTCGCCACGCCTGCCCAGGTCGGCCACGTCTTGGAGAAGGATGACCTTGATGCTCATGAGCGTTGCGAGACGTAGGGCAGCAGCGCCATCTCCCGAGCGTTCTTGATGGCGATGGAGACCGCCCGCTGGTGGATGCCGCAGTTACCGGTGACGCGCCGAGAACGGATCTTGCCGCGATCCGACATGAACTTGCGCAGGAGCGCGACGTCCTTGTAGTCGATGACCGGATCGGTCTTCGAGTTGCAGAACTGACAGACCTTCCTCTTGCGACGGGAGTCGGCCGGCGACGGCCTCCTCCGCTTCGACCTTCGACTGGTTGGTGGCATGGGTGGGTTTCCTCCTGGAGAACGGTGATCGGGTGACGATCGGTACGCCGAGGCTCAGAACGGCGCCTCGTCGGGGCCATAGTCGTCACGGGCGACCGGTGCGGGTGGTGTCGAACGCTCCGACCAGTCACCACCGCCGCTGCGCGGGGTGCGGGTGACGGTGGCGGTGGCCCAGCGCACGGAGGGGCCGATGTCGTCGATGCGGATCTCGATGATCGACCGCTTGTCGCCCTCCTGGGTCTCCCAGGTGCGCTGCTCGAGCTGACCGGTGACGATGACCCGCGTGCCCTTGGTGAGGGACTCGGCGACGTTCTCGGCCATCTCGCGCCAGCATGTACCGCCAAAGAAGCTGGTCTCCTCCTGCCACTGGTCGTTGCGGTCGCGGTAGCGGCGGCTCACGGCGAAGCGCACCTTTGCCATGGCGACCCCCGAAGGAGTGAAGCGCAGCTCCGGATCGTCGACCAGGTTGCCGACGAGTGTCACGCTGTTCGATGTCATGTGGATGTCTCCCGTCTTTCGCTGCGACATGAAACGCTTCCCTGTTCCAGNNTCTGCCGAGTGGGTGTGACACGTTCGGCGCATCATGCAGCGTCACGCCGCAGGATCTTGTGTCGCACCACGGCGTCGGACAGCGAGAGCGCACGATCGAGCCGCTCGACGAGCTCGAGATCGGCGCTGAAGACCATCACGGAGTAGTAGCCCTCGTGAAGGTGGTTGATCTCATAGGCGAAGCGTCGCTTCCCCCAGAAATCGGTGCTCTCGACGCTGCCGTTCTCGGAGATCACCTTGGCGACCTCGGCGATCTGGGTCTGGACGTCGGTCTCGGCCATCTCGGGCCGGTGGATGATCATGATCTCATAGGCGCGCAAGCCCTCACCTCCTGTGGACATCCGCAGCGAGCGGAAGGCCCCCGGTATCTCCGGGAGCAGGGGTTCATGAGCGTTGGGAGTGTAGGTGCCCCGCCGGGCCTTTGGCGAAACCCCGCCGTGGGAGGTTCAGGCCAGGGAGAGGAGCGACCCCACGACCGCCCCGAGGGAGGCGGTGTCGCCACGGGACGCCCACCACAGGCCGCCGAAGTAGGCGGCGGCGGCGAGTGCGGCGGCGACCACCAGGAGCAGCAGCACCCGGCCCCACCGGCCTTGACTCGTGGTGAACTTGGGCAGTCGATCGCCGGCAGCGTGCGCTCCGGCCTCGGCGAAGGCCGGCTGCGGCTGCGCACCCGGCACGTTGAGGGGCCCGGCGAGCCCTCCGAGCACGAACTCGTCCGACGTGATGTCGAACACGTCCTCGCCACCCAACTCCCCAGCGGCCGCGATGAGCGCCCCCATGTCGTAGCCCTCGGGCAGTGACTCGTGGATGCGGTCCTTCAAGGCGTTGATGCGACGCTGGAGACGATCGAGCTCGTCGCCGTCCGGATCGGGCGTCTCGTCCCACTCTGGGTTGTGTGAGAGCTCGGCGTGCGTCATCTGCGCGCTCCCACCCTACGACGATCCCGTGCTGGCGTGGCGCGAAGGCTGCTGTCGCCCTCACCGCGCGTCACCACACGGGCCCCCATGGCATCGCTTGCGCGTGCGCCGGCCATATGGCCTTCCATTCCCCCGTCGATTCTGCGCCCTGAGCCTGGGGCCGGTGCTGGCCCTTCACACACCGGGAACCCGGAGGCGCTGGCGCGACGTTAGCGTTCCATCACCTCGTCCGCCATGAGGTGATCGGCCCGAAGATTGAGGTCTCGCAAGATCTGCGCCGACTCCTCTGGCATGTGATACGTCTCCTCGTCCGACGGGAACGCCCCGCTCTGGACATCGGCGAAGAACGCCTCGAGCGCCTCCGCGGCGACGTCGGCCAGCCGGGCGTATTGCCGTACGAACTTCGGGAGACGGCCGTCATGCAACCCCAGCACGTCGTGGAAGACGAGCACCTGCCCGTCGCAGTCTCGACCGGCGCCGATGCCGATCGTCGGTACGTCGACCTCGCGGGTCACGTATTCGGCGAGCACATCGGGCACGCCCTCCAGCACGATCGAGAACACGCCCGCCTCGGCGAGCGCCACGGCGTCGGAGATCAGCTCATGGGCCAGAGCCGCCGTCTTTCCCTGCACCTTGTAGCCGCCCATGGCGCGAACGGACTGCGGGGTGAGGCCCAGGTGGCCCATCACCGGGATCTCGGCATCGAGGATCGCCCGGATCATCGGGAGGCGCTTGCGGCCGCCCTCGAGCTTCACGGCGCCGGCGCCGCCGTCGCGCACGAGGCGACCGGCGTTGTGCACCGTCTCCTCCACCGACGTGTGGTAGCTGAGCCACGGCATGTCGCCGACGACGAGCGCGTTCGGCGCCGCCGTCATCACCGCTGCGGTGTGGTGCACCATTTCGTCGACCGTCACGGTGAGCGTGTCGCCGCGGCCGAGCACGACGTTGCCGACGGAGTCGCCCACGAGGATGATGTCTGCGCCCGCCCGGTCGGCGATCCGGGCGCTGGGAGCGTCGTAGGCGGTCACCATCCGGATCTTGTCCCCGCCCTTGCGGGCGAGGATCGCCGGCGCAGTGATCTTGGCCATGGTGTTCCTTTCTCCCCACCGCGATGGGTTGGGGGACGAAACGCGAAGTCGTCGATGGATCTGATGGGCCTCGCCCGCCGCACAGGGTCGGCCGTGCCCGGATCCGCCCACAGGATACTGCACCGCTCGCTGCGCCCGTGGGGGTGATTGCTTCCCCTCAGCGTCCGGTGAAGGTCGGCTCCCGCTTCTCCACGAACGCGTTCATGCCCTCGGCGAGGTCGGCGGTCGCCCACAGCGAGTGATAGAGGCGGCGCTCGAAGCGGAGGCCGTCGTGGAGCCCGACCTCGAAGGCCTGGTCGACGGCCTCGCGCGCCATCATGGCGGCGGCCTTGCCGAACCCGGCGATGCGCTCGGCGACGGTGAGCGCCTCGTCGAGCAGGGTGTCGACCGGGAAGACCCCGGCGACGAGACCGCTGCGTTCCGCCTCGTGGGCATCCATCATCCGGCCGGTGAGGATCATCTCCATGGCCTTGGCCTTGCCGATCGCCCTGGCCAGCCGTTGGGTGCCGCCCATTCCGGGGATCACCCCGAGCCTGATCTC
>DKBA01000215.1:12481-34135 GCA_002450985.1 Acidimicrobiia bacterium UBA6912
GCAGACGGCTCACGAGTCCCAGATGGCGCCGTACGCCGGGATGCCCCTGCGCTCCATCCCGGAGACCACCTGCCACGTCAGCTTCTTGTTCGAGATGCAGATCACGGCCTCGGCGTCGAAGGCGCGATAGGCCTGGTAGGCGAGCTGCACCATGTCGGGCTTGCCGGCCGCGCTCGTGTCCCAGATCAGCGCATCGGGCTGGGCGGCGAGCACCTCGTCGACGAGGGCGTCGCCGTACGTGTCCCGCGGGCTGCGCGTCGCCCACACCAGCGTGGACGGCACCTCCTTGGCCAGCAGGTGGGGGAGGCAGATGCCGATGCCACTCCCGGTCGTGATGTAGACGACTCGGGTGAACAGCTTCTCGATGTTGGCGACCCCGGCCGTGGGGATGCCCTTCACCCAGAGGTGGGTCGGCAGCTCGTCGATGAGCTCGCCGGTCCAGTCGCCGGCGCGCGAGATGGTGATGCGGAAGCCGCTGCGACCCGGCGACGGGGCGTTGGCGAACGCGTGCCACTCCATCAGCGGGCTGCGGCTGAGCGTGCTCGACGACCCGGGAAACGCATCGACGCCGTGGTCGAAACGGGCGATGACCACGTGGTCGGACGGCCGGACCAGCTCGACCGGCACCTTGCGCAGCCGCAGCCACGGCAGGGCGACGCTGCCGGTCACGAGCGTGAGCGCCCACACCGTCGGCGAGGTGAGCAGCGCCGCCGCCCCTCCCTCGGCGGCGACGACGATCGCCGTCTGGAGCCAGAACAGGGCGAGCGCCGCCCAACCGCCGAAACGGTGCATCCGCTCGAACGTGTCGTGATGCGTCGCCCGCCGCGACGGCAGCGACGTCCACACGATCCCGAGCAGGAGGACCACCAGGGCGAGGGTGACGACCACGAGGCTCGCACCCACTCCGGGCAGCCCGCGACCGGCGTGCCACAGGACGGCGCCGCCCCACACGAGGTACCACGCCGTCGCCGCCACCGTCGCTCCGACGTGGATGCCACCGAAGTGATACACCTTGCCGAGCAGGCGGCGGATCGGGAGCGGCCAGGTCGTTGGCGCCGCCGTGGCGATCCGGAACAGCGCGTTGATGACGTACTGCTGGCGGATGAGGACGCCGGCGGTGAGGTTGGCGACCACCATCGCCGACACCGAGGCGAGGGCGACGCCATCCGACGCGAACCACCCCCAGCGGAACACGGCGAACCACGCCACCACCAGGTTTGCCGCGACGACGGCGGCGACGAGCCGGTTGTAGTGGGTGAGGCCGGGACCGCTCGCCGCCCGGCGGAGCCGTCCGCCTTCGGGGGGCAAGGCGAGGTCGGATGCGACGGCCGAGGCCGCCTCCGAGACGACCGGGGCAGTGTCGGGTCGCGTGTCGAGCATCAGCGGCCCACCCCGGCAAGCGCCGCCCCGGCGCCCTCCAGCGCGTCGGCGGCGACGCCGAGCAGGAGCCGCTTGTCCACCTTGCCCCGGCTGGTGCGAGGGAGCTCTTCGACGGCGATGATGGCGGCGGGCACGCAGTAGTACGGCAGCGTGTCCTCCACGGCCCGGCGGGCGACGTCGACGTCGACGTCGCCCGGGCTCACGAAGGCCACGAGGGTGCGGTCGTCGTACTTGAGGGTCACGGCCTGGCGACAGCCGGGTGTGGCCTCGAGCACGGCGGACACCGAGTCGAGCTCCACCCTGAAGCCCCGGACCTTCACCTGATCGTCGGTGCGGCCGTAGTGCTCGAGCTCGCCGTCCTCGGTCCAGCGACCGAGGTCGCGGGTGCGGAACATCATCCGCCCGCCGCCGAGGAAGGGGTCGGGTCGGTAGCGATCGGCGTTCAGCTCGGGGTTGTCGAGATAGCCGGCGGTGACACAATCGCCGCCCGCCCACATCTCACCCACTTCGCCGATCGGAAGCGGTCTGAGCTGATCGTCGAGGACGTAGACGGTGTTGTTCGGCGTCGGGGCACCGATGGTGAGCGGCCCGCCGCGCACGTAGCGCTGCGCCGTGTTGATGATGGTCGTCTCGGTGGGGCCGCAGGAGTTGTAGAACGTGGCGAACCCGGCCCATGTCTCGGCGAGCGGCTTGGGACAGGGCTCGCCGGCGACCGCGGCCACCTGGACATCGTGGCAGCGGGAGGCATCCAGCGAACCGAGGATGCTCGGGGTGGCGATGATCACCTCCACCACCTCGGCCGTCTCCTGGATGCTCTTGCCGCGAATCACGAGCGCCGCCCCGTGCATGAGCGCGCCGTGGATCTCCCAGGCGGCCATGTCGAAGGCGATGCTCAGGATCTGCCCGACCCGCATGCCGGGCCGGATGCCGAGATCGCCGGGGTGGGTCAGCAGGATGTTCCCCACGTTGCCGTGGGTCACCTGGACGCCGTTGGGCATGCCGGTGGTGCCGGAGGTGAAGAGGATGAAGGCGCGGTCGGTGCGCTCCGCCGGACGGGAGGGCACGAATGGGGCGAAGTGCTCGAGGTCGCCGGTGAACGGCTGCGCCATGACGTCGTCGACGGCGACGACCAGCCCACCGTCTGGGACCGGGACGTCGCCGCGCATCCGCCCGAGAGTGAGGACGACCGAGATCCCGGCGGCGGCGACGACGTGGGCGAGCTGGGCCTCGGTGGCGACACCGACGTGCTGGGGAACGTAGGCGGCACCCGCCTTGAGCGTGCCGAGGATGCCCACCACCATCGGGATTCCGCGCTCGAGGAAGAGCCCGACGGCGTCACCCGGACCGACCCCGCCGGCGGCGAGCAGCGCAGCGAGGCGGTTGGCGTGGCGGTCGAGCTCTCGGTAGGTGAGGGTCTCACCCTCGTGCTCGACGGCGACGGCACGTGGATGCGCCGCCACCTGCGCCTCGAAGGCGTGGTGGATGGCGTCGAACGGCACCTCCACGGCAGGTCCGCAGCCGAAGCGCTCGAAGCGGACCCGATCGGCCGGCGACAGGCCGGCGATGGCCTCAGGGTCGAAGCGCCGCAGCGCGCCGGCGAAGGGCAAGAGCTGCCCGTCCGCGACCACACGGGGCTCTGGGGATACGCGGTCGTACATACGTCGTCCTTCCTCTGGGTCTCTCCCGGCGGCGACTGCGGTGTGGTGCCGCAGACGGTGACGACGAACGTATCGACGAGAAGTGACACCACGAGAACACGGCGCTTAACAGTTCATTACACGGCGACGGGGACCGGGATGACCGAGGTGCGGGTNNGCCGTGCCTCCGGGCCACACCAGCTCGGTAGGTTGTTGCGGGCCCTCCCGCGCCCTTCGCTCGGCGCGGGCGAGCCGCTGCGACCGGACGATCCGCCAGCCGCGCATCGCGAGGCCGGCGCCGACGAGCACCCCACCCCAGCCGTACACATTCCCGTCGGAGACGATGGCGAGGCCGACGGCGATCCAGAACACGCCCGCCGCCAGCGCCACGACGGCGAGGACGATGCGGAACGCGTTCATGTCACCTCCCCGGTGATGGCGGAGGGGCGATCGTATCAGCGGGCCGCGCCGTCCCGTGCGCCTCAGACCAGCTCGCCCGCCTCGATCAGCCGGCGGAGATCGGCGCCGAACCTGGCGGCAGGAGCGCCGTCGACGACCTCGTGGTCGATGGTGATGGTGAGGTCGAGCACCTCGCGGACGACGATGGCGCCATCGACGACCCTGGGCTGCTCGCTCATCCCCCCGACCAGCACGGTGAGGGTGAGGATGGTCGGGAACGAGATCCCGAAGCCGCCTCCCCCGCCGAACATGCCGACCGAGGTGACCGCCACCGTGCCGGTGGTGGCGCGCATCCGCACCGACCGCCGCGCCATGCGGTAGAGCAGGGTGAACAACCCCGGCACCCTGGCGCCGATCGGGGCGAGGCGCCGCAACAGCTTGCCGCTCCGGCTGCGCGTCGGGTCGGACTTCACCGCCTTGATCTCGGCGCTGATCTCGGCGACGGTGCGCACGTCGGCGTCGCGCACCAGGTGCGCCATCGGGAACGCCCCGTCGGGCGTCTCCACCTCGAAGAGCGTCGCCACGTCGACGTACTCGTGGGTGACGAGCCGTCCCCGCCAGTTGCGGTAGGCGTGCACCTCGGGATGCGCCGCTGCCGCCCGGGCCACGCAGGCCACGACGAACGCGGTGAACGACGCCGGTGGATCGCTCTCGCGGAGCCGGCGTCGCGCCTCGGTGACGTCGAGGGAGAGGAGACCATGGACCGGGGCCTGGCGTTTGCCGACGCGCAATGCGTGGACGACGAGGAGTCGGCGCAGCGGGAACGGTCGAGTGATGACGCGGCGTGGTCGCATGACCGGGCCATCATCCGGGTCGGCGCAGGAGGGAACAACCGGCGATCGGCCCCAACGGTTCCGCCGATCGGACTCGGCCAGCGCCCAGGCGGTAGCGTGGCCGTCATGGCACGCAAAGACATCACCATGACGGACGACGAGATGCAGGCCTTTCTCGCCGAGGGTCACACCCTCCAAGTGGCCACGATCGGCAAGACCGGGGCGCCGCACCTGGCTCCGCTGTGGTACGTCATGGATCAGGGCAAGGTGGTCTTCCGTTCGTTCACCAAGTCACAGAAGATCGTCAACCTGCAGCGCGACCCCCGCCTCACCGTGCTCGTCGAGAGTGGGCTCGAGTACGCCGAGCTGCGTGGCGTGATGATCGAGGGTGAAGGCCGCCTGGTCACCGACCGGGACTACGTGCTCGACATCTACGGCAGGCTCGCCGCCCGCTACACGATGGTCGGCGACGCCCCCATGGAGCTCGACCCCGAGGCCCTCGAAGCCGCCTTCGGCCGGTACGCCGAGAAGAACACGGCCGTCGTCGTCGAGCCGAAGCGCATCGTCTCCTGGGACCACCGCAAACTCGCCGGCGTGTACTGAGCGACGCGCGGCGCCCTTGCGAGCCCTCCGGCCGGACCTCCCCCAGACCCGGATCCGCGGTTGCCAGGGGACGGATCGATGTGAACGACCCGCACGCAGGAGGATCGGCGCACTGTGTGGTTCACTCGTTCTCTGGTGTGTCCGGGACCTCGCCGGCGGGGGTCTCCTCCCTCACGCCTCACTCCACGGCTGGTGCGGGAGGGCGCGGATCGAATGGCTCTCCCACCGGGGGAGCTGGTGGGCTCGAGAGCGCGGTTGAGGGGATTCTCAGCCCAGCACCGCGGCCAGCCGGGCGGCGATGGTGTCCGGGCCGATGACGTCCACGACTGCGGCGGCGGGGACGGCGGCCGCAGCGTGGGCGGCCACGGCGTCACGGGAGGCACGCTCTACGCCGCCACCGACCACGATGGCCGCGGGTTGTCGCTCGTCGATGAGGCGGATCGCTTCGGCGTCGGTGAGGGCTCCGTGCGCTCGGTAGTCGGCGGCGAGGAGGTGAAGCGTTCGGGCCATGATGTCCCCATGCCGGCCGAGCACGACGACGGTGGGACGCTGGGCGCGGTCCCGGTCGATCTGGTCGATGAACGCTCCGACGAGGGCACGCAGGTCGTCCCATACCTGCTCCGAGGTCAAGACCCCGTCGGTGAAGGCCTCCCACACCCGGGGCACCAGCACCTCCGGCTCCTCCAGCACCTGCGTCCGGTTGTGGGCGAGCACCTCCCGCAGATGCGCCTGAGAGCGAGCGCCGCCCGACCTCCCGCCTCCGCTGATGAGGGCGGCGGGTATGTAGTCCAGCGGGGCCTGCGGCGGCCGCGACGCCCAGTCGATGGCGTTCTTGAGCGCTCCGGTGATGGACCAGTTGTACTCGGGCGTCGCAAACAAGATGCCGTCCGCCTCCTGCATTGCCCGTCGCAGGCGCAGAACGGCAGGCGGGAACCCCCGAGCCTCGACGTCACGGTTGTACAGCGGCAGGTCGCCGATCTCCGCGGTCGAGAACGTCACCTGCTCTGGCAGCAGCGTGCGTGCAGCACGTAGCAGCGCCGTGTTGTACGAGTCCCGGCGCAGACTCCCCGAGATCCCGAGTATCGACAGCGGACGGCTCATGCCCTCAAAGGTAGATGCCCCTGTCCTCCTAGGACGCGGCCTCTGCCATCTGACTTCTGAAGTCCGACGTCTCAAGGGATCGGTGTCGGCCGCCCTGCGCAGTCGAGCCCCTCGCCGGGACGGTATACGGCGAACACCATGTCGTCGATCACCCGGCCCTCGGGATCGGTGCGCTGGCGGAAGGTCTCCACCCGGGTGCAGGCGCCCTGACGGTACGAGCTCTGGCCGGTCTCCTCGACCTCGTAGTAGGGCGTCGACCACAGCTGGACGGTGATCGACGTATCGGTGTACTCGGTCCAGATCAACATGCCGTACGGGGTGTTGTTCACCACCTCGAGATCGGGCGCCGGGTAGGAGACGGTCGCCTCCCGCCCGTAGGGATACCGGCTGATGTAGATGGAGTGCGACTGGTACTCGGTGAAGTCGAGCCCGGCGAAGAAGGAGGCGTTGAAGAGCGTCGTGGCGAACTGGGAGACACCGCCGCCCACGTCGTCCTTGAAGCGGCCGAGCTGGATCGAGCCGGCGGGGACGAAACCGTCCTCCGTGGTGCGCCGACCGACGTAGTCGTTGATCGAGAACGAGCCGCCGGGCTCGATGATGGCGCCCCGCACGATGTCGGCCATGCGGTGGATGTTGGTGACCCGGCTCTCGCAGCACTGGTGGTTGGTGGTGAACTCGCCGACGATCTCGTGGATACCGAGGTTGGCGGCGATCTCCTCGGGATCGGCAACCGGAACGAGCGGCAGGGCGATGGCGCCTTTGGTCCCCGACTCGAGCGCCTCCGCCACGACGTCGCCGACGCCGCCTCGGCAGCACCGCAGGGGCGATACGCCGACGTCGACCTGCACCTCGCCGTCGACGATGGTGAACTCGGGCGGCGTTCCCTCGGTCGTGACGTCCACGAGCAGGCGCTCCATCGAGGCGGCAATGCGGTCTTCGTCGAGCACGGGGACCAGCCGATCACCTTCGCGAGCGGAGTCGATCCAGCGCCGCACCGTCTCCCGACCTACGCGCACCACGTTGGTGCCGACACGAACGGTGAGGGGCCGCGCCGCCAGCTCCTCGGCTGCCACGAGGCCGGCGGCGACGGCGGCGGGGGTGACATCCGGCGGCAGCTCGCTCCACGGCACCTCGACCGTGAACGGAGCGTCGCCCGCGCCCACGGCGGCGGCGACGGCTTCGGTCGCCGCCGCCACGTCGATGTGCGCACCGGACACTCCAGGGGTCACGGTGATCGGCCCGTTGCGGCCGGAGAAGTACGGCTCGAGCGGCTCGGCCAGGATCGTGTCGTCCCTGCCCTCGAGCCATGCGGCGAAGGCGCCCGGGTCGAAGGCATACACGGTATCGACGGTGCGGGGCGAGAAGAAGGACTCAGCCCAGGAGATGAAGTCGTCGAGCAGGACGCCGCTCCGTCCCACCGCCATCGCATCGGCGACGATCGGCTCGGCGGCGAGGTGCACCCCGACGACACCGTTGGGATCGACGAGCGGCCGATCGGGGGCGGCGAGCGTGAAGTCCGTCTCCGCAACGCCCTCGCCGAGGTCGGCGAGCGTGGCGGCGAGATCGCCCTCACCGAGCCCGCCGATGGCCGTGCCGGCCATCTCCACGTTGCGCACCACCTGCCCGTCGTGGACGATCGTATCGTCGATGAGCCACGCCCCGACGACGACGGCGAGCAACCCGGCCACGATCACGAGGACGTCGAGCGAGACACGAACGGCACGGCCCAGCATGGCGGCGATGTTAGGTGGGGCTGCGACCCAGATCGCTCGGCTCCGCCTCGCTTCCAGATGTCAGACGTCAGATCGCTCGCTGCGCTCGCGTCGATCGTGACGCCGGCGTACGGAGCGGCGAGCGGTTCGGTGCGGACGATTCCGTCGAAGAGGTCCCCCTCTGACGGGCCCTGCGGGCCCGCCAGCNNTGCCATCTGACTCTGCCATCTGACGTCTGGCATCTGGCGTCTGGCATCTGGCATCTGGCATCTGCTATATCGAATCGCTATATATATAACGAATCGATATACTGACACCATGCTCGATCTCGCCGTTCTCGGTCTTCTGCGCCGGGAGCCCCGCCACGGTTACGACCTCAAGCTGCAACTCGCCGAGCTGGGGTTCGCCCGTGTGTCGTTCGGGGCGCTCTACCCGGCGTTGCGCCGGCTCGAGAAGCGTGGCTGGATCGAGGCGCTGCGGCCCGCGGCGCGACGCAAGGCGTACCGGCTGACCGAGGCCGGGCGCACCGCCCTCGATGCCCTGCTCACCGACGAGGACGACGAGCCCGAAGCCGACCGTCGGTTCGCCGTGCGGCTCGCCTTCTTCGAGTTCATCCCCGTGGAGCGCCGCCTCGACATCCTGCGCCGGCGCCGCAGCCAGCTCGTGGCCCGGCTCGGCGACGCCACCCAGACCCTGCGCCAGGCGACATCGACCGACACCGATCCCTACACGCTCGCCCTGGTCCGCCACAACGTGGAGACCATCGAATCCGACATCGCATGGCTCGACGAGCTCATCGCGATGGCTCGCACCGACACCCGACACCGGAGGAATCCCTCGTGACCACGCCAGTGAAGATCGCCATCGCCGGCCTCGGCAACTGCGCCAACTCCCTCATCCAGGGCATCACGTACTACCGCGACGCCTCACCCGGCGACGACGTGCCCGGCCTGATGCACGTCGACCTGGGCGGCTACCACGTGCGCGACCTCGAGATCGTCGCCGCGTTCGATGTCGACGCCGAGAAGGTGGGCGCCGACGTCGCCAAGGCGATGTGGGCGAGCCGCAACGACACCATCCGCTTCGCCGAGGTCCCCGATCTCGGCGTGACCGTGCTGCGGGGCCCGACGCTCGACGGTCTCGGCCGCTACTACCGGGACGTGGTCGACGAATCCGCCACCGCCCCGGTCGACGTGGTCGCAGCCTTGCGCGACAGCGGCGCCGACGTGCTCGTCTCGTATCTCCCGGTGGGTTCCGAGGAGGCGACCCGCTTCTACGCCGAAGCGGCGCTCGAGGCCGGGGTGGGATTCATCAACTGCATCCCCGTGTTCATCGCCTCCGACCCGGTGTGGGCCCGCCGCTTTGCCGAGGCCGGCGTGCCGATCATCGGCGACGACATCAAGTCGCAGGTGGGCGCCACCATCGTGCACCGCACCCTCGCCCGCCTGTTCGAGGACCGCGGGCTGGTGGTCGACCACACGTACCAACTCAACTTCGGCGGCAACATGGACTTCCGCAACATGCTGGAGCGCGACCGGCTCGAGTCGAAGAAGATCTCCAAGACCCAATCCGTCACGTCGCAGATCGACCGGGCCATCAGCAGCGACGACGTTCACATCGGGCCATCCGACCACGTGCCGTGGCTCACCGACCGCAAGTGGGCGTACATCAGGCTGGAGGGCCGAGGCTTCGGCGACGTGCCGCTCAACGCCGAGCTGAAGCTCGAGGTGTGGGACTCCCCCAACTCGGCCGGCGTGGTCATCGATGCGGTGCGCTGCATCAAGCTGGCGAAGGACCGCGGCATCGGCGGCCCGCTGCTCGCTCCGTCCTCGTATTTCATGAAGAGCCCGCCGGTGCAATACCGCGACGGCGAGGCCCGCACTCGCGTCGATGCGTACATCGCCGGCGACGACCGCACGGCGGCGGACGCCGCAGCCTTCCTCGGCTGGGCCACGTTCGATGGCTCCNNCCCGAAGGGCTTGACTGAGGGGGTTTCTTCGTGCGCGAGGTGGGCAGGGCTACGGCTCAAACCTGCATGAGCCTGCGGCTCATGCAGGCGTTCGCCTCGCCCCCCTCGCAACGCTCCGCTCTGCGATCCCCCCGATGGGGGGATCATCCGGAACTCCGCGCGATCGACCAGACCATGGCCGTGGCTCGCGTCACCGATCGCGAATCGAGGTCCAGGTGAATCGGAACACGAGAGCGCCTGCCGGAGCGGCGAGGGAGATGAAGCCGGGGGAGGGATCGTCGAGACGATCCCTCCCCCTCGGTTGGGAAAGACCCCGCATCCGAGCAGGACCCAGGGTGCATTGAAACCCGCACCGAGAGGATCACACATGCCGGCAGAGCCGGCGTGATGGCCCCCAGCAGAGGAAACGACCCAAGGCCCTACCGGGCGTCCCCCTGGCTTTCCCTACCTGAGAGTCGTCACCGCGCTGTGGTAGGCAGCCAGAGCTGCACGGTTCCGACCCTCGGCCACAGGGTGCCGGGACACGCCGCGATTGGCAATGGTGCGGCCGACTCAGCTTCCCAGCACGCGCAGGATGTCGGTGGGCTCCGGCTCGATCTCGCCCGCCTCGTACACCTCGCGCGCCGACCCCACGATGAGCGGATCGGGCGGTCTCGCCACCGCCGGGTCGCGGTCCGGGTAGGGCAGCTTGTGGAGGATGTACCGCATCGTGTTGAGCCGCGCCCGCTTCTTGTCATCGGAGCGGACCACGGTCCAGGGAGCGTCGGCGGTGTCGGTGTAGAAGAACAGCGCCCGCTTGGCCTCCGTATAGGCGTCCCATTTGACGAGGGACGCCGAGTCGACAGGGCTGAGCTTCCAGTGCTTGAGAGGGTCGGACTCCCGGGAGAGGAACCGGCGCAGCTGCTCTTCGCGGCTCACCGAGAACCAGAACTTGAACAGCCGGATCCCCGACCGGACGAGCATACGTTCCAGGTCGGGCACCTGCCGCATGAACTCCATGTACTCGTCGGAGGTGCAGAAGCCCATCACCGGCTCGACACCGGCCCGGTTGTAGTACGAACGGTCGAAGAAGACGATCTCACCCTTCGTCGGCAGGTGCCGGAGGTAGCGCTGGAAATACCACTGGCCCCGCTCGACGTCGTTTGGCTTCTCCAAGGCGACGACCCTCGCCGAGCGAGGGTTGAGGTGCTCGGTGAGGCGCTTGATCGTGCCGCCCTTCCCTGCGGCGTCCCTGCCCTCGAAGATCATCACGATCCGCTCGCCTTCGAGACGCACCCACGCCTGCATCTTGAGCAGCTCGATCTGGAGCAGGGCCTTCTCCGCCTCGTACACCTTGCGGCGCATCTTGATGCGATACGGGTAGCGCTCGGTGATGATGTGCTTGCGGGGCGTGCTGCGCACCCGCTCGACGAGATCGAGCGGAATGTCGGCAACGTCGAGCTCGATCGTCGAGGACGGCCAGCCCTCATCGGACATACGGGGAAGCGGCTCACTCATGACGTCGAATCTAGCGGGCTGCCCGTGGTGCGCCCAGGGCGCAGACCGCCGCGGGCGTCCGATGTCCGCCGTCCTCAGCCGAGACGCTCGCGCAACCAGGCGATGTCGGCGGCGTGCTCAGCCGCCTCCCCGGGGGTCTCGACGACGACCGGAGCCGCCGCGGCGCGCACGACCCCGACGAGCAGGTCCTCGGGGATCTCGCCCTGCCCGAGGTTGGCGTGCCGGTCGCGCCGGCTGTCCGCCTCGTCGCGCGAGTCGTTGCAGTGCACGAGATCGACGCCCCCCACCAGGCCACGGATGACGTCCACCGCCGTCGCCAGGTCCTCGCCGCCTGCCCACAAGTGGCATGTGTCGAGGCACACCCCGACGTTCCGGTCGCCGATCGCCTCCCACAGCGGCCCGTAGTTCGCGACCGTGCGCACCACGGCGTTGCCACCGCCTGCGGTGTTCTCGACGAGGATCGGCACCGCCGATTCGAACGACTCGAGCGCCTTGCACCAGCGCTCGAAGCCGACCTCCACCTCCTCGTCGTCGCCGACGTGGCCGCCGTGCACGATGAGGCCGGCGGCACCGATCGCCGCGGCGGCATCCGCGGCGTCGGCGAGCGTCTTGCGGCTCGGGATGCGGATGCGGTTGTTGGGAGAGGCGAGGTTCATGAGGTAGGGGGCGTGCACGTAGATCGGCAGGCCCGACGCCCGCAGCTGCTCGGCGTCGGCACGCGGTGCGGGCTTCTTCCACGACTGCGGGTTGGAGAGGAAGATCTGGACGAGATCGGCGCCGCGGGACGCCGCCTCGGCGATCGGGTCCTTGTTGCCGGTATGGGCTCCGATGAGGGCCACTCAAGCCTCCTCTGCCTCGAGCGGCGTCGGGTGGCGCCGCCACGCCTCGAGCGCAAGGTCGACACGCGTGGCGACATCCTCGGGTCGCCGGTTCCACGAGTCGGCGTCGACGACGAGGGTGTTGCCGTCCCACTCCGCACCCCACAGCGATTCCGGGTAGTCGGCTGCGGACATCACGTGGATGAGCAGCACCCGCGGCGGCACCACTTCGTCGTCCCCGTCTGCGGCAGAGTGCACCCAGGTGATCTCGTCGTACGGAATCGTCAAGAAACTCTGCGGACCGGCGACCCGCACGCGCAGCGCATCCGAGCGGACCTCGAGCACGGGACGCCGTAGTACGAAAGACGCCGCCGAACCGGCCATGACGGTCCCACCGATCACCATGAGGCTCCACCCCCACGTGAGGTCGCTTCGCCGCTGGTTCTGCCCGCGCGTCGTGAGCGCACCGGTGGTCGGGTCGGTCTCCGGCGACCCGGAGACGACGTGGGCGGCCACCACGTCGACGGCCGCCAGCACCAGCAAGGCGCCGGCGACAAAGACGAGGAAGGTGCGCAGCAGCGACCGGTAGACGCGCAGGTCCCCGTTCATGCCACCCCCAGATCCGCCGGCGTGACCACGACCGCGTAGTCGATCCCAACCGATGCGAGCTTCGCCGCCACGGCGCCGCCGCTGCGATCGACGAGGGCGATCGCCGCCACGACCTCGATCCCGGCGTCGCGCAGCACGGCGATCGCCTCGAGCATGGCGGCGCCGGTGGTGGTCGTGTCCTCCACGACGCACACCACGTCCTCGAGACCGACGGGGCCGACGATACGGCCCCCGGTGCCGTGGCCCTTCGCCTCCTTGCGGATCGAGAAGGCGCGGATGGGCGGATGGGCGGCCATCGCCGTGGCGATCGCAATCGGGTCGGCGCCCATCGTCAGCCCGCCGACGGCGGTGACGCCGCCGGGCAGCAGGGCGGCGACGGCCGACCCGACGAGGGCGGCTCCAGCACCGTCGTACGTCGTCTGCCGGGCGTCGATGTACCACGACGACACCTCGCCGGAACGCAGCGTGAACGGCCCGTCCGTGCGAACGGCATGGCTGCGGAGATGTGCGATCAAGGCGGCACGGTCCATCGCCGGGCAGGGTACCCGACGCCGCCGACATGACCCGAGGAGAGGCGGTACCGCCGAGGCGGGAATCGGGCTTCCGCCGGGCTCATCCCGGACGTAGGTTTCGGGTCGTGAGCTTCACCGTCGACGCCAGCGCATACGACCGGTTCATGGGGCGGTACTCGAGACCCCTTGCCCCGCAACTCGCCGATCTCGCAGGGATCGGCCCGGGCCGTCGGGTCCTCGATGTCGGGTCCGGCTCGGGAGCCTTGACGTCCGAGCTGGTCGGCCGAGTCGGCATCGCCGCCGTGTCGGCGGTGGACCCGTCCGCATCGCTGGCCGCCGGTCTCCGGGAACGCTTCCCGCAGCTCGACGTGCGGGTGGCGCCCGCCGAGGACCTCCCTTTCCCCGACGACACCTTCGATGCGGCGCTCGCCCAGTTGGTCGTCCACTTCATGACGGATCCTGTGGCAGGACTGCGCGAGATGGCCCGCACCACCCGCCGCCACGGCGTCATCGCCGCCAGTGTGTGGGATCACGCCGGAGGCGGCGGCCCGCTCACCGTGTTCTGGGACGCCGCGAGGCAGCTCGTCCCCGGGGTGCACGACGAGTCGGAGCTGGCGGGCACCCGGAAGGGCCACCTCGGTGAGCTGTGCCGCGCCGCCGGCCTCGCCGACATCGAAGAGACCGTCATGTCCGTCTCGGTCACCCATCCGACCTTCGAGGAGTGGTGGGAGCCCTTCACCCTCGGCGTCGGACCGGCAGGCGCCTACACCGTCGGCTTGGACGCAGATGCGCGAGCTGCGCTCCGTGACCTGTGCCGCGATCTGCAGCCCGACCCACCGTTCATGGTGACGGCCCGCGCCTGGGCCGTGGCGGCGACCGTCCCCTGACCCGGGCCTTGCCGGCGCGACGGGAGCCGGCGGAACCTCCCGCCCGGTTCGATGCTCGCCGCCCGGCACCTCATCCCTTCCGGGTACCCTTGCGTCCCGTGGAGCTCGTGTTCATCCGTCACGGCCAGCCGCAGTGGAGCGTGGACGGGCTGAGCCAGCCCGATCCGGTGCTCACCCCGCGCGGCCACGACCAGGCGCGCCTGGCTGCCGACCGGTTGCGGGCGGCGGCACGACCCGTCACGGAGATCCTCGTCTCGCCCGCGCAACGTTCGCAGGAGACGGCGGCGCCCCTGGTGGCCGCCACCGGTCTCGCCCCCGTCACCATCGACGATCTCGCCGAGCTGCGCATGCCCGACTGGGACGGGCAGCCCGAGGAGACCGTGCAGCGGATCTTCAGCGAGGCCCGCAACCGGCCGCCCGAGGAGTGGTGGGAGGGCATCAGCGGGGGCGAGAGCTTCCGGGCCTTCCACAACCGGGTCACCACCGCCCTGCGCAAGATCCTGGCCGATCGTGGGATCACCCCCGATGTGGGGAGGCGACCTCACCTGTGGGACCACGCAGGTGGCCACGAGCGAATCGCCATCGTCGCCCATGCCGGCACCAACGCCGTTGCGCTCGGGTTCCTCCTCGGCGTCGAGCCGACACCCTGGGAATGGGAACGGTTCATCCTGGCCCACGCCTCCTTCGCCCGGATCCGCGCCATCCCCCTCGCCGGCGCCCACGTCTTCAGCCTGCGCACCTTCAACGACCAGGAGCACCTCCCCCACGACCTGCGGTCGCGCTGAGACGCCAGGGCAGACCGCAGACGGCAGACGGCAGACCGCAGACCGCAGACCGCGCACCTGGGTCGTGAAGCCGCGTCCGGTCGTGTCGGGCGGTTGCGGGGGAGACACCCCCCCCAGTCGAGCCCTTCGGGCTCGCCAGCTCCCCCTGGAGGGGGAGCCATTCAGAGTGCACCGCAACGCGATCAGTGGATCGAGGTCGAATGGAGGGACTCCCGAAAGCGAGCGAAGCGAGCCCTCCGAAGTCTGACGTCTGACATCTGACATCTGGAAGCGAGGCCACAGGCCGAGCGATCTGCAGCCGAGCGATCTACGGGAGCGCGTCCCACAGGGAGCGGTCGTCGAGGCCGAGGCGCCACACCGCCCAGCCGCTGAGGCCGTACTCGGCGACGAACGCGAGACGATCGGCGACGACGTCCTGCTCCGCCCAGTAGAAGCGGCCGTCCGAGAGCTCGACGCGGTCCACGCCGAACTGCGGGTCGGGTGTCCGGACCCCGTCCCGCTGCGCCATCGACCCGATGGCGAGCGCTCGCGGCGCATCGAGCTCGTTGGGGTCCCAGATCCGGCCGTAAGCGGGGATGCCGAGCATCACCGCGTGTGGATCGGCGAAGCGGAGCGCATAGACGATCAGCTCCTCCACCCACAGCGGCGACGCCACCGGACCGGCCGGGCGGAAGCGGTTGTGCTGGTCGTACGCCATCAGCACCGTGTAGTCGACGGCGGCGGCGAGCCGGCGGCGCTGCGGGGCCGTCGACCAGAACGCGAGCTCGACGGGCGTCACGTCCCAGCGATCGCTCTTGGGGACGAGGTCGTACGAGACCACGCCTCCCCACTCGCGGACGGCAGCCGCGATCTCCTCGACCCACATCGAGAAGGCCTCGGCGTCCTCGTTGCGGAAGCCCTCGACGTCGATGTTGAGCCCGTCGGCGCCGAGCGCGGCAGCGGCATCGGCGAGCGCCTGCGCCGTTGCCCGGCGCTTCTCCACGTCGGTGAGGAGCAGGTGGAGCCCGTCGGCATCGATGCCCTGCACGGCCGGCCACACCGCGACACCGCGATCGTGCGACGCCGCGACGTAGGCGGCATCACCGCCGCCGCGTAGCTCTCCCTCTGCATCGATCGACCACCACAGCGGCGAGGTGACGGTGACCTCCGGGGCGGCGGCGAGCCGGTCGAGGTACTCGGCGGTGTCGCCCTGCGACTGCCAGGCGAGCACGTGGCGATCGGGCGTGCCCTCCACGTCCCGCCACGGCTGTACGACGGTGCCGTGCGGCGCACCGGGGTCGACGGGCTGCGTCCATGTGACCTCGGTGGGACGGCCATCCGGATCGACGTAGGTGAACCGGGCCGGCGCCGGCTCGGTGAGGAAGACGGTCAAAGACGGCGCGTCGTCGCTGACCGCACCGGCCACCTCCCCATCGAGCTCGACGGAGATGGTGACGCCGCCACGGGTGGCGAGCCGTTCGAACTCGTGGAGCGTCAGCTCGACGGCCACCGCGGGGAGGGTGGTGGTCGTGGCCGCCATCGTCGTGGTTGAGGTCTGCGGCAACGACGTGAGCGCCGTCGACGTGGTCGAAGGGGGTGCGGCGCCGGTCGCGAACGAACACGCCCCGGTGACGAGGCTGCACACCGCGACGAGAGTCAGGCGGCTGCGACGCATGCGGTCATGTTGGTGCGGCCAGGGAGGAAGCGGAAGCACCTACCCCGCACGCTGCGCTCAGATCGTCGCGGCGGGTACGGACACCCCTCAGCGCGGCCGCGCCGGGCGGCTCCCCCGAAGGGGAGCCATCGAACGCGGCTCACTTCCCGAAGCGGCGTTCCCGCTGGGTGAAATCGCGCAGGGCGCGCAGGAAGTCGACGCGGCGGAACGCCGGCCAGAAGACGTCGACGAAGGCGTACTCGGCGTAGGCGCTCTGCCACAGCAGGAACCCGGAGAGGCGGGCCTCGCCCGAGGTGCGGATCACCAGATCGGGGTCGGGGAGGTCGGCGGCGTACATGTGTTTCGCCAACCCGTCCGCATCGATGTGCGCAGGCAACTCCTCGGGCAGCACCCCCTCGTCGAGGAGCGAGCCGACCAGTTCCCGCGCCGCATCCACGATCTCCTGGCGGCCCGCATACCCGAGCGCGATGGTCACCCGTCGAGCGCCCGTGGGGCACGCCTCCTGGAGGCGTTTGGCGGCATCGACGAGATGGTCCGGCAGGAGATCGAGGGAGCCGATGAAGCGGACCGCCACCGGATGCTCGGCGAGGGCATCCGGGATCCGGGCGAACAGCTCAACGAGCACGTCGTAATAGGGTTCGAGCTCCTCGGCAGGGCGACTCAGGTTCTCCTTGGACAGCAGCCAGCACGTGACGGCGGGGATCTGGAGCTCTTCGGCCCACCCGAGGAACTCGACGAATTTCGCCATCCCCACCCGGTACGAGGAAGCGTAATCGGGCAGCCCCTCCGTACGCGCATAGCGACGGTGCCCATCGTGAATCACACCGATGTGGCGGGGGAGCCGCGAGCGATCGAGGTGCTGGAGGATGCGTCTCTCGTATGCGCGATAGAGCGGCCGTTTGATCGTCTCTTTTACCTTCATGGTTCCTCATCGCCCCCAGATAAAGAGGTTGCCCGGCGGATCAGCGGCGGGTCGATTTGTGGCATCATTGCGTCAAAGCCGTTCCGCAACGTGGAGGTTGCCAGCCCATGCCAATGAGCAAGGAACACAAAGACGCGCTCGCTCGTGGGCGCCGCGAGGCTCGCGCCATCAAGGCGTACCTCGAAGCCCTCGGTAATCGGCGGCCGGGACGCCCGGTCACTCCGGAGAGTCTCCAGGCGAGGATCGACCGGCTCGACGAGAAACTCGCCGCCGAGACGGACCCCCTCAAGAAGGTGGATCTCGTCCAACAGCGGCTCGACGCCGTCGAAGCGCTGAAGCGCGTCGAGGCCTCTGCGGACCTCGACGCACTCGAAGAGGGATTCATCGACCACGCAAAGGGATACTCGGAGCGAAAAGGCATCTCCTACGCCGCATGGCGCGAAGCGGGGGTGCCGGCCGGTGTGCTGCGCAAGGCGGGCCTTTCGCGGACATCCTGACCTCATGAGGCCACCAGCCTCTCGGGAACGTCGACGAGACGAGCCCTGAGGTACTCGGCAAGCGCCTTCGCCTGGGGATCCCATTTGGGCGACGAAGCGACGCCTTCGCCGAGGTAACCGCGCAGGATGAAGTTGACCGCACGCAGTCGGGGGAACACATAGCGTTCGACCGCGAGTGAAGCGACCGCCTCGGGAAGCAGCTTCCCGAGGCGGTCGCTCGTGAGATACCCCGTCAACCAGGCAAAGGCATCGTCTGAGCGCGTCCACACGCCCACGTTGGCGTCCCCTCCCTTGTCACCGGATCGGGCCCCGACAACGCGCCCCAGCGGGATACGAACCGTTGGCTCCGCGGGGGGTGGATCGAGGGGCACATCGTCTCCGGATTCTGCCAAAGAGACCTGGGCCGGAACCACCGCATGGGAAGGCGCCGGGGCAACGGTGAGCACCTCGTCACCGACCTCGACCGTCGTCTCCCGCTGCGGNNCCCGGGTAGCTCGCCAGCGCGAGCTCGACCGCGGCGTTGGAGAACGCCCGACCCACCTTCGTGGCGTCCGGATCGCTCACCGTGACCTTCAGGTGGGCGAACGACGCCTCGACCGTCGACGGGTCCTCGTGGTCCGTGCGGAGGAGCTGCACATCGACGTCGGCGTACCGCTCGCGGCCCCCGACGCGGCGCCACAGGCCCTCCTCCGCCACCGCCGCCTTGGCCTCCACGTCGAGGCCGGGAATCACGAACGTCACGCTGTTGCGGTATCCGGCGAGGCCGACTGCGGCGACCTTGGTCGTAGGTGGCGGCGGCTCGCCCCTCACGGTTGCGATCTGTACCCGGTCGTGGCCTGCGTCCGTGAGGCGCACCGTGTCGAGGCGTGCCACCACGTCCGGGTTGAGGTAGCGAGGGCCCCCGATCTCGTAGAGGAGTTGTGCCGTGACGGTGCCGGTCGTCACCGCCCCGCCCGTGCCGGGATGCTTGGTGATGACCGAGGACCCGTCGCCGGCGATCTCGGCGATGGGGAATCCGACGTCACCGAGATCGGCGACCTCGGCGAAGAAGCTGTAGTTGCCGCCCGTTGCCTGCGCACCACACTCGATGACGTGCCCGGCGACGACCGCGCCGGCCAGCGCATCCCAGTCGTCACGTTGCCACCCGTGGTGCCACGCCGCCGGACCCACCGCCAGCGAGGCGTCGGCCACGCGGCCGGTGACGACGACGTCCACCCCGCGCCGCAGCGCCTCGGCGATCCCCCATCCACCCAGGTAGGCGTTGGCGGTGAGCGGGATCAGCCCACGCTCGGCCATCGTCTCACCCGTGACCGAGTGGTGCAGCTCGCCGGCATGGGCCGCGACGTCGTCACCCGTCACTGCGGCCACGGCGACCGCGATCCCGAGACGTTCCGCGAGACCGGCGACGGCGGCCGCGAGACCGCGGGGATTCAGCCCCCCGGCGTTGGCGACGACCCGGATTCCCCGTTCCACACAGGTGGCCAGCACCTCCTCGACCTGCGTGAGAAAGGTGGGAACGTATCCGCCGTCGGGATCGCGCATCCTGCGTCTGGCGAGAATGGCCATGGTCAGCTCGGCGAGGTAGTCGCCGGTCAGGACGTCGATCGGCCCTCCTTCGACCATCTCCCGCGCGGCTGAGAGGCGGTCGCCGAAGAAACCCGAGCAGTTTGCGATACGCAGCGGCTCCATTCCACACCGATTATCGCGCCGTGACCGCAGCGGGCGCCCGTGGCGACCGGACCCAGATCAGGACGATCGCCCCGTTGCCCAGTCCCCGGGACCGGTTACTCTCTCGCCGGTGAACATTCCGACGACGGAACGACTCACGCTGGGCCGGATGCAGAACCCCGTGCGCGGGTTCCTGCACGGCGGCTCGGCGGTGCTGGCAGCAGCGGGAACGATCTTCATGCTGGTGCATGCCCCGTCGTGGCCGAGCCGTCTCGCGCTCGCCGCGTTCGGCATCGGTCTCGTCGCTCTCTACACGACGAGCTCGCTGTACCACTCGATCCCGTGGCGGCAGGTGTGGAAGAGGCGCATGCAGCGGGCCGACCACGCGATGATCTTCGTGCTCATCGCCGGGACCTACACGCCGGTGTCGGCCATCGCCCTCGACGGCACGCTGTCGGTGATCAGCCTCGTCGGTGCATGGGGGATCGCCGCAGTCGGCATCGGCCAGCAGTTGCTGTTCCCTCGGGACCGCAACACGTTCGGGATCGCACTGATGACGACCCTCGGCTGGCTGGCGCTCTTCATCATGTGGCCGTTCGCCTCGAACGCCGGCATCGCCGCCGTCGCCTGGTTTGCCGCAGGTGGCGTGCTGTACACCGTGGGCATGGTGATGCTCGTCACCCAGCGCCCCAGGCTGTGGCCGCGGGTGTTCTCGTACCACGAGGCGTTCCACGTGCTCGTCGTGACGGCTTCGGTCTTGCACTTCACGGCGACCTGGCGGTACGTGGTCCCGCTGGCGGCGTAGGAGATGGGTACTAAGTACTGAGTACTGAGTACTGGGTACCGAGTACCAATACCTCGGGTCAATCGCTCGGCACTTGGAGCAGCAGCAGCCTGCCCATCTCATACCCGCCGTTGTGGAACGAGTAGTGCTCACCGGCCCGCACCACCAGCACGTCGCCCTGGGTGACCCGGGCGGACTCGCCACCCACCACGAACTCGATCTCGCCCGATATCCCGACGTACACCTTCTCCTTCTCCGCTTCGGCGTACGGCGGGTTCTCCGCCCCGATGGGCACCTCGACCTCTGCGAGCGAGAGGCGCTCGAAGCTGTCCGGCGTCATGTCGCGGATGACGAGATGCCCGAACGGGAAGGAGGTTGCGTCTGCGTAGGGCTTGAGCTCCATACCAATCCTTGTCGGCCGCGGCGACTCTAGTGCGCCTCCCCCGCGGCCCGATCATGCTCATTGGAACCTGCGGTGAGGTGGACGGCGGACATCCGCCTGCCACCAAACCGAGCGGGCGCGGTGAATCATCGCCCAAGTTGGCCGACGAGCCCACCGACGACCGCACGAGCTGCCCGGCCGGGGCATTTGACACACCGGCTCGGTAGCCTCGGACCACGCAGCCAGGAAAGAACGATGACATCCCGGACACCACAGGACGAGAAGAAGGAACCCGGGCAGCCCGGCTGGCGGGTCGAGGGGATGCCAGACGACAAGAAGAAGCCAGACGCAGGGTGGCGGAGCCGCATCCCGCGGGGTTGGTTCTGGGCCGTCTTCCTCGTGCTGCTCGCCCTCAACTGGGTGATCACGAATGCCGTGCTCGGGCCGGAGCCGTCCATCCGCGTTCCCTATACGGAGTTCATCCAACAGCTCGATGCCGGCAACGTCGAATCGGTCGTGTCCACCGGGGAGACCATCCAAGGGACCTTCAAGGAAGCGGTGGCCAGCCCGAGCGACCCCAATGTCACCTCCACGGGATTCACCACGGAGCGCCCCACCTTCGCCGAGGACAACCTCCTCCAGAAGCTCGTGGACAACGACGTCACGGTGAATGCGGAGCCGCCGAACCAGCCGGCGCCGCTGTGGCAACAGATCGTCTTCGGCTTCGGCCCGACGCTCTTGCTCCTGTGGCTGTTCTTCAGCTTCTACCGCCGCGCCGGCCAGTCGCTCGGCGCCATCGGCGGGCTCGGCTCGAGCCGCGCCAAGCGCTACGAGCAGAGCTCGGACCGCACGACCTTCGACGACGTAGCCGGGATCGACGAAGCCGAGGAGGAGCTCATCGAGGTCGTCGACTTCCTCCGCGACCCCGGCAAGTACACCAAGCTCGGCGCCGCGATCCCTCGCGGCGTGCTCCTGTCGGGAGCGCCCGGCACCGGCAAGACGCTG